>NZ_JBQEQF010000027.1:0-50029 GCF_052046035.1 Paenarthrobacter sp. 22069 | reverse complement strand
CCCTCCTTCGTCGGGGCCTGCGGCGCGGGAATTTCCCTGCGGCGCTCCTTCGTCGCTGATTTCCTCCGGGAATTTCCCGCCCCTTGCCCTCACGGGTAGACAGGCCTCCGTCGGTCACAGCTCCGCAAGCTTCGCCAGCAGCCAAAACAACAACGGGGGGGAGAGGGGAAGCTGGCCGGTCACCACGGACCGCGTCGGCACCCGTTTTCACCCGCTTGACAGACATAGAAGCGTCGGGGGAGAGGGGAAGCTGGCCGGTCACCTACCGCCCCACACCCCACGTCTCTGCAAGGACAAAAACCATGACAGCAACGCCCACGCTTGAAATGCTCGATCCGGCAACCCTGACCGTCGATATTAACGTCCGGAAAGACGCGGCCCTGACCGCTGATTTCGTTGCCAGCATCAAAGAACACGGTGTGATGGAACCCGTGATTGCCCACCGCAAGGAGGACGGCACCCTGCACGTCCTGATGGGCCAGCGCCGGACCCGCGCCGCTGTACAAGCCGGACGGCCCCTGATCCCGGTCATGATCATCGAGTCCCCCGAGGAGGCCGAGCGCATCGTCACCCAGGTAGTGGAGAACATCCAGCGCGCCGAACTGAGCGAAGCTGACGAGGCCGACGCCTACCACCAGCTTTCCCTGATCGGTGTCTCGGCGGCCGCGATCGCCAAGAAGACCGGACGGACCAAGACCACCGTCGAGTCCGCCCTCAAGGCCAAGTCCACCGAGACCGGAGCCGCCGCCCTGGGCAAGGGATACACGATCGAAGAAGCCCTCATTCTGGCCGAATTTGATGCGGACGAGGAAGCGACCGCCGAGCTTGAATCGGTCATCATGGACGAACCTGACATGCTCCTGCACGTCGCCCAGCAGCTGCGTGACAAGCGCGACCGCGCCGCCGCGCTGGCTGCCTTCACCGCAGAGCTGGAAGCAGCGGGAACCATCGTTGTTCCCGAATGCGGGTACGGGGAGGACAGCGAAACCCTCCGCGTCACGTCCCTGAAAAGGGCAGATGGGGAACCGGCCACCGATGAGGACGGAAACGCCGTCTACATCGAGACGGACTATCGCGGCCAGCACTCCGCCGTCGCCGTCGTCACCGGTTGGAAAGACGCGGGCTTCACCCTCCGCTACTACAGCGGCTACGGCACGTCCTCGGCTCCGAAAGGCCCCATGACCGACGAGCAGAAGGCCGAGCGGAAGACCCTGATCGAGAACAACAAGCTGATGCAGTCAGCGACCACCGTCCGCCGCGAATGGGTCAAGGCGCTGCTGTCAAGGAAGCAGGCCCCCAAGGGCTGGCAGTACTTCACCCTCCACGCGATCACCCACCACCCCGAAACCGCCAGCGGCTACGAGGGCAAGGTGGCAGCTGACATGGTGGGCGCGAAGGTCGAGGAATCCAACCAGTGGGCGTGGAACCCGCTCAGGGACCACGTCGCCAAAACGACCGCCCGCCCGGAGTTCGGCCTGATTGCGCTGGTCTGCGCCGGCTATGAAAAGACCATCCAAAAGGACTCGTGGCGCTCACCGTCCCAAACCCACCGGGACTACCTGAACCAACTGGTTGTTTGGGGCTACACCGCATCGGAGACTGAGCAGATCATCATCGACAGCGGCAAACCGGTCGAGGACGAAACAGCGGCATAAAGACCCCTTGCCGGGCGGAACGCCGCCCGGCAAGGCCCCAGCCAATCACCACAGGCAGGGACGGAACCTTTCAGAAGTAGGGTGGTCCGCCGTCCAGGGAGAACCACAGCATCCATTCACCAGCGGCGGACCGCCGTAATCGCACCATCCAGAATCCAAGACAAGAGTCGCGCTACAGCAAAGACGCTGGCAAAAACGGCCAACATTTCAGCTAGACTGACCGTAGATTTCTTGCAGAGAAACCAGAAAGGAGCCGGCCGACGCCGGTTCCTTTTTGGGTTAAAGCGCAGACTGTCTTCCCGAGCCCAGCGGGTGCTGCGCTTACAGAACGCCCCACCTTTCCCATGGACCAGGACCTCCGCGACCCGCGCCACCTTCCCAAGGGGCATGGGATTCTTCAGGCAGGGACCACATCTGTTCATCGGGGAAGCCAATTGCCCGCAGCCCATCCAACCCCGCCTAAGGGGTCCGGGATGCAGGCACAAGGGCTGCCGCGGGCGGGAACCTGCGGAAATGACCGCAGTCGCCGGCGGTGCCAACAACCGTCAGTCCCCGCTGGTACCAGGGGATCCTTTGCAGCCCCGAAGCACCCAAAAACGGCAGAAACGAATGCAAAAAATCCCTAGAACAAGCGGCCAAATGGCTTTTCATTCAGTTGAATGATTGGTAGAATTGAAGCAGCAAGTCAGCCCGACGAACGAAACTCTTTTGATACGAAACCAGGTGCTGAAAATGACTGCAACACCGGCCGCTTACACGGTCTACACCAAGCCCGACTGCAGCAACTGTGAGAAGACGAAGGACTACTTCGACTCCAAGGGCATCACCTACACGGCCGTTGACATCACCGAAGTGCCGGCAGCGCTGGAATACATCACCGCCGAACTCGGCTACTCCCAGGCGCCCGTCGTCGTGAACAACACCGATGACCAGGACCACTGGTCCGGCCTGCGCCGCGACAAACTCGTCACCGCCGCCATGAAACACCACCACGCCCGGGAAGGGGCCACCGCATGAGCATCAGCACCGACACCATCACCGCGATCTTCGACCGCCACGACGTCCAGCACGAGTACCGACAGGACCCCGAACTCCTCGGCGCCGCCTACGCGCTGGCCTTTCTGGAGGAACCCGACGGGGGAGCGGAACAACGCTTCTACGACGCCCGGACCACACTGCCCGGCGACACCCCCGACGAGCTGTCCTACGAGATGCCCAACCGGGCGATGCTCACCGAAATCTACGACGACCGCATCCTCCGCCGCAGCCACATCCTTGAAATGGAAGACCTCATGGCAGAGGCCGATCCAACCCGCTCTTAACCCTCACCCGGCACCCCCACCCGCCGGGGGTGCCGGGACCCGTACCCGCCATACGAAACCAGCAGAAAAGGGATACGAAACCATGTCAGGCGAAACCACCACCACCGTGATCGGCAACCTCACCAGCGACCCCGAACTGCGCCAGGCAGGCGGGGCCGCGGTCGCGAACTTCACCATCGCTTCCACCCCCAGAACGTTCGATGCCGAAAGCAAGGAATGGAAGGACGGCGACACGCTGTTCCTCCGCTCCACCGTCTGGCGGGAAGCAGCCGAACACGTCGCCGCGTCCCTGACCAAAGGCAGCCGGGTCGTCGCCACGGGGCGGCTCAAGCCCCGCACCTACGAAACAAAAACGGGCGAAAAGCGCACCACCATCGAATTCGACATCGACGAAATCGGAATCTCCCTCCGCTATTCAGCTGCCACGGCTACAGGAAGCAAGCTGCCACCCACGGCCCAGGAACCCCGACTCCAGGATAAAGAACAGACGCGCGATGACCAGCCGGCACACCAGGAGACACCGCGCATCGGGTGGCGGGACCGGCTCAAAGCCCAGCAGGAAGCCGCTGCCGCCGAAGCCGCAGACTAACGCCGACGACGACTCCCGCTTCGGCAAAAACGCGGGCGTCCGCCAGTCACCACCGCGGGCCCAAAACGATCTTGCGCTCCGCGTAGTAGGCGTAGTAGTTTTACTACTACTCCTACTACTTTTTAAGGATGTCGCCGTGCCTTCGAGTGCTAAAGACCGGGTTTTTGCCGCCGCCGAGCAGATCAGCGCTGAGCGCCGCCCTACCGTGTCCACGGTCCGCGCGGCCGCCGGGGTCAGTAACGCCGACGCCACCCGCTATTTGAAGGAGTGGACCGAGGAGAAGCAGGCCGCCGGTGGCCAGGTCGCGGCGACCCCACCGGCCATCCTCGAGCAGGCCGCACGCCTGGCCGGGGCGGTCTGGGCTGAAGCGTCCTCCGCAGCGCAGGAGCGGCACGCCGCTGCCGAACAGCAATGGGCTCGTGAGAAAAAAGAGCTGACCGAAGAGGTCGCCGAGCTCGTCGCTGACCTCGACACCGTCACCACGGAGAAAGAGTCCGCCGTCGCGGCACTCACGGGCCGGGTCGAGGACCTGGAACGCCGGCTGGCCGCCACCGCCGAGCAGCTCGAGCAGGCCCGGGCAGCCGGGCAGGAAGCAACGGCCGCGGCCGCGACGGCAGCGACCCGGACCGCGGCCGCTGAAGCCCGGGCAGCCGCACTTCAGGAAGCCCACGACGCCCTGCTGCAACGCATCACCCCCGAGCAATCCACAGAGCAGTCGGGGGAGCAGTCGCCGCGCGCAGGGGAGCCACGTGCCTAAGCCCAAAAAGGTCCCGGCTTTCACCCCGTACTTCACCGAGGACCAGGCCGATCAGGTCAGGGCCGCGTTCCAGGAAACCGGCGAAGCGGAAGGCGACGCGAGCGTCTCGGACTTCATCGTCTATGCAACGATGCGTGAGGTGAAGCGCCGCCAGCGCAAGTACAACGGTGGTAAGCCGTGGCCTCCGGTGAAGGCCGGCGGGCTGCGCCGCGGCCAGCGAACGATGGACGAACTGCAGCACCGGCGCGAGGACGCCTAACCGATAGCCACGCCTATCCATTAACGCGACCGGTGACGCCGCGCATGAAGCCAGGGACTGCCCGCGGATGCTGACGCTGGATCAGGTAGAGCAGGTCCTGAATCCGGGCAAGCGTCTCGTCTACGCGCTGGTGCGCGCCGGCGGGCTGCGGACCGCCCAGTAACGGCGGCCGGGGATGTCTGGCGGGTCCGCGAAGACGACCTGATTGCGTACATTGACGCCGCGTACGCGAGGGCGGCCGAGCGGATCGCCGCGGGCCTGGTCAGCAAAGGCGATGCCTCGCTGAAGACTACCGCCGGAACCGGGAATACGCGGCCACCTTCCGTCACCTTTTCCGGGTGACTGGATCCGGTATTTTCGAGGCCGCCTCGAGATGGCCTTGGAGTACTTCCGGGTGAGCTTTGTGCCCCCCGCTTGGATCATAATGATCTGCTGGCAGCGGGTGTTGCTTGGGTGCCGTCCGGCTGCTTGTGATTGTCTCTGCCCTGTCCCGGCTCCGGGGAGTCCTCTTGTGCCACTGGAAGCCGTTCAGACTGTGGTTCCTGCGCTCCGGCTCCCTGCCCGCCGCGGCCCGGGATACGGGCCCGCGCTGCCGAAGGAAATCGGTTTTGTGGGGTCCCCTTTGCGAAGCGGCCGGTCCGTGCACGTGCCGGGGCGGTGCATAGCGTTTCTTGTCCCGCTCGTGCCACACGTACAAGGGAGGACCGACATTACGTCGGTCCTCCCTTGTGTGCAGCTACTGGGTGGCGTTTTTGCCGGCGTTGCGTGTGTGCGACGCGGTGTCGGTTGCCCTGGTTACTGTTCGCTGAGGGAGGTAAGCGCCTCTTGGCCGGTTTCCTGGTCCGGGCCGGTGGAGCGCTTTGCCGCGCGACGGCGTTTTACCGCCGAGGGTTCGAGGCCCAGTTTTTTGAGTTCGTCTGCGCTCCATCCGTCCCGCGTGGCTTGGACGTAGGCGCGCTTGTCGTCGCGTTCGGCGGCGACCAGCTGGTCCCGCAGGTCGTTGATCCGCTGGCGGCTCTTGACGAGGGCAGTGACGGATTCGATGCGGGAGTCCAGCAGCGCGCGGGCCTGGTTGCGTGTCTGTTCGATGTCGAGGGTAGCCATGGGATCCAGCCTAACGATCACGCCCGCAGGGACGGGACGTTGACGCGACTGTCGGGGCGCGCGATTCCGGCGATCCTGCGCGTGCGCCGGCCAGCAGGCCCGCGTTGCCGGGGTCGTTGAACCAGTCCCGCAGATAGTCATCGCAGTAGCTGATGGTCCGTGTCGTGAACTGGAAATAGTCCGGGCCGATACCTTGCCGTCGCCACCGACGCAGCTGCGTCGGGGAGACTCCGTATTGCCTGGCCACTGTGGGAGGTGAGATGAGAGCCAAAACTGTACCTTTCGCTAACCCTATGCCGCGTTCCTTTCGGCACGCTTGCCGAAACTTGGCCGGTGAGGGAATTGGCCAGTCGGAGTGGCCGGACCGTGGAATACCGGAGCGCAGCGAGGATATGCCGCGAAAGCCGGCCGCGCAGACTTGCCAAGGAAGGACCGGGCAGTAGCCTCACCCAGCCGAAACGGAACGACGCAGTCGTTGCTGAGCAGATCAGACGCGCAGCGTCGTCCAGGGCAGTACCCGGCCACACCCGGACGCTCTAGATTCCTGTGCTGGCAGTTTGCCGGAGCAAGCTATGTGGTTATGTGCCATAACCAGCGTGTCGATCCACGGCCCGCGGTCGTTGATCGGCGACACTGGGTGGTGTCGGCCCGGAGATTCCGGGGCGCTGCGCTGGGCATGGGGAGGGGGTCGGGATGACTGAAGAGCCGAGGCCGTCCCGCCGGTTCGCCCGTCGCCGCCGTGCCAACATTGATGGTGAGACCCAGTACGTTCGGGTGTCGATGTCGGAGTTTGAACGCGCGAAGTTGAAGGTCCTGGAGGAACGGACCGGGCGGAGCCCGTCGGAGATTTTGGTCAGCGCCGCCCTGTACGCGGAGAACTCTGAATCGCTGGCTGAACGGCGGGCGATGGCAGTGGAGTTCATTGCCGCGCGTCGTTACCTTGCTGCCCTGTCGAACAACGTCAACCAGCTGGCCCGGCACGCAAATGCCACGGACGAGTTCCCGGAAGCTGCCAGGACCGTGCTGACCCGTGTGAGGGCGGTCCCTGACCGGATCAATACGATGCTGGATGCGATGGTGCGCTGATGATTCCGAACATCACCAAGGGCACCCGCATGCATGGGTTGATTGCTTACCTTGCCGGCCCGGGAAGGGCGAACGAGCACAGCGACCCGCACCTGGTCGCGGGCTCCCCGTCGATCATGGCCTGGCACAACGATGATGAACTCAACGCCGACGCGGCCGGAGCGATTGCCAAGGAGCTTGACCGCGCCCGGAGCGTTCTGGGAGTGGAGATTCCCGGCGGCCATGTCTGGCATTGCTCCCTGTCGCTGCGTGCCGAAGAAGGCGATCTCACCGACGATAAGTGGGCGGCTATCGCCCAGGACTTCATGGATGAGATGGGTTTCACCGAGGCCAGCGGCCGCGCTCCGGCACAATGGGTCGCGATCCGTCACGGACACAGCAAAGCCGGGAACGACCACATCCATATTGCCGCGTCCATGGTCCGCGAGGACGGCACTAAATGGAGCAGCTGGCGCGACTTCCCCCGCGCGCAACACGCGGCCCGGGAGCTGGAGAAAAAGTACGGCCTGGAAGAACTCTCACCGACCCATTCCACCCGAGGGCTGCGCCCAGGGGAACGCGAAGCATCCGCACGCCGCGGCGCGCCCGAACCGGAACGCCGGTCCCTGGAACGGAAGGTCCGCGCCTGCGCGACCGCAGCCGCCGATGAAGCCGAATTCATCCGCCGGATTCGTCGCACCGGGGCGCTGGTGCGGCCACGGTACGCGTCCGGACGCGATGACGTCGTCGTCGGCTACAGCGTCGCCGAACGAGCCCCCAAGGGTGGCCGACCGGTCTGGTTCGGCGGCGGCCACCTCGCCAAAGACCTGGCCCTGCCCAAGCTCCGTGCCGAGTGGAACGACACCCCGCAAGCGGCGACCGAAGCCGTTGCCGAATGGCAGGCAGCAGCCCGCGGCCGGCGCCCGGTCACCATCGGCCGTGAAGCCCATGAACCGGACCCGCAGATGTGGGAGCACTACAGCGATGAAGTCGCGCGGCTGCGCGAGACCCTGCGGTCCGTTCCGCTGGATGACCACGCCACCTGGGCGCAGGTGGCCCGCGAAACCTCCGGCGCGTTCGCTGCCTGGTCGACGGCCACGGAACCAACCCCTGGACCCCTGGCAGCCGCAGCAGATGAACTCTCCAAGACAGCGCAGCTGCGCCGCTACCCGGCCCGGCCGATCCGCAGTGCCGGCCCGTCGGCCCGGGGCGCCTCGCTGATGCTCATGGCCGCGACCATGGGCGGGGCGGGAACAGCGGCCCAGGCCATCATGCTGCGCCAGCTGCTCAACGTCGCCAAAGCCGTCCACGACATGCATAAAGCATCCAACGACCTGCGCAGGGCACGCCAAATCAGTCACATGGTGAAGCACCACCTGAGCCAGGTCGCCGCAGCGCTGCCGAGTGCTCCTTCACCCGCCCCCGCGACGTCACCGGTCGTTGATAGCGAAGCAGCGGAGGCTGTTCGCACGAGCACCACCGGCCAGACCCAGGCACGCTTCGCCGGATCAGTACTGCCACCACAGTACGAGCAGGCACGCACCCACGCGACTACCCGTGGCGGGACCACCCGCCCGGACATTGAAAGATAAACACCAGGAGGGGGAACCATGAGTGAATCTGACGGCATCGAGGAAGCCATCGAGTCAATGTCCCGCGTCGGACTGACCGTCGCCGGACGGCTCGGTGAGCAGCTGGCCAGGACACGCGAACAGGAGCTGCGCCGCGCCCAAGCGGCCGAAGAACAACAGGCCCGGGAACTGCAGGCCCGCTTCGACGCGGAGCGGGCCGCGGCGCGCGCCCAACTCGCCCCGGTCATGGACAACCGCTGGTGGGATACCGCCAGCGGCCGCGACATCGAACGCGTGCACGAAACCGCAACAGCGTGGAAGGACCACGACCCGGCAGCCCGCGACGCGGCCGAGGTCATCCGCGACCAGGTGCAGCGCCGCTACGGCCTGGACCTGGAGCACCTGGGGGCCGACGAAGCATCCGTCACCGATGCCCTGGCAAGGGCCGAACAAAACCGCGAACAGGCCGAACAGGAACGCACCGCCGGCCGGGACGGGACCGCCCAAGCCATGGCCCTCCTGGCCGAAGCCGACAGGGAAGACAGGGACCGCGCACACGGCGTCGCGGAAGAGAATCGCCATCCCGAGACGCTGCGGGAAGAGGCCGCCTCCGAATACGACTCAGCCGAACGGCGTCAAGAGCTTGCAGCAAGCCTGGACGGTGTCGCCGACCGCGAAGCCGTACAGGCCCGTCTTAGCGCAGACCAGGACCAAGCCACCCCACCCACGGCCGCCGTCGCCAAGGCGCCCGGACGGAACCCGAAAGCCCGCAAGGCACGCGGAACCACCGGACAGACGAAACTCCTTCAAAAGGGAATGAGCCGCTAAAGAAGCGCTCGGGCGATTACGGTTCGCCCCGGTCAGGGAGGCGCAGCCCCAAGACCAGGGCGACTCCTTGGCCGGCAAGCAGAGGCCAAAAGGACCTCCGCTACCAGGAGGCGGGGGAGTCAGGTCCGGGTCTGTCGGTTATTAATCTGGCGCCGCCGGCCGCGCAGACTCGCGTCAACCGGGGAACCTGTCCTCAGTCATAGCTGTCGTGGCCGCCATGACTTCTTTGGCCCGCATGTCTTTGATGGCCTCGATGGGGGAGACCTCATCCAGCCAGGGGTTAGCGCCGACAAACCACAGCCTGGTGACGTGTTCGCCTTCCACGCTTGAGACAGCCGTCCATGCGCGGTGGGCCAGCTGCAACCGGGCCTGCGCCTCGGGCCGCGGCTCAGGCCCATCCATGCGAGCCCAGCGGTAGCTGATTTTGGAGTCCTTGCCGCCGGCCAAGGCTGCGACCAACGTGGCGCCCAAACCGCTGTTCAGTTGCCGGACGATCTCCCGGATACCCAGCCGGGTCGTGCCGCTGTGGGCCGTCCCGACGTCTATGGAAATGCTCACGCCGTCCTTCCTTCGATACTCCCCGCATACCTTTTATCTGCTCATTACAAACTAAAAGACCGCATAAAAACACCTAGTAAGTGCTGTCGCTTGGGAAGCCGACTGGCGTACGGAGCCGTACGCATCAGTGGGTGTAGACCGGCTCCCCTCTCGGTCCGCGACTTCTTCTCCGGTGCCAGCTTGCCGTGGTTGTAGTTGATGGATTGGCCATGCAGCCACACCCAGAGGACGTACCTTTACCCGCCCCACCGGTACATTCCACCCACTCCGAGGACGGTGCAGAGCGCCGCGCATGCTGCACCGTTTGAGTCTCCGTCACCGCCACTGGTTCTGCTCTTCAACGTAGCCGGCGAACGCACGCCAACACAGACAGAGCCGAGACTTGCAGGGACGATACCTTGCAGGGTGGATCTCCGCGGGGGACGCAGGGACGGAAGGGTGTGTGGATGCTGGTCGGTAGGATCGAACGCATGTCTGACGCCCGTGACCTCGCCCTCCCATCCGGATATGCCGCCCTCCTCAACGAGCTCAAGACCCAGGTCAGGGCTGCCCGCGCCAAGGCGCTGCGCGCCGTCAATACCCAGGCCATCGCTTTGAACTGGGTTATCGGCAAAACCATTCTCGAACGCCAGGAGACCGAGGGGTGGGGGAGCGGGGTCATCGGGCGGCTGGCCGACGACCTTCGTGCCGAGTTTCCCGAGATGACGGGCCTGTCGCGGTCGAATCTGCAGTACATGCGCAGCTTCGCCGAGGCGTGGCCGGGCTTCGATCCAAATGTCCCACAGCCTGTGGGACATTTGCCGTGGGGTCACATCCGCATCATCCTGGACAAGCGCCTCGCCCCGGAAGCACGGGACTGGTATGCCGGTGCTGCCGTTCAGTACGGGTGGACGCGGGACGTGCTCATGAACATGATCATGAACAAGACCCGGGAACGCACGGGGACGGCGCCGTCTAACTTCGGGCAGCACTTGGTGTCCCCGGATTCCGAGCTCGCCCAGCAGGTGGCCAAGGACCCCTACAATTTCGAATTCCTCGGCCTGTCCGGCGAGGTTGCCGAACGCGACCTCGAAAACGCCCTCACGAGCAGGATCACGGAAACTCTCCGCGAACTCGGCCCCGGCTTCGCCTTCGTCGGACGGCAGGTCCACTTCGACGTCGACGGCGATGATTTCTACGTCGACCTCCTCTTCTTCCATATCGAGCAGTCTCGGTTTAACTGCACTAAGGGTTTACGTCGGCGGGAGCAGTTCGCTTTAGCTGCCTGACTTAGTATCCGGTGTATAGCTCGGCGCCACTGCTGACCCGATCGCTGATTTGGGTTGCCTGCACTTGTTTCTCCCGGATGTGGCGCAATGATTCCTCGAGCGCGGCGACTTCGCCGAGCCATGTCTTTTGCTTGGCCTCTTCAAGTCGCCTGACTGCGTTCGTCTCTAGCTCGTGAAGCCTAGGCAGCTGGGCGGGGTCGACTTGGAGCATGGGACAGCGCACACACGCATGCTCATGAATGCAGGGCGTGCCGTAGGGGCGGTGGCATGTTCCGAGGGCAACCCTCCGGAGGGTGAAGTGGTTCTCGAATTCCGCCCATTCTTCCGAGGTGGGATCCCGGTACTCCTGTGTGGGGCGGAAGACTCGCCGGTTGTCGATGAAGCCGCGGTAGTTTCTGATGACCTGTTCGGGGTAGACGGCGATGTAGCCCTGGGTCGTGTTGAGGTTCAGGTGGCCGAGCAAGTGCTGGGCAATGTGGACAGGCAGACCGCTGTTGACGGTCTCCGTTGCGAAGATGCGGCGCAGGTCGTGAGGGGTGAAGGTTAGGGGTGTTCCGTCGATGTCCTTGCAATCCGCTTTGGCGGCCAACGCGCCGAGGAGGCTTCGCGCACCGGCTGTTGAAAGTACACGGGGAACTCCGCCAAGCCTGAGCTGGAAGAGGTGAGGAAGCTTGGCTCCCCAAGTGCGTTCCAGGGGGTCGAAGCGGCTTACGAGGGGAAGGGTGTCATCCGGTCCCTTTACCCTGCGAATAATCGTGGCCAAGACTGAGGCCAGTTCCGGAGATGCCGGGATGAGACGTTCCCTGTCGGTTTTCGAGGGAGCGACGTGCAGCAGGACTGTCGCTTCTCCAGCAGTCGGATCGTAACGCCGGATGGAGGTATGGGTCAGTTCCACTAGTTCCTCAACACGCAGTCCTGTCAGGCGGAGGACCTCGAGAATAGCCCAGCTCCAGAACGCCGTTTCTTCCGCGCGGTGCAACCGTATGACAGCACCCGTCTCCAGGTTCTCAATCGATGGCCACCCGTTGTCCCGGTAGTGGCCGCGGACAACGCGGCGGTAAGTCGTCCCGTGAACGGTCAGGAATTCACCTTCCGCTGCCTGAGATGCTGCTTGGAGAAGTGCGGCCGTTTCAGCGCGCTCCTTCGCCGCTGCTGAAACGAGGGCATTGAGCCAGGGTGCGAGGGTTCGGGTGCGCTGATGCATGCGCGACTGCCGTTGGTGCTTTTGCTTGGCCAGGTTGCTGGTTTCGGCCGCGCTAACCGGCGACGGACAGGCCCACAGCGCCCATCGCTCTGGCTCGGTGATTGCCCACTGGGCAAGGTCGGTGTAGAACGCCCGCACCGCGGTCAGGTGCGCAAAGTAGTCTCGGCGTTCCCGCCCTCCAGACAGGTACCGAAGGCGTTGCTTCCAAGCTGTCGCGGTGTCGTGCGGGAGCCTGATGGTGTTCTGCCCGGGGTTATAGCGTTCAATGTCGGCCCAGAAGTTCCGGACCAGCATGCGGGTCAGCCCGGCCAAGGACGAGTAATCGAGAGCGGCAGCTCTCTCCGTAAGGTAGTCGATGAGCAACGTGCGGATCCTCGAATTGCTTACCCCGTACGTGTCGACGAGCTGTGGGACCGTGCGCTGTCCCCCCAGCTGCAGTGCACGGTAGTCGTCTGGCTCTCCTGATAGAGCCCCGCAAGCCTGGAGGGCTTGCCAGACCACTCCGACCGACCGGGTTCTCCTCAAGGCTTTCCATTCAGCTTCGGCACAAAGGAACTGTGATGCCGTGACGCTCAGCAACGGGACACCTGTACGGATCCTCAGAAGGGTCATCGCGTTCAGGGCCAACATTTTGGAGGTTTTCGACAGGTGAAAAGTGCTGAGCTTCTCATCCAACAGGGCAAACGTTTCGGAGTCGACGACGTTTCTGTAGGTGATGAACATGTGCGGCGGGGTGGCGGTCCGCAGCCAAAGCATGGAAGGCCGGACGACGCCAAGAACGACGAGAGCGATCACAGCACTGCCCTGCAGCGACTTCCTGTACGGAATGAGGTCCTGTTGCCCCCAGGATGTGCCAGCCTGGTCGCAACCTGCCGCAATCCAACGCTGCTGCCAGTTATCCCCGGGGAAAGTGCTAAGCCATTCCAAAAGGTAGGCCAAACCTTTTGCCCGTTCCACCTGTCTTTTCTTGGTGCCTGGGAGCAGCTCGGTGGAGCGGGCAGTAATTTCGTTCAGGCTCCACCGGGCGCCCTCAGGGGCGGAGAGCGACTCCCAAGAGGTCGAGGTTTCAGGGACAGTCACGGTGGTCGTCATGGCAAGGTGCCGAAGAGCTCGGCCATGTCTGATGGGTCGTATCCCCAGGCGGGTGTTGGTGTTGCCTTCGGAGGCGCATCGTGGTGCTGCAGGACGCGTTGGACCATGTCCTGGGTGTTGGTATGGATGTATTTGGACGTCGTGGTGAGGTGCTTGTGCCTTAGAACGGCCTGCACGTCGGTAAGAGGGATGGACGGGTCATTGGCCAGCCGGGAAGCGCAGGTATGACGGAAATCGTGCAGCGTAAGGCCGGTTCCCAAGGCCTTGTTTACTCGCACCAGCATTGCCCGCAAAGCAGAGTATTGCAGTGGGCGGTAAGGCCGGCGAAGGGTACGCCACAGGGCATCCTCAGGCGAGTTCAAGGGCATCTCGCCAAGGTAAAGCCTCAGCCAGGTCAATGAGCCCGGGGACGTGGGCACCCATTGGTACGCGCGAGTCCCTTTGGATACGACCGCGATTGACTGATTGCCCCAGTCGACGTCCCGGGCCTTCATTCCGAGCAGTTCGCTTGCCCGAGCACCTGTGGCCAGGTACATGGCCACCAACGCTTTGTCCCGGGTAGAGGTCAGGGCCGTGAAGACCCGGTCTACGAGGTCGTGGGAGAGCGCCCTGGGTGTTCCTGTGACGACGCGCTGCCGGTAAGGCCCCCGCTTCTGCGGCTGGTAAGGGGCCAGCGGGTTGTGATGTTCGTATCGGCGCATTCCCATGGCCGCGCTAGGTACCGGATTCGCAACCGGCCCCTGCCCTAGCCGGGCGTGATGCTCGTAGAACACAAAAAGTACCGAGAGCATGTGGTTGATCGAGGTGGGACTGTACGCGCGTCTGCCTTGCTGCTGTGGCTGCCTCATCCAGAGGACCAGGTCGCGCACGTCCTCGCGTGTCGCGGTGTCCCAGCGGATCCCGACGGCGGCCAGGAACCTCCACCAGCGAAGTAGGTCGAATGCGTAGGAACGAAGGGTCTGCGCGCTGCAGTCATTAGTAGCCAGCGTGAGCAGGAAGTCGTCGATCTCCTTGGCATCCGCGGTCAGGCCGGTGACGCGCCACGGTAAGGGGCCATCCGCCGTCCTGGTCACGCGGCCGGTCCTCGGCAAGTCCGCCCCCGGTAGAACGCGTGGAGAATAGAACTCCTGACGGGAATCGGTCCGGTCCATAGCTGAGCCTTGCAGAACGGCAGGCCACCGGCCGTACGACACTCCGACACTCGCCTAGGATGGGCTGCCATCTCCCCCCAAAGCCGAGTGATCCGTTGTCTGCCGGCCAACTGTCCAAAGTTCTTTGGACCATTTGCTGCAAGGATGGGGAGCCACGCTGGATCGGGTTCTGAATAGTCCAAAGTTCTTTGGACAATTCAGGCGAAGGCCGTGCCGAGGGGCCCCGTCGGCTCCAACGACTAAGGTGGGGGCGTGCCCCAGATAGAACCTGAACTGCCCAACGGCTATGCCGGTATCCTCGTTTCCCTCAAGGAACTCGTCAGCTCGGCACAGTTACGCGCTCAGCAGGCTGCAAGCAGTGCGATGGTTCAGATGTACTGGGAAATCGGGTCCACGATCCTCGAACGTCAGGCAGCCCAGCCTTGGGGAGGCAAGATACTGCAGCGATTGGCGACAGACTTGAAGTCAGCGTTTCCGCACATGCGTGGGTTCTCCCGTTCAAACCTCTTTTACATGCGGGCCTTCGCAGCAGCCTGGGACTTGTCCCATCCCGAGGACAAGGCTCGGGTTGGCGCCCTGCCCTGGGGCCACATCATCGAACTGCTCAAACTGAAAGACCCCGAGATTCGCAATTGGTACGCCGAACGAGCAGGCGATCACAACTGGAGGCTTGAAGTCCTTGAGCACCAGATCACCACAGGGCTGCATCGCAGGGCTGGTGCTGCACCAAACAACCTTGAAGAACGCCTGTCCGAGGACGGGGCGGCCTTGGCCCGCAGTGTAGCCAAGGATCCTTTGGTCTTCGACTTCCTCGGTTTGACCAAGGAAGTCGAAGAACTGGCCATGGAAGAGGCCATGACTCAGCGGATGTCTCAGACTTTGGCTGAGTTCGGCCGAGGGTTCGCCTTCTATGGCCGGCAGTTCCACCTCGATGTAGAAGGTGAGGACTTCTACATCGACCTTCTCCTTGTACATGTACCGACCAACCGTTTTGTTGTCGTGGAACTCAAGTCCGGCAAGTTCAGACCCGAACATCTGGGCCAGCTGAACTTCTACGTCGCAGCGGTCGATGACCTCGTGAAGTTCCCCGGTATGGCTCCCACCGTGGGCATACTCGTTTGTGGCTCCAAACACGAGCCGACAGTCAGGTACGCACTGGACGGCTCCTCGCAGCCCGTCGCCGTCAGCTCATATACCTACGACTCTCTCCCTCCGGAAGAACGAGCAGCGCTGCCATCGCCGGAAGCGATCACTGCGGCGCTCGAACAGGGCACCATTGCTGATTCCGAGACCCGTAACTGAAAGATCTGCCGCGCACCTGCGTCGTGATGGGACGGCGCGGGGCAACTTCCAACCGAGGATCATGCCCCTACCATCGCCAGTGTCCCGGAGAGCCTGGCGACCGCTCCTCAGCGTCACTTGGGGCTAGTCAGCCAACGCAACGGACAAAAACTTGAAATGGGTAGCGGGGATACGCTCACGAAACATTGAACTGAACGACCCTGGCATCGGCGCTAACTATGTGGATCGCATAGGTATCGCAGAGGGCATCGCATTGGCGTATCGAAGGCGTATCGCATTATCTGATGCGAAACGGCAATCGGTACCCTGCTACTTCTGGAATGCGTTTTCGCGTTTTGTGGCATGATCATCTCTATGCACGAAGAGGACGAGGGAGCGTTGCCCCATGAAACGCGAACGGAAATGCTCCGTCTCGCAGCACGCGGATACACTCAGCTGCGGCACGTCCTGGTACAGCTGCCAGACGCAGACCAGCCGCGCGCTTCGACCATTGCACGCATGGTGACCCAACGCAAGCATCGTGCCCTCGTCCTATACATTTTGCTCCTCGCATGCTGGCCCTGGCTGTCTGAACGGCGAGAACCCCTTCAGGGTGGGGTCTGGATTCGTGCACTCACCACAACCAAAGGACTTACTTGGACAGCATCAACCCTGTCCCGAGCCTGGAACGACCTTGAAGGGCTCGGACTCATAGCGAGGAGCCGAGAAGACCGACTCCTGCGGGTAACCCCACGACGCGAAGACGGCGAAGCGGACTACGACGCCCCGGGGGGCCGAACTGACCGTTGGAACGCTTACTTCGTTCTTCCCGACGCTTTCTGGACCGAGGAATTCTTTGCGCGCCTCAGCCTGCCAGCCCTGGCTATGCTCCTCGTCGTGGCGAAAGAAACCAATGCAAAGCCGGAGGTCTGGCTAACCTACGAAAATGCTGAGAAGTGGTATGGGCTGAAACCACAAACAGCCAAGAAGGGGCTGAAGGATCTCGAAGACGAAGGGCTGCTCCACCGCCGGGTGGAAAAAATTAGGGCGCCCCTCTCCCCAACAGGATGGACCGTCCGGAACTGGTACTCCCTCACTGGGGACTTCGGACACCTCGCGCGAAGATCGTTGCAGAAGCACGCGGCCAGCGAAAGAAAGAACCGACTGGCAAAGAAATCCACCAAGACAACCCGCAAGGAGGCCTCGGGCCAATGACCATTTCGCGCCTCATCTACGTCGACGACTCGGGATCCGTCGACAGCAATCTCATCGTCTATGGCTGGATTCAATGCTCGCCCGAACGCTGGCGCTACGCCCTCCGCGCTATTCTGGAGATGCGCAAGGCCTTGTACCGAAATCACTCCGTGCCGCCATCGCAAGAGCTGCATGCCACGAAATTCATCAATGGACGTGACCGAATCAGTACCACGGCGGACAAGACGGAGTGGAAGACCCTGGGCCGCGAAGTTGCGATCCACTGCCTTGCAACTCTGGCGAACTGCGACGACATAAGGATTGGGTCCGTCTACCGAAGGACGACCTCAACAGGGAGCAAGTATCACCGGGAGCGCCAGGACGTGTATCAGAAGCTGCTGGCCAGCCTCAACGAACAGCACGCCACTGACGGAACTTACGCATTCATGAGCATGGATGGCAACGGCTCTGACCCAACGTATTACAACGCGCACCGAGCCCTGCCTCTGGACACACGGCACATCATTGAAGATCCGATGTTCCATGACTCGGGCAGGTCCCAATGGGTACAGATGGCGGATCTGGTGGCGTACACAGTCTTTTGCCATCTCCACCAACATCCGGGCAAGAAATTTGCCTGGAACTGGTACACGGAATATCTCTCGTCCAGGGACTGCCAAGGAGGGCCCCAATCCATCTAGCCCTTAAACAGCTAGACCCGCCGATCCACGTGTGTGGGGCGAGTCCGCATCCCAACTATACAACGGACTTTTCGAAAGCGTAAACCGGCTGACGGCCAGCCAATCCTGAAGCCGGCTTGAGGCGCCGTCAACAGCGACGCTGGCTGGTCCGATTCCTGCCGTATGCGAGCAAGGCGGGCGACACGCGTAAAAGTGTCGCTTTTTGCCATTTTTCTGAAGTGTTCGAGTATCTTATGGAGTAAGGACAAAAGGAGAAGATGTGAAGAACTCGCATGAAACGCAGTGGTGGCTGGAACGCTTCGGTGCCCTCGGCCGCTTCACGCAGGAGGCTATGCTCGAAGCACTGAACACTGCACACGACGAACACATGAACGCGCAGGCACAAATCAGCGCTGGGCATCGAAGAGTGTACGGTCCCGTGAACTTTTCGGCGCAGGACTTGTTCTACAAGGCCTTAGGCAAGCGCCCGGAGGTGTCCTTCATCCAGCCCAAACGTGGCGTTCGGAAACTGCCCGTCATTAACGGTCGAGCAGTTGTCTTTTGGCGTTACGCCAACAAGGACGGGGTCGACATCCTGTTGAAGAAGTTTGCCACTTCTGACGCGCGCATCGCAGCTTTCAATATGGCAGTCGCTGCCCAGCAGGAGGTTATGGCACTGGACATCGACGAGCAGTTGCAGCTCACAGGAGCAGACCGTGCCTTCCTTGAACAGGTGGAAGACGCTGCCAGTGCTGGGGACAGCGAAGTCTATCCGGTGACCGTGGTGGCCTATTCGAGCAATGTGGCAGGACTGTACGAGATACTTTGTGCCGACGCCCAGTTGAATGCTGATGGGACTTTGAAACTGACGGACATTCATACTTTGTCGACTGCCAGGCGTGAGCCGGCTAGTGTTGCCCCCCATACGGAAGTCAAACGATTCGATAAGGCTCCACGGAAACAGTTCGACCTGAAACCGAAGACTGGAAATGAAGGATAGCTCAGGTCGCCAGCTCGAGCTTTTCTCCGATGACGTCCTCATGTCAGCCCGTGCGGTACACGACGATTTCGAACCGCTTCGGCTGGGTCAGGCACGTCGCCTAGCTGGCCTAACGAAGCAGGCATTAGGAGAAGCTGTCGGAGTTTCAGGGGCAGCCATAGGCCAGTACGAAGCCGCAGTAATGGTGCCCGGACCCACCGTAATTGCTGCCTTGGCCCGGGAATTGAACGTGCCGGTGGCCTTCTTCACACCTGGTCGCCCAATCGGACAAGTTGATGCATCCCAAGCGCATTTCAGAAGTTTGCGCGCAACACGATCGTCTGAGAAGTTGAAAGCCGCCACCTATGTCGAGTGGTTGTGGGAGCTTTCCCTGGCAATTGAAAAGCGGGTTTTACTTCCAGAAGCCAATGTTCCCTCACTTGATGACAGCTCCTCATCAATGACACCCGCTGAGGCAGCCCAGGCGCTGCGTGACTACTGGGAGCTGGGGACCGGCCCCCTCCCGCACCTAACACTCACAATGGAGCACAACGGGATCTTGGTTTCTTGTCTTGCGTTTGCTGGTGGGCGCCAGACGTCCGTGAGGGTGGATGCATTCTCTACGTCGGCGCTCGAACGTCCCGTGGTGGTCACGACAACTGAGCGAGCCAAGTCTGTCTATCGGCATCGCTTCACGTGTGCTCACGAGCTCGGTCATCTTGTCTTACACCGTGATGTCGTACCAGGGGATCCCCGGCAAGAACGTGAGGCAGACATGTTTGCTGCTGAGTTTCTGACACCGCTGTCCGAGATTGAACCCCTATTGCCAACCACGATGAACCTGGCACGCTTGGGCCGCCTTGGATTGGAGTGGGGTGTATCTACGGAGTCACTGGTCCGTCGTATGCAGGAAGTGAGAGGCGTAGCTGATGTTTCAGTGCGTCGCGCCTACCAGAAAATTCGTGAGCAAAATCGGCTGGGGATACGCCATGATCCAGCAACTGCCGATTCTCCGGGAGAACAACCTTCCCTGCTGATGGAGGCCATGGGCGTGGCTGAGCGAAACGGCTTTTCGATTGTCGACCTAGCCAATGAGCTCCGTTGGCCACTTGAGCGAGTTCGTGAGCTAGTCGGCATCCGTGAGACCCGGCCTCGACTACGATTGGTGGGCGGCTGAGGCAGTATGCGGTTGCTACGGTTCGCCACTGTAGATTGCACGCTGACAGGCTCGATGGTTGCGGTCGGTACCGCAGTTAGTGCGGTTAACGGGCTACATCGTGATCGAACTCAAGACCGGAAAATTCAAGCCAGAGTACGCCGGCAAACTGAACTTCTACATAGCCCTCGTCGATGATCGACTGCGCCGTGAGGCCCACGCTGAAACAGTCGGGATCCTGATCTGTGGCAGCAAGAACGAGCACATCGTCCGTTACAGCCTGGGACGTGCCACTTCTCCAATGGCTGTCGCCTCGTACACGTACGATGCCCTGCCGCCCGAGGTCAAAGACGAGCTTCCTGACGCCAAATCGATCACGGCTGCACTGGACTGGACAGAACCAACCTGACCGGCCGACTCGTCCGTCCTCGCCGGCAAAATGTCAGGTTGGAGTTTCAGACCTGCAAACTTGTGCGTGGTGAAAGGCCGGCGCGGACCCCAATCTGACGGGTTTGCAGCGGCTGCCTGACGTCAGGTTGAGGTGTACTCCTCCCAAAGACATCTGCCACTGGGGTCGCGTTCTTGAGACCGGACTAGATAGCGCTTGTTCCTTTCGGCGGCACCTTCCATTCAATGGCTGCGTTCTGTCTCAGCATGCGGGGCGTGTCCCTATGCTTTTCGTCAGCGGCTTGGGGCGGTTTCTCCTCGTAGAGGGCGCCGTTTCTGAGCATTGAGTAGATGACGTCGCAGCAGCGCGGAGCGAGACAGATTACTGCGGCGTTGGGCTTCTTTCCCTGGTCCCGTTTCTTTGGTAGTAGGCCTTTGAGGCCGGATGGTGGCGGCTGGCAATCCATGTGGATCTGAACAGTGCGTTCTTGAGCTGCTTGTTGCCGGAGCCGGCGGGAAATTTACCGCGAATTGAGGTGCCGGACGTCGTGTCACCGGGGCTATTCCCGCATAGGCGGCGAGGTGTCCGGCGAAGGTGAAGGTGCCGGCATCGGCGATGGTCAGGAGTATCGTCGCTGCGGTCTTGATGCCTACTCCCGGCATGGACATCAAGATCTGGGAAAGAGGGAAGTCATCGAGGAGCTATTCGACTTCTTCGGCGACGATCGCTCGTTGGTGTTTGTGTTCTTTAGTTTGTGCTGCGACGCGGGGGATGACCAGCTCGACGGCTTCGGCGCCGATGACGGAGACGCTTTGCTCGTCCAATGCCGCAAAGATCGCCTCGACCAGGTTCAGCGGATACTTCCGGCTGTAGTTTCGGGCCCAGCGCAGCACATTGGACCGCCGGCAGCTCGCAGCCCGATGGGGCCGGAGTACTTGATGAACAGCTCCAGGACCAGGGACCGGGTAAGCACTGTTCCTGGGAAGACACGCTCCAGGGCGGGGAAGATTTGCAGAATCTGAGACCGCAGACGGTTGATCGCTCTGGTGCATTCGTGAGTCAAGTCAGTGTCGAATCCGAAGAGGACCTTCAGCGCTGCGAGCACTTCGCTGTCTCGGTCTACTGCCCGCAGCGTGCGTGGCATGGCACGTGAGGTCTCAGCGATGATGAACGCATCCCGGGCGTCCGTTTTGGACTTCCGCGGTACAGGTCAGCCGCTTTGCGCGTCGCCAGGCCGGGCAGGTAGGCAACGGTGCAGCCGCAGTCCCCGGCCACGGCTATCGGCAGTGCGCCGATGGTGTTGGGTTCGTCCACGATCACCAGGACCCGGCCGTGCTGCTGCAAGCAAGTGAAAAGCTCGCGCAGCCGGGCCTCGTCTTGCGGCAACGCCTTACCGACTACCCGTTTACGACCGCGCTCAACGCGGCCGCGTGATGCTCGCATTTGCCAACATCAAGCCGCAGTAGACCTCGTATCCTTCGTTCATCCGGCGCTCCCTTGCACCACTTCTGGCCACAGTCACGACACCCGATGCTGGCACCCACGTTACAAAGAGACCTGGATCCTTCGGAAGGAGCCAGCCGTGTCCCTATCAGCAGTCAACGCGTGTCTCCGAACCTGGCGACAACACCCCCGGATCATCAGTGACAGGGCAAGAAAGTCATACCAGGTCCAGCGCCCAAATCCCCGGCCCTCGGGGACGCAATAAATGTAATGG
The DNA here is from genome assembly GCF_052046035.1 of Paenarthrobacter sp. 22069. NCBI lineage: Bacteria > Bacillati > Actinomycetota > Actinomycetes > Micrococcales > Micrococcaceae > Paenarthrobacter > Paenarthrobacter sp. 22069. The sequence goes on along the minus strand of NZ_JBQEQF010000027.1, from coordinate 28,211 downwards.
GGGGTGAAGTTATTGCGTGAGTCGAACCCCGGGTGCTGTCAACGACTTGAGTAAGGATGCGGCCGACTGCTGAACTCAGACTCGGAGGCGAACATCCGAGCGGATAATAGCACGGCGACCGTACTTTCGGATTCAAACTTCCGTACAAATTCCGGATTCAAAACGTATGCAAGTCAGATTGTCGTCGTGGGATTCGCCCACTTAGATGGAACCTGCAAAGTGACGTGCACAACAGACTAAAACTGGCCTCAGCGTCGAGGCACCCGCAGGAATGGTGGCCGCACAGCAGCTCTACCGGCTCGCCCCCCAACCAAATCCAGGAGCATTCCCCATGTCTGAGATAAAAATGCATAAGGCTGAGATCGGCGTGGACCTTCCGCCGAGTAAAGATTCCCAACTAAAGGGAAGCATCGGCTTTGTAAACCTCATCTTCACTGTCTTGGCCTACAACGGCCCGATGGTGAACTTCCTCGGGTTCCTGCCCGTTGCGATCCTCCTGGGCAACGGCATCGGCACACCGGTGATGTTGCTCGTGTGTGGCGTTGTCGCTGCGCTCTTCGCCTCCGGTCTGGTCGCCATGGGGCTTCGCCTACCGAGACCAGGTGGCTACTACTCGTATGTTTCCGCCGGGTTGGGAAAGATCGCTGGTCTCGGTACAGGATTCACGGCCATAGTCTGCTATTTTGCAGCCAACATTGCCGGGTATGTCCTTGGTGGGATCGCCGCGGAGAACCTTGTACACAGCGCCCTCAATGGCCCAGACCTCCCATGGTGGCTGTACGGCAGCGTTATGTTTATCATCGTCTCGATCCTTGGCTATCTGAACATCGACTTCTCTGCGAAGATCCTTACAGTCTTCCTGGCGCTGGAGTTGCTCCTTATGGTCATGTACAACGTCTCCGTCATAACGCAGGGAGGCGCGGAGGGTATGGGTCTCGACAGCTTCAAACCAGAGAACATTTTCAGTGGTGACATCGGCATCGCCTTCATGTTCGGAATCGGCGTCTATGGCGGATTCGAGGCCACCATCATCTTCCGGGACGAAGTTAAGCGCCCTGAAAAAACTATTCCGCGCGCAACCTTCGCGGTTGTCGCAATCCTGGCCATCCTCTACTCACTCACGGCTTGGGTATTTATCAACGCCTATGGGCCGAACGCCATCATGGGCGTACTCACCGACAATGTCGTGGAGGCCTCCGGGGCAAGCGTTCAGCAGTTTACCGGCACCGCGGCCTACTACGCGGTTACTTCCCTTCTGATTACAAGCTGCTTCGCCCTTTCTCTGGCGAGCCACAACATCGTCTCCCGCTACCTGTTCAACCTGGGGGCTGATGGAGCGCTGTTCAAGTCATTGGCCCGTGTGCACGCCCGGCATGGTTCCCCGCATCGGTCTTCCGTCGTGCTCAGCGTAATGGTACTCGTCGGCATCGTCCTTTTCAGTGGAACCGACGGAGAGACGGCGTACGCACGCCTGGCAGGCATCTACTCGTTCGCATTCGCAATACTTATTGCATTCGCTGCCCTTGCCATCACTGTCTTCCTTTCCCGGGATAAGAAAGGTGGGCGAAAAGCGGTGTGGCCGGCCATTGGAAGCGGTGTCGCATTCGTATTTTTCACCACAGCGCTAGTGCTCTCCGGACTCAATTTCGGATTGCTCACCAGTACCGAAGGATGGTTCACCTGGGCGCTCTTGGGCTTGATCCTTGCCATCATCGCTACGGGAATGATCCTGGCCGCGGTCTACCGCAGCCGTCGACCCGAGGTATACGCCAGAATCGGCCGAGACGACGCTGGCGACCTGGTTCCCGGTACGGAAAGTTAATACGCTCTTTCTAAACCCGGTGTGATGACCGGGCAAAAGTGGCAGTGGCAGCTCGTCAATCGCCCTTCTCTTAGTTCACGCGCACTATCTGCGCGTGAACTAAGAGTCTCAACCGCGGTTAAGCGTCTTTGAAAAGAATCCCATCCCGACAGAGTTACGGGATGCATGCAATAAGGAGCTCACATGCACCTCTCCAAGTTCGTCGCCAGGGAAAGTTTCGGCGTTCGTATTGGATCGGACGGCAATCGCACCTCCGGAACGCTGGACGACCTGTTCCCCAACTGGGGCATGACAGAGCGGCTTGGCATCGTATTGAGCAAACCGTATGGGGCAATTGAGACGAGTCTCGCGTTGCTTGCCATGACGCCGTTGTTCTACGGACTGGTTCCAGAGCGTGCGACGACAAAGCCCCAGTATCCACCGATCATTCTCTTTCATGTCGGGCAGATGCACGGCAGCCACATCATGCTTGACGTGGTTCCCCATCGCTACGAGGTGCTTGTAGAGAACGACTCCTACTCCGTGCTCGCCGCCGTAAAGGACTATGGGATCACGCGGTTGATGGTCCCCGACGAACACGCGGAACGTGATCTTTCCTATGTCGAGCGAGCTCCACTGGGCTGGACAGATCTCCGTTACCTGAGGGAAAACTTGCGCTCGGTCTATGCGTATGGTCAGGAGAACGGCCTCGCTCATTCCTCGACCATTGAGATCACCTCGATTGATCCGCGTCTGGAGGACTCCGTGACCCAGGTTCTCAGGCCCGAGGAAAGCATAAAGGTGTTCACTGATGCGACTGAGGAATCGCTGGCTACGAAAATGATCGGTGAGACGAGCCTGGAAGATCTCGAAACGCTTACGCCTATCGTGGCCAAGCGAATGAATGAGGTCGGAACAGAAGAAAGGGCGCGGTTACTCGCTTCTCGAGCAGCGCGTCGAAATTCTCAGGGGAACATCACGCAGGCTTATCGGGAACTGAGTGTTGACGGCGGCCTCGCCCGGCTAGTTCCATAGCCTGCTTACATCCGTTCCGCTGCAGACGCGTCCTCCACACTGAATTGGGCGACTGCCAGGAGCAGCGGATCTGGTATGAACAGGAAATTTTGACAAAAATACTGCCCCTATCCGGGAGCAAGGGGCTCGAACCGAGGCACGCAGTCCCTCTTGCGGACTGAACCAGAGAAACTAAATTAACCGCGACTGTCGTGTGTCAAGAGATGGAGGAGCAGAAATTGGCGTTACCAAGGATAACCACGCCACTCAATATTGATGGTGATGTTCTTTTCCCCGGCAATAATGATTTTGATGCGGTCGCGGGGATTTGGGACGGCCGCCACTTGCAGCAGCGGCCGTCGGTGATCGCGCGCTGCACGAGCGCGGGAGACGTTCAGAAAGCCATTCGCTATGCACGCGAAAATGACCTTGAGATATCGGTCCGTGCCGGTGGCCACAATCCAAATGGGTATGCGACCAACGACGGCGGCATCGTTTTGGACCTCAGGCTGATGGATAGCATCGACATTGACACGGTCACGGGTAGAGCGCGCGTCGGTGGTGGGGTGATCGCTGGCGATCTCGTCCAAGAGGCAGCCAGACACGGTCTAGCGGCTGTAACGGGCATGCACCCCAAAGTCGGGTTCTGCGGCCTCGCGCTCAATGGAGGCGTCGGCTTCCTCACTCCGTTCTATGGTCTCGCCAGCGACAACATCGTGGGAGCGACTTTGGTGACGGCAACAGGCGAGCTGGTTCACTGCTCGGCGGATGAACGGCCCGAATTGTTCTGGGCAATCAGAGGTGCAGGCCCTAACTTTGGTGTCGTCACAGAGGTCGAGGTCGCTCTCCACGAGCTGCCCAGGCAGATGCTTGCCGGATTCATGACCTGGCAGCCAGCGGTCGATAAGCTGCCCAGCCTTCTGACGTCCATCCTCGATGCGCTCAACGCAATGGCAGATCATCTTTACCCCAGCGTTTTCATAAGCATGGACGAAAGCGGGGCCCCTGCTATTACAGTCTGCGTGGGTCACCTCGGAAAGCTCGATATCGCCGAACGGGACATCGAACGGCTTCGTGGCCTGGGTCGACCCGTGTCCGACTCCATTGCCATCCGCTCGTACGACGAGGTAGTCGCCCTTAACGCCGAGGTGGGTAGTTTCGAAGACGGAATGTTCAACCTTTGGATCGACCGGGAGATCGCCGTGTCAAACGGTCGTTTCGCTGAAGCCGTTGCGGCGAATCTCGATAAGTTCATCAGCGAGCCCTCGACCGGGAATTCTGTGAAACTGGAGATCGAAGGAAGGCCCTTCGGAAACCCGAAGGGAACGCCGGCCCGGCACCGCGATGCGATGGGCGTGCTGGCCGTCGCGGAATGGGACGGGACGAGCCACGGAGCTGCAAAGTACCCCGAGAGGGCACGAGAGCTGGACGCGGCCCTACTTCACGCCGGTGCCACGACTTCTAAATTCGGTCTCCTAAATAACAATTCAGAGGTCACACCAGAGATGGTCATCGAGGTCTATACCCCAGAAGTCTACCGCCGCCTCGCTGCAGTAAAACGCGAATACGACCCGGAAAACTGCTTCCACCGCAACTACAACGTAGACCCCCAGCGATTCTGACCCTCCCAAGACGCCGCGCTAACAAGCCCGGGTGGACTGCCAGACACTCATCTTGAACCACCAATTAGCCCGTTCAAGCGGAGGATCAACGACAGGTCGAAGCGGACCGGAGGCCGCTGACGGGACGATTCTCAAGCGAATTCGCTTGATGTTGTAATGGAACATTCCGCGGGCTTGTCCATTTCGCCAATGCTGCCGGGGGAGTGGAACTTTTCATTTGTTGTAAGTTGCGTTAGGTATCTGTAATGGCAGCTATTGGAGCCACCAGACAGGGGCAAGAATGAGTGCCACCAGGGTCATTCCTCGGCGCACAACTGCACGTGCTGAAGACTTCGCAGCCGTGCGCGGGGTCATCTATCCTGTTCTTGTTCCCCGGACTAGACGTTTGTGGTAGAAATTCAATCCTCATGAGGAGGCGACGTGATAACCGTTGTCAGCACTATGCAGCTCGAGTCGAACGCAGAGCAAGAATGGGATCGGCTAATCCGAGAGCGCTTTAAATCAGCCCACAACAAGGAAGGCTGGATACACGGTCAGTTGCTCACTCCCGCTGACGCCCCCGGTACTCGCGTCATCATTGGCACCTGGAGAAGTCAAGCGGACTGGGAGGCTTGGCATGCGGATCCCGCCTTTCTCGCCTCGCGTACCAGGCTCGACGAACTACAGCATGCAGACCACGGGACCGCACTGTACGACGTAATAGAGGATGCCCAGGGTACCAACTAATTTTGGCCCAATGGCCTCCGTCGGACGTTTCTCTCCACTGGGCCCAGGGTTGTCCTCTTAGGGCTAGGGCTTGGGCCAGTGGAGAGTTTGAGGGGTCTGTCCTCGTTTGGTTTTGGTGAAATCGGCAGCCGACGTACCTAACCAACGTGCCGGTACGGTGGCTGCAACTGGTTGCCGACAAATTCGCGCTGCCCTGAAGGCGTACATCGTTTGCCGCCGTTCCTGGCGGACTGTCCTACCGAGGGCGACTGTGCGACCGGCGGGTCATGCATGCGGGTACGCTTGTGTGGTCGTGTCATCCGGTTGTGCCGTCAGTTTTGCTGACACTCTTGGGGCGAGGGAGTTGATGAACGTCGTACGAGTTCCGTGACGAATTCGTAGCGGCGAATCTCAACGTCCTCACCTTGAATTTTGCGCAACAGTAACTGAACCGCATGCCGGCCCATCTCGGCGTAGGGCTGCCGGATTGTGGTTAGTTGTGGATCGACCAGCATGGCAGCGCGCTCATCGTCAAACCCCACAATGGAGATGTCTTCGGGTACCTTCAACCCGCGGGCACGAAGGGTCCGCAGGGCGGCAGCTGCCATAGTATCCGCAGCACAGAACATAGCGTCAATTCTGATACCTTTCGACAGTTCTGATTCCAGCTCCCTCCAGTGCATGCGTGTTTCATTAAAGGGATCCATGCAGTCAATTATCAGCGACTCGTCGAAGGTAATTCCGGCCGAATCCAGTGCATCCCGGTACCCCAGAGTGCGGTGGTCAATGAACAGCCCGTCACCCCAAGTATCTGTCTCCATTTCCATGTTTGGACGCAGGAGCGCGATCGATCGTCTGCCGAGCGAAATCAAATACTCAACGGCAATTCGGGCGCCTTCCCGATTCTGCGCGGAAATGGTCGGAAACCGAACAGTGCGACTAGTATCGTCGATCGCAATAGCAGGCAGTGCTATGCGGTCACATGCTTCGCGCACGCCATCTTGATCCGGCACTCCAATAATGATCACACCGTCCGTCGGTACGTTGGCAAGTGCCCCCACAATCGCGGCGGCGCCGCCTTTAGTGCCGGCGACTGGATGCGCCATAAGGTAGTAGCCCTCTTCGGCGGCTGCTCGAAATGCAGCGCGAACGACCGGCTCCCACCATCCCCACCCTGCATCGGGCACGATGACACTGATAGCGCGGTACTCACCGCTGCGCAGCGCCCGCGCTGTGGCAGAGGGACGATACCCAAGATTGCGCGCCACAGCGCGAACGCGCTGGCGCGTGGTTTCGCTGACATCCGGATGGTCCCCGAGAGCCCTGGATACCGTAGCTACCCCAACCTCGGCCGCGCGCGAGACGTCCGCCAATGTCACCTTACGAAGCATTAAGTTCCTATCCCTAGAGCTTAAGTTGTGCTTTCGCTCGCACTGCAACAATCCGGTCCCTAGTATATCGGCAGCGTTTCCGGTAACGTTTCCGGTAGCGTTTCCAACTTCGTCCACTACTCTCAATGGTGAGGATCATTTATGTCAGTACCCACTAGCGCAACCGAGACGGGGGCTACCAACAACGTCCCGGAGCGTGTCGGTCCCCTCTTCATCGGAATCTACGTGCTCGCGTTGTTCGGCATCTGGATGTCGATCAACTTGCCCGCTTCCGTCACGCTCGCGTTGCGTATCGACGAACTAGACCCGGATGGCAAGGCCACCAGCTACTCGATGGCTGCGGGGATCGGCACGCTGACCGCGTTGATCGCGAATCCCCTTTTCGGTCGGCTCAGCGACCGGACGCGGAGCAGGTTTGGCCGTAGACGGCCGTGGATAGTGGTGGGTCTGGCCGGCACGATCGCCGGGGCTGCCGTCATCGGGTTCAGCAACTCAATGCCACTGCTGCTGCTCGGCTGGATCATCATGCAGGCCTTCGTGAACGCGTCGATTGCAGCATCTTTGGCCATTGTCGCTGACCGCATCCCCGAGAAGCAGCAGGGTTTCGTTGGGGCACTGTCTGGTATGGCCGCTTCTGCGGCATTACTCGTGGGCGTGTTCTTTGTACAGTGGTTCCCGTCAAACGTGCTGGCCCAGTTCGGTCTGCCCGTCGCGGTCGCAGTGGTGTTCTGTGGGCTGCTGCTCGTGCTGTTGCGCGACGACAGGCCGGCAGGCGATGACATCGCTCCTTTCGGCTTCCGTGAGTTTTTGGGCAGCTTCTACGTCAATCCGCGCAAGTCCCCTGACTTCAGTGCCTTTCTCGTGGCGATGTTCCTTGTCACGTGCGCTTGGGGGGTTGTGTCGACCTATACTGTCTATCTCCTCCAAGACCGCATTGCAGTACCGGAAGATGAACTGCCAGGGGTCATCACCTTGGCCTACGTCATTCCCGGCATCCTTGCCGTGATCTTCGCTCCGATCGCCGGGTGGCTCAACGACCGCACCGGCCGCCGCAAGCTGGTCCTGGGGGCCACGGCTGTAATCATGGCCGCCGGAACCATCCAGATCGCATTCGCAGACGGTGTCCTGCCGTTCCTTATCGGCGTAAGCATTGTCAGCGGCATCGCCGGCGGAATGCTCTACGGCGGATACATCGGCTTCGCTGTGGCGACCATGAACGACCCCAACACAGCGGCACGCGACCTCGGGGTCACCAACATCGCATTCACCCTGCCATTCTCGGTAATGCCATTCATCGCGCCGCTGCTGCTCGGCGTCGGCGGGGGAACCCCAAACTACCCGCTGTTGCTGGCCGTGGGGGCCGTGCTCACTTTGCTCGGCATCGTTCCTCTTTTCTTCATTCGATCGACTCGCTGAACGGAAACCGTTGTGAACGATTATCTGGACCCTGCCCTGCCCGCCGAACGCCGGGCAGAAGATCTGCTGGCGCGCATGACAGTCGCTGAGAAGGCGGCGCTGATGTTTCACCCTTCTACGAGCCCCGGCAGCGGTGGCCTTACGGACAGCGAGGCCCTCGCCGCTGCCGAACTGAACGTCGGCCGTTCGGGCATCACCCACTTCAACGTCCTCGGCGGGGAAGACAGCATCTCTGTTGCTGCGTGGCACAACACGCTGCAGGAGATCGCGGAAAGTACACGCCTTGGTGTCCCTGTGACCCTGTCAACTGACCCCCGCCATGGCTTCCGCAGCAATCCGTTCACCGGTCAGGCGCTCGGCAGTCTGTCGCGCTGGCCAGAGACGACCGGAATCGCTGCAATTGGCGATATCGATTCGGTCCGAAGCTACGCCGACACCATGCGCCAGGAACTGCTGGCCATGGGAGTCCGAGTTCTCCTAGGACCGATGGCCGACATCTTCAGCGATCCGCGCTGGTCCCGCGGCTCAGGTACCTTCGGCGAAAATCCTGAACGCGTGGCCGAACTCACCGTAGCGTTCATCGAGGCTCTCAGAGGAGGCCCCCACCTTGGCCCCGAATCGGTGGCTGCAGTCGTCAAACACTTTCCCGGCGCCGGGCCTCAGTTAAGAGGCGACGACGCGCACGATCCCCGCTATCCAGAACAGGTGTACCCGGGCGGTATGCAGGAACTGCACATGGATCCGTTCCGCCGCGCCTTCGCAGCAGGAACGACACAGGTCATGACCTACTACGGCAAACCTGTCGGAACATCCTGGGATGAAGTCGGGTTCGCGTTCAACGCTCCGGTCGTACGCGACATCCTGCGACGGGAACTCCGCTTCGACGGTATCGTCGTAACCGACTGGAACCTGCTTGAGGCAGAGCAGATCGGCGACGTGACGTTCGGTCCAAACGGCTGGGGACTGGAACACCTCGAACCCAAGGAACGCGCCGCCATCGCAATAGACGTCGGGATCGACCAGTTCGGAGGCGACCGCAATCCCCTTCTGATCGAGGAACTCGTGGACTCAGGGCGCATCACAGAAGAACGCATCGACCAGTCCGCGCGTCGGCTCCTGCGCGAGAAATTCCGGCTCGGCACTTTCGAACACCGCCGGGTTGACGTGGAGACCACTCGCAGAGTGTGCGGCTCCCCGGTCTTCCTCGAACGGGGAGTAGCTGCTCAACGAGACTCCCTTGTGCTGATCTCCGCAGAGGAGGGGGCCCTACCTCTTGCGGGAGGAACCCGCGTGTATCTCGACGGCCTGACAGCCCAAGATCTTGCTGACGAGCTGGTTATCACCGACGACATCACGGCCTCCGACGCGATTGTGGTCAGGCTTGATGCACCCTTCGAACCCGGCCGCGGCTCCCTCGGCGACTTCTTCCACGGCGGGACCCTCGAGTTCCCCCAGGAAACCGTCGACCGCATCCGCGCCTACGCCACGCACGCCCCGGTGTACCTCTCGGTATACCTCGAACGCCCGGCAGTGCTCACACAATTCATCGGAGCCACGGCAGCAATAGTCGGTGATTTCGGCTGCAGTGACAAGGTCTTGCTCGATGCTCTCACCGGACGGGCCCCATTCAAGGGAACCCTCCCCTTCGACCTGCCCTCCTCCATGACCGATGTCGAGGCCTCACGGGAAGACGTCCCCTTCGACATGGCCGTTCCGCTCTTCCGCGCCGGCTCCGGACTAAAGCTCGAGGCGGGCCCAAAAATCCCGTCAGCCGCCGACGCTTCTCCTGACACCTTCAACACGCGCTAAACGTTTACCACAGCACAGCCCCGCGAAGGGCATCACGCAAGTGAGGTCGGTGGGTTGCCCTGCCCGCCGGCCTCACAAGGACGATTAGGAACTGCGGTGCCGAATGCGCTGACCAACCCATCCACAGGCCAAAACGAAGATTCAAGGTCTCCTGGGATGCTCGAGGTGACAGTCGCCGGAGGCGCCGCGGAAAGGGAACGAACGGTAGACGCCGCCATCGAACTGGTAACTCAGGCCGCACGGCGCAACGACATGGGGATCATGGTCACTGATATCGGGATGGGTCAGTACGTTGTACGGGCACATCCAGCAGTGCCTGTCGACTTCGTGCGCCGACAGGAGACCAGATTTACGGAGGGATAGCCACCCCAATAGCTGCCTGCCCACTGGTCAGAACGAAGGGAAGATGAGTATTGTGTGCCTGATGCCGGAACACACAGGCCTTGTTCGCCCGGTGTCCCGGCATCAGCACCCATAACATGTCAGCGGCGGGGTGTGAAGGGGTTCCTGGACCCCCAGAACGAAAAATATGATTCGCGCGTCTAAAGACGCCCTGACCGCGCTGGACTAACGTGGACCCGTCGCTGGTTGGAAGGACGCCTTCCTGAGTTGAAGCGATGCGGATCAAGAACCTTCTTGTGACTACAGGTTCATCAAGAACGCCCTGCAGGAGGGCCGAAGGAGGATTACATGAGTTCGAACGATACGAAGACAGCTGCCCCGTTCCCACCCCAGGCTCAGGAGGTCTTTCTTCCTCGCGGGGGCACAGACCCGGATTTTTACATGCCCGCTGAGTGGGGCCGGGGAGAACGGAGTTGGATGAAACGGATACATAAACGATTGAGGCTCCTCATCGGCTTGTCCACGTAGCCGCCGGGCTTAATCAAGGCCCCGATCCGCCTCACCTTCTCCAGGTCATCCCTGCGGGGCCATCAAAATGGGGTGTGCCGTACCGGACCCTATGACCACTGGATGATACTGACGCACGTGTCATGGAGCCGATAAATCTTCAGCAAAATCTGCCGGTCCTGTGAATAGGGCTCTGTCAGACGGAACCACCGATTCACCCGGAACCGCCGAGGCATTGACCTGGCCTTACAACTTCTGGCCGAACGTGGCGGATCGCCATTCGACACCACTGCCGCTCTGGTCCTGTCTGCTCTAGCATGCTGGGCAGAACCGCAACGGTCCGGTCTGGTCTTTCCTTGTTCGACTGGTTGCCCCGGAATAGGGCCACCGTTGCAGGACACTGCCTGCTCCGGACGTCTTCGTGACCAACTCCGGCGGCGCTTGTCGGCCGGTAAGGATCAGGGCAGGACACCCACTGCTGTACACCTTGTGATGAACTACCGCACGCGATTCCGGCATGACGAGACCTCGACCGCAGAGAAGATGGGCCCGAACGTTGTGTGCTATGCCGGGTAAACGGTGATGGCCGTAGCCTTGATGACGAAGTAGACGGTTATCCCGGGCATGAGCCCGAGGTCTGCCGAAGCGGCCGGGGTGATGTCTGCCATCAGGCCTCCGGCGTGGACACGGATATGATCGCCGTGGGGTTCCAGATCCGTGATTCGGACGGCGAACGAGTTCCGTGGGCTACCGTGATCAGCAGTCGGGAAGACCGCAACCGCGATCGGTGAAAAGAGTGCAACGCCGTCCTGGCCGACGACTGCTCCGTCTTGGGGATGTGCGTTGATGTCAAGCCCGCAATTGGACGTGAGCCCTTGGCCTGTGATAGTTCCGGAGAGCAGGTTCAAGCCCGCCAGTCCGGCAGCAAATTTGCCGCGGGGTTTCTTCAGGATCTCCCGGGGTGAGCCTTCCTCGGTGATCCGCCCGTCTTCGATGACGATGGCGCGGTCGGCGAGCATCAGCGCGTCCAGGACATCGTGCGTGATGATGATGGTGCGGCGCGTAGCGAGGATCCGCTTGAGAAGGCGGCGCAGCATGGGGGCGGCATGAATGTCGAGGGCCGCCATGGGTTCGTCGAGGAGCAGTAGTTCGGGCTCCGTTGCAAGCGCGCGCGCTAAGGCAACGCGTTGAGCCTGACCGCCGGAAAGCTGGCCTGGCCGCCGGTTGGCGAACTCCACCGCTTCTACTTCCGCGAGCCAGAGTCGAGCCGTCTGAAGCGCACTGGCCCGATCCGCGCCGGCAGCCCGCGGACCGAAGGCTACGTTCTCCAACACGCTCATGTGCGGAAACAGCAGCGGTTCCTGTGCGAGCAGCGCGGTTCCCCGCATGTGCGGCGGCAGGAAGTTGTTCCTGCCGTCGCCAATTTCGAACAGCATCTTCTGTTTTAGCGCCGCGTTCCCGCTATCCGGGCGGATGAGCCCTGCGATGATTGCCAGCATCGTCGACTTGCCGGCACCGTTTGGACCCAGCACGGCTACTGTTTCTGTGCCTCCGAAAGTGAAGGAGACGTCGAAGTTGCGCGCGTGCAGGGCGGCATCGAGTTTGAAGGTCATCTTGATTCCGCATCCGCTGCCAGCGCCGCCGAATTCCGGAAGGAAAGTGAGACGACCGCGACCGCCACCGCCACAAGTACCAGGGAAAGGGCGACGGCAGCGTCGGCGTCGCTTTCACGCTGAAGGTAGATCTCCAGTGGCAGGGTGCGGGTGACACCTTGGAGGCTCCCGGCGAAGGTCAGAGTGGCGCCAAATTCGCCCAGGCATCGCGCGAAGGACAGCACGGCGCCGGAGGCAAGACCGGGCAGGACCAGCGGGAGAGTGACCCGGCGCAGCACCGTGCTCGGGCGGGCACCAAGCGTCGCTGCGACGGCTTCATACTTGGTGCCGGCGGTACGGAGAGCTCCGTCGAGACTGACCACCAGAAACGGCAACGCCACGAATGTCTGGGCGAGGACGACGGCGGTGGTGGAGAACGTGATTTGGATCCCAGCCAGTTGCATGCTCTTCCCGAGGAGTCCCTGACGGCCAAACGTATAGAGCAACGCGATGCCGCCGACCACGGGCGGCAGGACGAGGGGTAGCAACACAAACGCCCGCAGCAGGTGCTGGCCCGGGAAGCTGGAGCGGGCCAGAAGGAGGGCCAACGGCACCCCGAAGACGACACACAACACCGTGCTGGCCGCAGCCGTCCGCAGGCTGAGGCCAAGCGCCGTGAGCGAGGATTCCGATGTGATGAGCGGGATGAAGTGCGCCCAGTTGACCCTGAACACCATTGCGGCAAGCGGCAGCAGGACAAACAGGCCTCCTGCTGCTGCAAGGGCGAAAACCCACGGAGGGAGCCCTGTGTAACCGGTGTTTTGTCGATTTGTCCTGCTGCCCGACCAGGCCTTCTTACGGGGCACCAAAACCGGCGTCACCGAGGACCTTCCTGCCTTCGCTTCCCGTAACCATGCCGATGAACGCGTTGGCCAGATCCTTGTTCGCGCTTGTTCCTACCGCAGCGATCGGATAAGTGTTCACAGCCTGGTCGGACCCGCTGAAAGCGATGCCCTTGACCCTGCCACCGGCGGTCTTGACATCGGTGACGTAGACAAGGCCAGCGTCGGCTTCCCCGGAGGTGATCTTGCCCAGGACGTCTGTGACGGAGGATTCCTCGCTGACAGGCTTCAGGGTTGTTCCCGTAGCCTTTTCCACCTTCCCCGTGGCGGAGCCGCAAGGAACCTGCGGCGCGCAGACAACTACTTTGGTGCCCGGCTTCGCTAGATCTGCGAAGGAAGAAATCGACGCCGGGTTTACTGATGGAACCGCGATCGTCAGGACGTTCGTGGCGAAGTTGGTCGGCGTTCCGTTGATAAGCCCGGCAGCGGAAAGTTCAGCCATGTTCTTGACATCGGCGGAGGCGAAAACATCGGCCGGAGCGCCTTGGGTAATCTGCGAGACCAGGGCCGAGGATCCGGCGAAGTTCAGCGTAACCTTAGTGCCCGGGTTTGCTGCCTCGAACTTGGAGGCGATCTCGGTGAAGGGAGACTTTAAGGACGCGGCGGCGTAAACGGTCACCGAGCCTGTGATCGTTGGGGGAGTGCCGGTACCTGGGCCCGGGGCTTTGTCATCGGCGGAGTTAGCGCAGCCAGCCAGTCCTGCTGCAACGACCCATGGGGTCAGCAGCAGGCTGATGCGCACGCGAAAAATGTTCATGTGATGGTCCTTCTCAGGGCTCGGCTTGATTGACCCAAACGCTCGCATGGGATCAACCTGTTATGCCGGAACCGACCCATTCCAAGGTCCCATCGGCGAAGAACTGTTGCTTCCAAATGGGCACCTCTTTCTTGATGCGGTCAACCAGGTCCGAGCACACAGCGAATGCCTGTCCCCGGTGTCCCGCGGCTACAGCACAAACGAGAGCCGCGTCCCCAATTCCGAGTGCTCCCACCCGGTGCGATGCCCAGATCCGCACGGGAACGACTTCCTCCGCCTCATCAGCGGACGAGTACTTGGCAGCGACCGCTTCCAGAACATTTTTCAACGCCTGGTGTGCGGTGGGGTGAGCAGTGTAGGTCAGTCGGTCGACTGCCTTACCGCCGTCGTGATTGCGTACCACTCCACAAAAACTGACTACTGCTCCGGACGTGCTCGAATCCACAGCCGCTGTGGCCACCTCGACGGAGATGGGCTGATCGCTGAGCTCGCAATTGACTACGGCAAAGGCTTGCCTCGTTGTCTGCGCTGCGGTGGCAGCTTCTCCTGCGTCCGTATGTTGGTCGGTGCTCATTCCTGTCCTCTCATTCAACGGTAGTCGCCTGTCAAGCCCACTCGTGTCTCCAGTCACGCCTATTCCTCCGAGGTTTTCAGAGACCAGTCCCCACTCTTGCCGCCAGTCTTGGCAAGTACCCGGATATCCGTAAGAACAGCGTGCTTGTCAACGGCTTTGATCATGTCGTAAACGTTCAGGGCGGCGACGCTTACTGCAGTCAAAGCTTCCATCTCTACTCCTGTCACACCCCTAGTCTTAACGGTTGCAACGAGCCGCACGCTGTCAGGTCCCAGTACGAAGTCGACCGTCGCCCTGGAAACAGGTAAGGGGTGGCACAGCACAATCAATTCGGACGTTTTCTTGGTCGCCAGGATGCCTGCGATCCGGGCGACGGCCATGGCATCGCCCTTGGGCAATCCCTCCGATGAGAGCAGCAGCAGGACTTCGCGAGTCGTACGAACTGTTGCCGTAGCTGTTGCCTCCCGGTTGGACTCAACTTTTTGTGAAACATCAACCATGTGGGCAGTGCCGTCCGTGCGCAGGTGGGTGAGGCCCGCGGACCAACCTTCAAGCGTCAAACCGCCCATACCTCCACCTCTGATCCCTCCGCCAGTTCCGAAATTCCCTCTGGGATGTGCACCAAGACATTTGATCGAGCAAGTGCTCCGAGCAAGTGGGAACCTTCGCCGCCTTCCAGTCGAACAGTGCCGTTCGCTAAGAGGACACCCCGCCGGACCTGGTGCTTTTTCGGGGGCGACGTTAAGGGATGCGAAAGGGGTGCGCGGAACGAGAGCCGGGGAGCCGGCGCAGCAAACATTTCGCCCAGGAGCGGACGCAGGAACATCTCAAACGAGACAAAGCAGCTCACCGGGTTTCCAGGGAATGCGAGGATCGGAGTGCCCTCGAAGGTGCCGACTCCCTGGGGACCGCCGGGCTGAATGGCAACGTGGGAAAATTCGACGTCATGATCGGTCATGGTCTGCCTAACAGGCTCGTAGGCGCCCGCGCTCACGCCGCCACTGGTAACAATCAGGTCGACGTGCGCGGCATGGATTTTCAAGAGTTTCGATAGGGCGCCCGGCTCATCCTTGACTATGCCTGCCCTGACGACGTTGAGCCCTGCCTGAAGCATAGAGGACTCCAGGAGCGTGTTATTTGCATCGTAAATCTTGCCCGGTTCGGGCTTCTCACCGGGCTCAAGGACCTCGTCCCCGGTGGTGGCCAGCAGGACAGTCAGCTTTTGAGTAACAACAACTTCAGTGACACCCAATGCGGCGAGCAGACCAAGCTGGCGCGGACCGAGCACGGTTCCGGCGGGCAGTGCGCATTCGCCTTTAGCTATATCACTCCCTGCGCCGCGGACAAACGTACCGGCAGCTGTCTCAGGAAGCCACACTGTCGTATCCAACCCAGGGGGAGGGAAGTGGTTTGGCGCTGCCCGTTCAATGGGGACGACAGAATCAGCTCCATCGGGTAGCAGGGCCCCCGTCATGATGGGAGCAGCTGTCCCTCCAGCCAGAGGTGCCGGTACTGTGCCTGCCGGGACGGGTGATACCACACGCAATTTCCCTTGGCCGTCAGTGATGTCGCGGGATTTAACCGCATAGCCATCCATTTGGGAGTTGGTGAAGGGTGGCAAATTTGCCGGTGCCTTAACGGTTTCGGCCAGGCCACGGCCCAACGCTTGCATTAAGGGGATTCGCTCTACCTGGGGTGGGGTCAACAGCGGAAAGAGCACGTCCCGGATTGCCTGCAGGTGTGTCGATACACTTCGATGTTCATGTTCCGGCAGAGACCTTCCGAGGATCCGGGGGCCGGGACGCTTGCCCCCCAGTCCGGTCAGCTGCTCTTCTTGCCTTTGCATGTCCTGCCTCCGGGAGATCTTTTTCGGTCTGGTGAATCCTGCTCGGCCACGCCAACCTGCTTATTCTTTCCAACGAAGCTTTTGGCGGAAGCATCTCTCTGGTTCTCGTGTGCGCCCCAGGTTCGATCGTGTTGCGCAAACTGGTCCTCCTGGGTGCAAAGTGATTCCAACAGGAAAGCGACGCTTCAGCTATAACTACTTGCCACAACTGGCTTCCGCAATTGTCAGTTCCAGCACAAAGGCCCCTGCCCTGCTTCGCGTAGCCTGAAGACATGAGTATCCAGCTAGGCATGCCGCAACCCCGGGAGGATGCCGGGCTGTCCGTATCCGCGTCAAGGCCTGCCGGCATAGGCGCCGCGCTGGTGGACCGGTATGGGCGCCGCGCCACTGACCTGAGGTTATCGTTGACGGATAAATGCAACCTCCGCTGCACCTATTGCATGCCTGCCGAGGGGCTCCAATGGCTATCCAAGCAGGCGGTCATGTCAGCCTCGGAAATTATACGGATCGTCCGGATCGGTGTGGAGAACCTGGGTATCCGCGAACTGCGGCTGACCGGAGGCGAACCCCTGGTCCGCCACGATCTACTGGGGATCATCGCCGAGTTGCGGCGAAACCACCCTCAGCTGCCGATTTCAATGACCACGAACGGTGTGGGGCTCGCCAAAAAAGCGGCCCCGCTCAAGGCTGCCGGGCTGACCCGGATTAACGTCTCGTTGGATTCGCTGCATGAGGAGACCTTCAACCAGCTGACGCGTCGGCCCTTCCTGGACCAAGTCCTGGCCGGGGTGGATGCCGCGTGGTCCGCCGGACTGGGGCCGGTCAAGCTCAATGCCGTATTGATGCGGGGCATCAACGATGCCGAAGCTCCTTCGTTGCTCGCGTGGGCGCTTGACCGTGGTTACGAACTAAGGTTTATTGAGCAGATGCCGCTGGACGCTGATCACGGGTGGACCCGGCGCAACATGATCACAGCAGCCGAAATCCGTACGCTGCTGTCCACTGACTTTGTCCTCACCCCGGATCCTCGGGCACGTGAGGGCGCGCCGGCGGAACGTTTCGAAGTACGGCGTCGGGCAGTTGGGTCGGAGGTGACTGACACTTCGTCGGCAGGGGGCCAGAACGTGCGTCCGGCGCTTGGGACAGTGGGGATTATCGCTTCAGTCACTGAACCCTTCTGCTCGGATTGCCGACGGACACGGATCACGGCCGAAGGTAAGATCATGGGCTGCCTGTTCTCCCGCGAGGAATTCGACCTGCTGGGTCTTCTGCGATCAGGCGCCTCAGACGAGGCTCTCGCACGGCGGTGGCAGGATGCAATGTGGCTCAAGCCAAAAGCTCATGGCATGGATCATGTAGGACTAGACGCCCCGGACTTCGTCCAGCCGGACCGCAGCATGAGCGCCATTGGAGGATAGCTCTTTATGAACGTACGCTATTTTGCTGCCGCACGTGCTGCTGCCGGATTTGAGGAAGAAATGTTCGACCTTGCAGACGGCACGACTGTGGCAGGGCTCCTGAAGGCCATACGGTCCGTAAAACGTCCGGAACCTCCCGCAGGGACTCCCCCTCTGACCAATATTTTGGCAAGAAGCAGCCTCCTGTTGAATGAAGTTGCAGTGCGTGATCACTCAACGGTTGTAGGTCCGAACGATGTGGTTGACGTGCTTCCCCCGTTTGCCGGCGGATGAGCCGCTTCAGCTTTTTGTGCATCCGGTCTGCAACCCAGTGTTGCCAATCTTGAAGGTCTTAGCGCGCTTCACGGGCTTCTCGACAGCGTGCGACACGTACAACGTCGTCGTAGCGGCGATCGTTCTTCAGCTAGTTGTACTGGCCTGGTGTATTTGTGTTTGATGCCGGGACCAAGAGCTTCGTTGAAAACCCGTGAGCGGTAGCAGGAACCGTTGTCGGTCAGCACCCTGCGGGGTGAGACCCCGTAGCCCTGAAAGTAGGCGCTGCCCCCTTGCCAGAATCGGGCAGCGTTGTTGTCCTGCCGCTCGTCTAAGAGGATCTCTGAATACGCGAGCCGTGAGTAGTCATCAATGGCGGTGTGAATGTGGCTAGCCGGGTTTAGGGCGGCCTTAGCAGTGTCCGCGGTTGGACCAGCCCTTGGCCCGGCCCACGGCCCTGTTGCCTCCTCCGTCGGGGACCCGGCCGAGCTTCTTGACGTCGACGTGAACGAGAGCTCCAGGGCTGTTTGTTCGTAGCGGCGAATGACTCGTCCTGTCGCCCGATCCAGACAGGACAGCCTCGCCAGACGATAACGGGACAGGACCTTGTGGACCGTGGACGGGTGCAACCCGAGCAAACAAGCGATGCGGGCCGGCCCCCAGGGCCGGTTCACCCGTAGGGCAATGATCCGCCGCTCGACCCGCTGTTGTGTCCGCTGCGGGGATGATGCAGGACGGCTCGAGCGGTCATCCATACCCTTGGCGCCGAGCTCGCGCGCCTGGGGACCAAGCTCAAGATAACGTTTGGCCCAACGGGCGGCGGTCGGCACAGAAACCTGCAAACGTTCGGCAGCGCGCCGCAACGGCCAGCCATCATCGACGATACATTTCGCCAACTCAAGCCGCCCCAAGGACGCGAGGAAAGCGTTAGGGTGGGACACGAAGACCTCCGATTGTGGAACTTGACTCTAGACAAGCCCCGCTCCACTCGGAGGTTTTCTTCATATCGCCATGCCATGCCGACTGTCACCAACGTCCGTGGGTAACACAGCTGATATGTAATTCTTGTGTCAAGAGCGTGGGGATGCAGTCCCAAGGTTTTGGGCCGTGGGACTGCATCCTTTGTTTTGCCGGGGTGATCGTTGGTGTGGGTTAGCGTGTCGTTGGCGACGGCGCGGTCAGACTGATATGCGCGGGTTGGTTACCGCAGGACGATGTGTTCGGCTGGAGGCTACCGCTGGTCTAGGAAGATCGGGCATACCCTGTTGGGGGCGCCCATAGCTGTATCGCGGGTTTACTCCACGCGCTGCGATTACCCCACCATCGCTGGCGTCCCGGCTGTTCCGTTCCGTGAAGGGACGGAAGTCAGGTAGTTGTTTGGGTGGTCTCCAGGCTTCCGGTAGCGAGGGACCAACACCAGCCGGAGAGCTCGCGGGCGATGGCGACGTTTGCGATGACGGGCCGCTTGCGGCGTTCGAGGTAAATCATCCAGCGTTCGTGCAGGCGCCGGTTCCCTGCATGGCCACGTGCTCGGGCCTGGGAACTGGCTTCTTCCCACCGTGAGCGCATGAGCCGGGACGAGACGTTGTATGGTCTACGGTGGTGCCAGGCTGCTTCGACGAGTAGCCGGCGGGCATGTCCGTTTCCGGTTTTCGTGATGGATCCCTGGGACCGGGACGCCCCCGATGAACGCTCGGTCGGGACCAGGCCCAGATATGCGCCGATCGTTGAACCGGTAAACCGGTCCCAGTCACCGATCTCCACGGCAAGACCAAAAGCCGTCAGCGTAGATATCCCGCGCAGGCACTGCAGCGACCGGACAATGGGCGTGTATTCGCTTGCATAGGCCATGGAGGCGATCGCCTGATCGAGGCGGTCACGGCGGTCCGAGATCTCATGCATCGCTTCCAGCGAGGACGCATAGGTCAGTTGTCGGGCCGGAGAATCGAATCGCTGGCGTGCGAGCCAGAGTTCGTGGGTTCCGGTCCAGGCCTGCCCGCCGGAATACACGATGCCCTGTCGCAACAAGAGCTTGGAAATGCGGTGCCGGGAACGCATCAGGTCCCCGCGGACATCTTCACGGAAACGCACCAGATCCCGGGCCGCTTCCTGATCCACCGAAGGAACCTGGACCGCCGTGATCTCACCGAGTTTGAGCAACCGGGCCAGATGCAGAGCATCCCTCGCATCGGTCTTTACCCGGTCACCGGACGGGCGCTGAAGCTTCGACGGGGCTGCAATCACCGTATCGATGCCGGCAGAAAGCAGGAACCTGGCCAAGCCAAAACCTGTTGGACCTGCCTCGTAAACGACCTTTGCCGGCGGAGGCAGCGAGATGATCCAGGCAAGAATCTCATCCCGGTCCGGCGTCAAACGGCGCCGGAAAACTTCCCCGGTCCGACCGTCCAACGCACAGGCCACAACACTACGGGCATGGACATCCAGGCCAACGCTTGTACGCTCGAACATAGCTGGAACCTCCAAATTTCAAATGTGGCTCTACCTGTTCGCCAAGTGTGGCAGGCAACCCACGACTTGCTTTGAAAAGGAGGTTCCAGCCCCCTGGACCACATTTCCCGGGCCCTTCTGACAGAGGGCCATCAGCGCCGGAACAAGATCCGGAGCGTCCACCCCCCCACCCGTCATTAGGGACAGAGGATCCAAGCTGGACGCTCCGGAAACGGTCCGGCGAAAATGGACCTCCAGAAGGGTCCAGAAGCTCCACAGCTGCTTCGCCTAAGCCGGCAACCTCCTGCTCATATCGTCTAGTGGATGCGTACCAACCGTGATGAAGAGTCGGGATCTGAACATTGGTAGTTGCTCCCGTGGATTCTGGTGACTTTCGAATGGATGGCGAACACCTGAAGTTCGTTAGGTGCCGCCGCAGGAGTACCAGTAGCCATACCTTCGCATTTGGTGCAGGGGTAGACAGTTACGGCCCCCTGGACGGCGAACGCATGCGAAGAAGCACACGTGGGCTTGCGTTTCTGGCTCATGCGCGATAGCCAGCGCACATAACAGGCTGCCTGCAAAAATCAGGGGACGCAGGGGCGTGCCCACCCGGTCGTTTAAAGGAACAGTCCGTGACGTCTAAACGGACCCTTTGTCCTGCGTACCCTTTTCCCTGCCCAGGACCGGAATGGTGGGCGCGTTGTTCCTTGTGCACACTTCGACAAAAGGTCGGATGTAGTTGTCCTTCAATGCCATGCAAAAAGTCACGGCGGGTAGGGGAAGATGAAGGTCATTCGAGGGAGTGAAGGATGAAACTACCTAATATCAGATACGCATCACCAGCATCAATTGAAGATGCCTGCGATCTACTGTCAGCTGACGAGGACTCCAAGATCATTGCTGGAGGCCAGAGTCTGCTGCCTGTCATGGCCATGCGCCTAGCCCAACCGTCCGTCATTGTAGACCTGGGATACGTTCCTGGCCTGACTGACCTGGAGGAAGTCGGAGACTACATCCGCTTCGGACCTATGGTCACCCATGCAACGATCGTCAGTTCCCCTGCCGTTGCCAAGAACCTGCCAATGATGGTGGCAGCTGGCCACCACATAGCCCATCCCCAGATTAGGAATCGAGGGACCTTGGGCGGAGCCTTGGCCCATGGCGATGCAGCGGGCGAATGGCCGCTCGTATTGCTTGCCCTCAATGGAATGGTGGAGGTTCAAAGTGTAAGAGGACGGCGCACCATTGATGCCGATGACTTGTTCGTCGGTCCGTACATGACGAGCATTGCCGCTGACGAGATCATCACTGACGTTTGGCTACCTTCACGTCCCGACGGATGGGGCTATGGGGAGTTTGCTAGACGATCTGGAGACTATGGGCTCGCCAATGTCGCAGTCGTAATGTCGATTGAGGGTTCACAAATTTCAAATGCGCGGGTGGCCGTTGGAGCCGCTGTTGGCAAAATCCAACGAGTGCCCGAGGCGGAAGACGTCCTCAACGGATCAGAGCTGTCACCGGAAAGGGCAGAAGTAGCCGCAAAAGCTGGAGCGAAATCGCTCTCGTATATCTCAGACATCCACGGCTCGGCCGAATATCGCCAAGGCCTGGTGCAGGAGCTGATTCGGCGCACCATAGTTGAAGCAGGAGCACGTACGTGACATCATCATCCCCATCAGAACGCGTCGAAATAGACGTGGAAGTAAACGGACGTCGGCGCACTGTTGCAGTAGACGCGCGCGATACTTTGGCCGACCACCTGAGGAATGACCAAAAGCTCACCGGCATCAAGCTCGGATGTGAGCATGGGGTTTGCGGTGCGTGCACGATCCTCATGGATGGGGCTGCCGTGCGGTCCTGCCTGACCCTTGCCGCCCAGGGAAACGGACGCAGCATACGGACCGTCGAGGACCTGTCGGATGGCGCTGCCCTTAGCCCACTTCAGGAAGCATTTAAAAAGCACCATGCCCTCCAGTGCGGTTTTTGCACGGCAGGGTTCCTCATATCAGCTACAGAGTTGCTAGACGCAAACCCTAGTCCGACAAAAGACGAAGTTGTCGAGGCCCTCTCCGGTAACTTATGCCGATGCACGGGCTACCAGACGATTGTTGAGGCTGTCCTGGATGCAGCGGGTCAGATTGGAAACTAAAATGGACAACCCACATTATTACTCTCCTCCTATAACAAGAAACGTTATAGGCAAGCGGGTCCCACGAACTGAGGACGCAAGACTTCTTACCGGGCGGGGAAAGTACCTGAACGACATCAACGTTGAGGGCCAGTTGCATGCTTGTTTCGTGCGCAGCCCTGCTGCTCATGCTCAAATCACGGGCATTGATACGTCGGTCGCCTCAGAGATGCCTGGCGTTCACCTTGTCTGGACGGCTTCTGACATCGAAAAGTACTGCGCCGGCATCGAGGCACAATATACGGCTGAGGGATGCGAAGCGATGACCATGCCGCTCTTGGCTAAGGACGTCGTACGTTACGTGGGTGAACCGGTTGTATTGATAGTCGCAGACTCGCGAGCGGTAGCAGAAGATGCGTGTGATCTCGTAGGTCTCGAGCTCGAGCCCCTCGAAGTCGTGCTTGACCCCCGCAAATCCATCCAAGGGGGCCCAGTAGCAAACGGCGAACGCCCTGACAATGTGGGCATTCGCGGGAGAGCAACCTTTGGGGACGTGGATGAGGCGTTCGCCAATGCCGAGCATGTCGTTTCCGCCCTGTACCACCCTGGTCGGGTGGCAGCCGCCCCTATGGAGACGAGGGGTTGTCTAGCGGACTACGAATGGACTGAGGACCGGCTTAGGCTATGGGCGTCAACGCAGATGCCCCATTACGTGAAGATGTGCCTGAGCCTCTTTCTTGGTTTCGATGAGTCACGAAGCGAGGTCATTTCTCCTGATACCGGCGGCGGTTTTGGGCAGAAAGCGCACGTATTCCCTGAAGAAATGCTCATGCCGCTCGCTTCGAAGCACCTGAAGACGCCAGTAAAATGGGTAGAGGATCGGCGCGAAAATCTTTTGGCCGGTTCACACGCCCACGAGCAGTTCGTCACAATCCAATATGCCGCCAACGCTGAGGGACGAATAACTGGGGTTCGGACCCATTCTTTAGTTGACGGAGGCGCCTACCATATGCCCCCGCAGACTATGGCTGTGGAATGCTGGGCTACCGCGGCCGTCACGCCCACCGGTATATACGATATCCCAGCGGCGGAGTACGTTTACGAGGGGGCCGTCACCAACAAGTGCCCCATGGGCGCTTTCCGCGGGGTTGGATACACGGCGGGAACCCTCGCCCGGGAATCCCTTATGGATGATCTGGCGCGACAGATGAAGGTGTCTCCTTTTGAAATCCGGAGACAGAATGTTGTTAAAGAATTTCCGTGGACAAATCCCCAGGGGGTCGTGTACGAGGAGGGGTCATTTCTTGAGGTAATCAACACCTTGGAAGAAATGGTCGACTACCCGGCCTTTCTCAAACGACAGGAAGAAGCCCGCAAAAACGGCAAATACCTGGGGTTGGGAATCAGCGTCTTCGTCGAAAGTAGTGGCGAGAGCACGGGCATGATGCAGGCCCATGGCGCAACCGATGTGTTCCATGACACAGCAACCGTCAAAATGGATTCGACCGGCTCGGTGACAATAACCTCGGGTTTGAATTCACAGGGGCAGGGCCACCAAACGACCCTAGCCCAGGTAGCCGCGGATGTCTTAGGCATCCCCTTCGAATCGATCAGCGTCGATGCGGGAACTTCCACCAAGGGCGCCTATGGCAGCGGCACCATTGGAAGCCGCGCAGCCGTCATCGCCGGCGGATGTGTTAATCGTGCAGCCCATGCCATTCGCGAAAAACTGGTTGCCGTTGCTGCCAATATGCTCGAGTCTTCTGAGGAAGACATCGTTTTGGAAGAAGGCTTCGCATCCATCGTAGGGGCTCCGGAATCGCGAGTGAGCGTCGCCGACGTGGCCATGGCAGTCTACTGGGACTCATCCAAGTGGCCCGCCGGTTTTGAACCCGGATTGGAGTTCACTAAGGCATGGGACACATCCCGGCCCATGTTTTCGAACGGCGGTCATGCCCTTATCGTTGAACTGGATCCCATCACCGGGTTTGTAACAGTCGAAAAGGTCTATTCCGTCGAGGACTGCGGCGTTATCATCAATCCCACAATTGTAGAGGGCCAAATTCGCGGTGGGGTCATACAAGGAATTGGCATGGGCCTTTTCGAGCAGCTTGTCTACGATAATTCAGGAAACTTGTCTACAACGTCTTTCCTGGATTACCAGACGCCAACGATGGATGTTTCTCCCCCATTTGAAATCAGGCACATTGAAACCCCGTCGGTGATGACAGCGTCAGGCGTGAAGGGGATGGGAGAGTCTGGTCTGATCTCGGCACCGGCTGCCGTACTCAACGCCGTGAATGATGCACTCTCTCCCTTTGGTTCCGTTCTCTATGAACTTCCAGCAACCCCCGAGAAAATTATCCGCGCCACCAAGGGAATTGTCGACCTGGAAGGCCCGGAGGATTGGTCAGACCTGTGGGATCGGGCAGGGGTGCCCGCGCTCGATCGAGGCCCAATGGATACGGAGTAGGGACAGCATGCGTGCGTCCCTGATTGCAGACCCAAATTCCAAAGTCCAGGACATGTGAAAGAAGGCAAAATTTGTATGACGCAATTGTGGTTGGCGGCGGTTTTAGCGGTCTGAAAGCAGCACGCGACCTTACCAATGCAGGCAAAAAAGTACTTCTCCTTGAAGGGGGCGACCGCCTTGGAGGGCGAGCGTATTCCCGGGAGTCCCGGAATGTACCCAACCTGCAGGTCGAGATAGGTGGAGCGTACCTACACCGAAAGCATCACCCGCGGCTGGCAGCCGAATTGGACCGGTACGGAATTGCCACGGCGGCTGCTACCGAGTTCACCTCGTTTAGGCATCGTTTGGGCCCGACCGCACTGAATCAGGCATTTCCTATTCCCGGTTCGGAAGCAGTTGCAGTGGAAGCAGCCACCTACACTTTGCTGCGGGATGCGCACAGAATTGACCTGGAAAAGGGGTTGGAGAACCAGGACCTTGAGGACCTGGACATCCCACTCATCGAGTACGTCGACGGGCTCGACCTGCCCCCTGTTTCCAGGCAGTTTTTGCTCGCCTGGGCGTGGAACATGCTGGGCCAGCCTGCTGACCAGTCATCCGCGTTGTGGGCGTTGCAACTTGTTGCAGCACATCACTACAGCATCCTCGGCGTGCTTTTCTCGCTGGATGAAGTATTTGCCAATGGTTCAGCTGACCTGGTCGACGCCATGAGCCACGACATTCCTGAAATCAGGATGCAGAGCGTCGTTACCGGCATAGATCAGTCAGGCGATGCAGTGCATGTGACCCTCAAAAGCGGGGACGCCTTCCAAGCACGTTCCGTGGTAATTGCTACCCCAATGAACACTTGGCGGAGGATTCTTTTCACCCCGGCCCTACCTGAAAACCGGCGGTCAGTAATTGAGGAAGGGCACGGTGGCCGCGGACTTAAAATTCTGATTCACGTGCGGGGAGCGGAAGCGGGAATCGAATGCGTCGGAGACGGAATTTTTCCCACGCTTTACGACTATTGCGAGGTGTCGGAAAGCGAACGACTGTTGGTGGCGTTCACCGACTCGGGATCCTTCGATCCTACCGATCTCAGTGCTGTCAAGGACGCTGTGCACTACTATCTACCGGAGGTTGAAGTCCTCGGCATCGATTATCACGACTGGATCAAAGACCCACTTTTCGAAGGGCCCTGGGTCTCACCCCGAGTACGACAGTTCAGTCGAGTACACAAGGAACTTGGTGAACCGGCAGGCCGTGTTTATTTTGTAGGATCCGATGTGTCGTTGGGGTTCCCGGGATATATTGAGGGCGCGCTGGAAACCGCTGACTCGGCGGTCAACGCGATTCTGCGTTCGTAGAACGAGGGCTTCCTGATGCTCTCCCCGGAGCTTATGGTTCGCTCGCAGCCGGCGCAGTCATCCGGCCAAAAACGCTGACAAGAATGCCGTTGCACGGTCCCATGAACGCCATCGGCCATCAGGAATGATGGCCGATGGCGTTCTGTCGGGATCAAAAATTAGGTTTAGGTGTTTGGGTGTAGCGTGATCCTCTAACCCAACGGTGCCCCCGATCCCGCCTCATGATCCTCCTGCTCCAGGGAGGGTCACTGCTATCCGTTTGGTAGCCAAGTTTCCTGCTCAGGGCCTTGCCGCGCCCCCGCAGGAACTGGACCACTGCCTCCGCCCGTGAGAGTTGCTGCTTCGCCTGGTCGTCCTCGGACCTCGCCGGTTCACAAATTCGATGCCTCACATCCCTTTCCTATACACAGGCAGTTTGTGCTCACCCCGTTCACTTCGAGGAGATGAATTTGATGTCTATCGGTGCTATCGCCGGTCTGATTTCCGCTGGGGTCTTTGCACTCCTTGTTCTACTGCTTGCAGTGCCGATCATGAAACTCGGCCAGGTACTAGACGAGGTACGAATTGCGATTAGGTCGTTGAGCGACGGTGCGATTCCGATAATGGATGGGGCCACAGCTATTGTGGCCACCGCCAATCAACAACTTAGGAAAGTGGACGGCATTGCGTCGAATGTCTCTGATGTTAGTGCCAACTTCTCCGCCTTGACCTCCCTGATCACGGCCAGTGTCGGGGCACCCCTGATCAGAATGGCGGCTTTCAGCCATGGTGTCAGAACCGCTTTAGCGAAACACCCTAGGCCGGCTACAGGCCGACGAAGCCGCTAAAGTTCGGAGGCCAGTATGAACCGATTTATCTGGCTGGGAACCGGCATGCTTATTGCAGTCATTGCCCTTCGGCAAGTGAATGCAACAAAGACCGGACCCGGCCCGTGCAGGGCCTTATAGACGGTCTCAGGCGCGACGTGCAATTCCGGCTGTCCAGGAAGACACTACACAGCCGGTTGCCGATCTGGCGGGGGCTTCATCGCTGTTCGAGGTGCTCCCAGACGAAGGCCCACAGCTCCTGGATCGGACGACGGCGGGACTTTGCTTGCGATCTTCCCGGTTCGCTGACGACTCCTTCTGCGCTCGGCACTGCGCAGGGCTGTCTGCGGACGGTAGTTGCCAGAGGGTTCGTGAAGGTTGCGGCTGATCTCCGTGCTCACGGTAGCGGACTGCACCCGAGCTGCCGGGCAATGGCACGGATGCTACGCCGGGCATGCAGTAGGTCCGCAATCGTAATCCGTTCCGGCTCGGAGAGATGACGGCGGAGATCCCTGCAGGCCGCTGCTGTGAAATCGGTGCGTACGTCTTGATGTCTCCGGACTTTTAGACGACCGTTTGGCCGTGCCGCCACCGAGTGCCGGGACTACGGCTGGTTCCCACGATGCGGCAGGCTTCAGGATTGCCCATTTCCTGTTTTATCAGCTGATCATAGTGAGCCCGGGCAGCCATCTTCGGTGGAGCGCATCGACCCCTCGGCGGTCCTTTCATCTGGCCCAATTGCAACTCATAATCGCTCAGGTGTTGCAACCACCGCTAGACGGCAAGCCCACGCAACATGGCTCAGTTTTCGAGCATCGCTGACACCAGGGTTCGTTTTGGATTCGGATGCAGGCTTGGATACGCCATCAGCAGCACTAAGGAACGTTACGGTAGCGCTTAACACAGGGGAGGGGACAAGTTCCTCGAGTTGCAGGAGACGGCCTGTAAGCGGCCATGAAAAACTGCCCATAGGCGGCCACGAAATTGCCCACTGACGGCCAGTAGAACTGCCCACTGGTGGCCATGAGATCTGCCCACTTCCTCAACTGTTCCTGC
>NZ_JBQEQF010000026.1:0-56563 GCF_052046035.1 Paenarthrobacter sp. 22069 | reverse complement strand
CTCCGCCACCCCCTTGGCGTGCCGTTCCTCGATACTCTCAGCGTGGTGGCGTTCCCGCCACGTCCGGGCCTTGACCCGGAACCGGTGCGCCGGCAACTCCCCGGCCGGGCAGCCACGCGCCGCACCCGGTGCTTCGGGAT
The DNA here is from genome assembly GCF_052046035.1 of Paenarthrobacter sp. 22069. Lineage (NCBI taxonomy): Bacteria > Bacillati > Actinomycetota > Actinomycetes > Micrococcales > Micrococcaceae > Paenarthrobacter > Paenarthrobacter sp. 22069. The sequence continues at coordinate 56,423 of NZ_JBQEQF010000026.1, read as the reverse complement.
CCAGGAAATGCGCTTCCAACGCCGCCGCCCCAACAGGATCAAGGCCTGCGGTTTCATCGGCCATCACCACCGCGTGCTGCCACGAGATCGTTCCGGCCTGCAAAGCCTCCAAGGTCCGCGGCAACCCCGTGGTCAGGGCGTGGGACGTGGCCAGGAACGAACCCGCCGCCCGCGGACCAAGGGCCAGCACGCACCCGATCTCCGCAGCGACCGCCATCTCCTGCGCCACCACCGGCACATCCGGACCCGCAACAGCAAAAGCTGACTCCGAATACTTCACCGCCGCCTTCGCCTTCAACCCCGCGAACCCGGCCTCCACCTCCCGTGACCCGGCCAAAATATCCAGGCACCCATCCGCCAACCCAGACAACGGATCAGCCACCGAAAACGGGGTCGAACCCGCCCCATCAACCTCAGCATTGAGCACGGCAAGACCCGCCCGGATATCCCCGAACGCCTTCACCACCGCCGCTGTCCCCATAAACCCATCATGACAAGGGGGTGTGACATTCACCTGGGACAGGCCCGCTCACGGGCCCACCCCAGCCTCAAGCAACCGCTCCAACCCCTTTTTGAAGCCGAACCGGTCGCCGTAGGCGGTTTAGGGGCTTCGGGGATCCGGCCCAGGACGAGCGTGCTCCAAGCGCCGCCGTAGGCGGCTTAGGGGCTCCGGGGATCCGGCCCAGGACGAGGTGCTCCAACCCCTGTCTGAAGCCGAACCGCCTCCGTGGGCAGCTTCCGGGATCAGGTATCCGGCCCAGCGAGGGGCATGCGCCATCTGGAAGCCGCCACAGCTCCCAGAAAGTAGACCTCTTGGATGCCCGTGAATCCATGTTTGCGTGAATACAGCCTGGGCTGTACTTTGAGGACATGCAGACCGTCACCCAGGCTCCGGTGCTTGCCCGTTTTGGCTACGCTGTATCGGACCCCACCCGCGCCCGTGTTCTCCTGGCCCTCGCGGAAGCGCCCTCCTATCCCTCGGATCTGGCGGACAGCCTCGGCGTCTCCCGGCAGAGCATGTCCAACCACCTGACGTGCCTCCGCGGCTGCGGCCTGGTGGTCGCCGTCCCGGACGGTCGGCGAAGCCGGTACGAGCTGGCCGATGCGCGGATCGGCCATGCCATCAAGGACCTGATCAACGTTGTCCTGGCCGTGGATTCGGCCTGCTGCGCCCCCGACGGAGAGTGCCTGGCATGACAACTGCCCTCAACGCCCCCACTATGGAACGCCGCCGGGTCCTAAGCCGCCGGATCAGGCTCTTCGCGGCCGCCACCATTTCCTACAACATCGTTGAAGCGGTTGTGGCGTTATGGGCCGGCGGCACCGCGGACTCGTCCGCCCTGATCGGTTTCGGCCTCGATTCGATCATCGAAGTGGCCTCGGCCGTGGCCCTGTCGTGGCAGTTCTCCGCCAAGGACCCGGAGCGGCGTGAGCACCTGACCCTGCGAATCATCGCCGTCTCGTTCTTCGCCCTGGCAGCGTTCGTAGCGGTTGACGCCATTCGGTCCCTGGCAGGCGCGGGTGAAGCGCAGCACTCCGTGCCGGGCATCGTGATCGCGGCCCTGAGCCTGGCTGTCATGCCGGTCCTGTCCTGGGCACAGCGCCGTGCAGGGCGCGAACTCGGATCACGGACAGCGGTGGCTGATTCGAAGCAGACTCTGCTGTGCACGTACCTTTCCGCTGTGCTTTTGGTGGGCCTGGTCCTGAACAGCACCCTGGGCTGGTGGTGGGCCGACGCCGGCGCGGCACTGGTGATCGCAGGCATCGCCATCCGTGAAGGCGTCAATGCCTGGCGCGGGGACTCGTGCTGCGCTGTTCCCCACGCCGCAGCACCCATCGACACAAAAGACCCCGGCGCGACCGCCTTACTGGCAGCGACCACAGCAGAAGACGGCTGCTGCCCCGGTTGTTCCAGCGCGGCAGCCGCGTCCGACGTACCCCAACCGCTGGGCCTGCCGATCGTCCGGAAGGGCTGACCGGTGGGCAGCGGCCACGGCCACAGCCACAGCGGCGCGGACCCCCACAGCCAGCGAGGCAAACTCCTGCTGGTTTTCGCCATCACGTTCATGGTGATGGTGGCCGAGGTCGTCGGCACGGTTCTCACGGGCAGCCTGGCGCTGCTGGCCGACGCGGGGCACATGTTCACCGATTCGGCCGGGCTTCTCATCGCGGTGATCGCGGCCTCGCTGGCCCTGAAACCCGCGACCTATAAGCGCACGTGGGGGTACAAGAGGGCGGAGATCATCGCCGCGGCCGGCCAGGCCGCGCTGCTGCTGGGGGTTGGCGGGTTCGTCATTGTCGAGGGCATCCGCCGACTGGTTGAACCACCCGCGGTTGGTGGACCGCTGATGTTGTGGTTCGGCGTCGTGGGCCTGGCAGGCAACGCGCTGGGACTGCTGGTGCTCGCTTCCGGGCGCCACCACAGCTTCAATATGAAGGCTGCCTTCCTCGAGGTACTCAACGATGCCCTCGGTTCCATCGCTGTGATCGTGGCTGCACTGGTTATCGCGCTGACCGGGTGGACCAGGGCGGACGCCGTCGTGTCGCTGCTCATCGGCGTCCTGATCATTCCCCGGACGCTGAAACTGCTCCGGGACACCGTGAACGTGTTGATGGAGAGCACTCCCCCGGGCCTGGACCTGTCCGAGGTCCGCCGCCACATCCTGGCGCTCCCGCACGTCATCGACGTGCATGACCTGCATGCCTCCCTGGTGGCCTCCGGGGTACCCGTACTTTCAGCCCATGTCACCGTCCAGGATGAGTGCATGCGCGACGGGCACTCGGCCACCATCCTGGCCGATCTGCAGCGGTGCGTGGCCCAGGACTTCGATGTCAGCGTCGAGCACTCCACCTTCCAGATCGAGCCCGCCGCCCACCGGGACCAGGAGAGCATCCCGCACTGATGACATAGGCGCCACCGGCAGCCAAGCCGCCTGCCGCCGTCGGCGCCGCACGCAACGGCGCCGTCTGCCGGTAGGTCCCCGCTCCCCTGCCTAGGCTGGCACGGACTCCTTGGACCGTTCCGGCACGGAAGGCACGACGGCGGGATCCAGCCTTTTGTTTGCCCAGCGGCGGAGCGGCCGCTCCACGCAGCGGAAGGACGCATAGGCCAGCAACACGGTGAGGGCGGCGGTCAGTGCGATGCGGATGGGAAGGTCCGGGATGAGGGGCATCAGCAGCAGGTAGACAGGCAGGTGCCAGAGATACATGCCGTAGGACAGGTCGCGACCGGGGCGTGCCAGCCAGGGATGGCTGAGGAGGCGCGACAGGACGCCGGCGGGCTGCAGGACCAGGGAGCCGATCAGCACGGCGGCCAGCACCGCGAGCACCGTGGGGCCCGCTGTCCAGAACGCGTTGAACCAGGGGCCGGGAGCGTCCGGTTCCTTGAGCAGGAAGAGCGCTGCCACCAGCGCGAGGCCGGCGGGGGCAGCGGCCCAGCGTGCTGCGGCCGCGAGGAGGGTATGGAGCCGGGAGCCCTGGCGCAGCGCGGTGAACAGCAGGGCGAGCGCGCACCCGACCAGAAGTTCGTCAGCCCGGGTGTCCGGTCCGTTGTAAATGCGGTCCAGCGGTTCGCCGGCATTTACCAGCAGGAACCGGTTCAGGACGAACGCGCCGGCCAGGGCCACCGTGGCCAGGGCGGCCGTACGGATCCTCCAAAAACGGAGCATCACCAGCAGGAGCAGCGGCCACACCAGGTAGAACTGTTCCTCCACGGCCAGGGTCCACGTGGGGCCCATGGTTTCACCGGCAATCGAGTCGCCGAAAAAGCCAAAGTGCGCAAGGTTCATCACGTAGGCGGCCGCCGGAAGGACAAACCCGGCCTGGCCACCCCAGCCCGACTCCGGAAACACAATACCTGCCACGACGATCACGGCGCAGAGTGCCAGGAGCGCAGGCCACAGCCGGGCCAGTCGCTTGGCATAGAAGATGCCGAGGTGGAGCCTGCCGGTGGCAAGGCGCTCCTTCATGATCAGCAGGGTGATCACGAACCCGCTGAGCGTGAAGAACACGTCCACGCCGATGGATCCGCCGGGCATGGATTCGGTGGCGGTATGGAAGAAGAACACGCCCGCCACGGCGATGGTCCGGAGACCGTCCAACGCATGCTTGCGCCCCGCGATGACCTCTGCGCCGGGTGCCGCCGGGCTTCCTGATGCTGACACGTTTCCGCTGCTATTCCTCAAGACCACTAAGCAAGCATATATAACGTTTCCATAACTGCGCTGGGTGAAGTCTGGGTGCACGCTGGTACTGACGTGTCCACGGCCCCTGGTTCCGGAGTTCCTGGCACGCCGCAAAACCGGTGATTGCTGTTGCACAAACAAGTCCGGGAGCCAGCCACGCTGCTGGTTCCCGGATTTCAAGGCGGGGATGTGGCCCACCCCCGAAAATTGGTTTCTCTGGGCCACATCCACGCCGGCTATGAGGGCAGGGGCATGCCAGGAGGTGACGGCAGTGTGGCAGGGGTGGTCATGGCTCGGTCCTCCGACGGCAACTGAAGGCCGTCTGCCTGACCCGGAGTTAGCTTACAAGAGCGACCGCCCGCTGCAACAGGGGGCAGTCCCGCAGTTTTCGCCCAGTTTCCCCGCATTAATGGATATGTGGCGGCCATTCCTGATTAGTGCGCAGGCCGGCCAAACCAGGATTCAAGGGCTTCCGCCAGCCCGTCGGCCGACCCTTCGCCCACCCACGCAACATAGCCATCCGGACGGACCAGGACCGCCGCAGGGGCAGCAACGTGGCCCAGCACCGGAAGCTGCCACCCGCCGTCGTACGTGGCAGCGACGTGCTGTACGCGCCCTTCCGAGGCGCCCGCCTCCAGCGTTTGGCCGCCGAACTCCAGCAGCACCGGCCGGGCGGGGCGCAGTAATTCGTATACCCGGGTTGTTCCTTGCCTGCCAGAAATGTCCAGGTCGGGCATCCGGCGGCCCAGCAGCGGATGCCCCGGCCCGGGGCGGTAGGCAACGTCCAGGCCGGAAATGAGTGCGGCGATGGGCGCACCCGCCCCGTCAACCCGGAGCACCTCGTCGAGCAGGCCGCGCAGCGCCTCCTGCCGGGGGTCGGCCTTCTGGAAGAGGGACTGCGCCATGGTGTATCCCAGTGCCCGGGCTCCGGCGGGGTGGCGCTCGTCATGGTAGGTGTCCAGCAAACCTCCGCCGGAGGTTCCCCGGACCACCTGCCCCAGTTTCCAGCCAAGGTTCACGGCGTCCTGCAGTCCCAGACCGACGCCCAGCCCGCCAGTCGGTGAATGGACATGCGCGGCATCACCCGCCAGCAGCACACGGCCCTTCCGATAGGACTCCGCCTGCCGCGTGGCGTCCGTGAACCGTGACAACCAGATGGGGCTGTGCACGCCGAAGTCCGTCCCGAACACGTCCGCCAGGGCCACCCGCAGGTCCTCCATGGTGGGTTCGGCGGCCGGGCCCAGCGAGGCCTCGGTGACCACAACCCGGACAACCCCGTTGCCCATCGGATACAGCCCGTGGATTCCGCGGGCGTCCACCTTCCCCTGCTGCTCAGGCTCCCCCGCGACCTTTACCTCCGCGATCAGGCTGCTGCGGGTCGCGTCCGGGCCCGCCATCGGAATGCCCGCCGACCGCCGCACCACGCTGCGCCCGCCGTCGGCGCCCACGACGTACCCGGCCCGCAAAGGTCCGTCGGCGGCGAGCTCGACGTCCACGCCGTCGTCGTCCGCGGTAACTCCGGTGACCTCCACGCCGCGCCGGATCTGCACGCCAAGCTCCTCCACCCACTCCAGCAGCAGCCGCTCGATGTGGTTCTGGAACAAAGCCAGCGTGTAGGGGTGGCGCGTGGGCAGGCTGCCCAGATCCAGCTGCGTGCTGCCAAAGGAGGCCGTCTGGACAGTCTTGCCTTCGGCGAGGAACCGATCCGCGATGCCGCGCTGGTCCAGCAACTCGATGGTCCTCGAATGGATGCCGCCGCCTCGCGACCCGGCCAGTTCCTGCGAAGGCCGCCGCTCCAGGACCAGCGCGTCCACTCCCGCCAGCCGAAGCTCCCCTGCCAGCATCAGCCCGGTGGGCCCGCTTCCCACAATTACTACCTCGTGCATCCCAGCCCGCCCCCTCGTTCGTGAACCGCCAGTATGCGCCAACCCCGGGCCCTTGCCGCAAGGCCCCCTGCGCGCGGTACTTTGGAAATGGAAGGGGAATTTCCCTGGCGCTGTCGATGTCCGCTTCCCTTGTGCGTCGTATTGGTAGAGGCTCCAATGGGAAGCCTTTGAAGCCAATCGAAGGGAGCACAAAAATGTCCAAGTACCTGATCCTGATTTACCAGGACGAGACGGTGGCCAGGCAGGCCGAAGGCGAATCCATCAGCGCCAGCTACCAGGAATTCATGCAGCGCCGCGGTTCCTCCCTGCTCAGCGGCGCCGCGCTGCATCCTTCCTCCACGGCCACGTCCATGCGGCGCGACGGGGCAGGCGGGTTCCTGGTGACGGATGGCCCGTTCACCGAGTCGAAGGAAACACTGGGCGGCTACTACCTAATCGAGGCAGCAGACCTCGACGAGGCACTGGAGATCGCCAAGGAGGTTCCCGCCGGCGTCGGGGTGGAGGTATGGCCGGTGCGGGTGGTCAGCTGATGCAGGCGGCCGCCGGCACCGAGGTTGCCGCCGCGGTGGCGGACGCGCACCGCCGCGAGTGGGCCTTTGTGCTGGCGGCCACCGTTCGCGTCGCGGGTGACATCGACACCGCCGAGGAAGCCGTCCAGGACGCGTACGCCAGTGCGCTGACGGCATGGGGCTCGAGCGGGATTCCCGGGAACCCCGCGGCATGGCTGACGGTGGCAGCCCGACGGCGGGCGCTGGACATCCGCCGGCGCGCGGCAACGGCCCAACGGGCGCTGCCGAAGCTGCTGGACCCGGAGGAACGCGGCGGCAGCGGTCCCGAATTCGACGAACAGGAGATTCCCGATGACCGCCTCAGACTGATCTTCACTTGTTGCCATCCTGCCCTGGCCCTTGAGGCCCGGGTGGCGCTAACCCTCCGGCTGCTGTGTGGGCTGTCCACGGGGGAAGTGGCCCGTGCGTTCCTTGTCCAGGAACCCACCATGGCGGCGCGCATCACCAGGGCGAAGAAGAAGATCGCCGCAGCGAACATCCCGTACCGAGTCCCCGCCGTCTCCGAGCTGCCCGAGCGGGTCGAGGCCGTCCTGTCTGTTGTCTACCTGGTGTACACCACCGGGCACACCGCCCCCTCCGGAGACGACCTGATGCGCCGGGACCTGGCCGAACGCGGCCTGGAACTGGCAAGGATGCTGCGGGTCCTGCTGCCCCGGGACCACGATGTGGCTGGACTCCTGGCCCTGATCCTCCTCACAGAGGCCAGGACCGCCGCCCGGGTGGACGAGCACCAGGACGCCGTCCTCATGGAAAACCAGGACCGGTCGAAATGGGACCGGCGGGCCATCGGGGAGGGCACGGCCCTGCTTCGTGAAGCTTTGGCGTCACGTCCGCCCGGCCGCTTCGCCCTCATGGCGGCCATCGCGGCGGTCCATGACGAGAGCGGCTCCTGGGCGGAGACCGACTGGGACGAAATCCTGGGCCTGTACAACCTGCTGATGGAACGGTGGCCCTCCCCGGTGGTCCGGCTCAACCGGGCCATTGCCCTCGGTTTCGCCGCAGGCCCTGCCGAAGGGCTGGCTGAGCTTGATGCCCTGGGAGCCGAACCGCAACTCGCTCGGTATCCGTACCTTGCCGCTGCCCGCGGCGACTTCCTGGCCCGGCTCGGCCGGCTGGAGGAAGCGCGCACAGCGTTCGAGGAAGCAGTGATCCTCACTGACAATGAAGCAGAACGGCGGAACCTCCGAAGCCGGCTGGACGGGCTGGCCCGCTAACGTTGGCCGACAAGGGGAAAGCCCCTCCTAGGAGGGGCTTTCAACGAATTTGTCACTTGTCTTCAGGTAATGGTCAGCGGTGATGCACTCCCCCTTCCCGGACGCCCCCGGCGCCCATCCGGACTATGACCCTCATCACTTTAATAGAGTCCGGAGTTGGGGTAAAGGGGTTTCCTGCCAAAAAGTTGAAAGGACGTACGACGGCGGCACACCGCCCGGGCGTCTTGCCCGGCTTCCAAGGTGGACAGCGTGCCCTGAACGGCTATTCCCTGGTCCAGATGGACACCCAGTCAAGCAGGACGTGTCCCTGCGTTTCCGGCGCGGGGCAGCTTGGCGAGCAGGACTCCGTCTGCAGGATGTAGTGCATTGGCTTGGTCGGCGTGAACCTGGTGGAAACGCCGATTGATTTCCCGTCGAGGAAGAACTCAATGCCATCTGGCCGCCACTCGGTGGTGGCGATGTGCCAGTCCCCGTAGGGCTGGTTGGGCCGGAGGACGTCATTGTCGTGGACGCCGTTTTCCATGCCATGCACGGCAGCATAGATGACCTTGGACAGGTCCCCTTCGGGGAAGTCGATCTCTCCGTCCTCGGGCCACTGCTTGCTGTCGGGCCACAGGAGCCACGCCAGCTTGAAGCCCGGCAGGGCGTCGGCCTTGAAGCGCACGGAGTAGCGGCCGTACAGCAGGCTGTTGTAAGGCCGTTGGCTGGCGCCGTCGAATTTGGGTGATGGCGCCGCACCCAGGGCAACTCCGCCTTCAGAGTGCAAGAACATGTCCAACACGCCGTCGTGGACGGTCAGGACCTTGGACGGGAAATACCCGGAAGTCCGCTGGCCCTTATCCTGCTGCTGGGCCGCCGTGTCCGGCGTTCCGTCAGCGTAGTTGACGCTCCATCGTGTGCTGTAAACGGGGCCCGGGAAGCCGCCAAGGCCAACATCTCCTTCGGCGAAGTCCTCAGCAAAGACCTGGCGCCAGCCGGGGAGGTCACCGGCGGGCATGGCATTGGAGCCCGCAGACGGGTCGGCGGGCCTGGAAGGCAGCGGGGTGACGACGGAGGGCTCGGCGGTCTTGACAGGATCGGCGGCGGTAGCGGGTGCGTCCGTGGTGGGTGCTGCTGAACCGGTGGCGGGTTCCGTATCAGGGTCCTGGGGCGTCCGGTCGGCACTTTGGGGCGGCCCGGAACCCGCTGGACGGCTGAGGTCGCCACAGCCCGCAGAGGTCAGGGTCAACACAGATACGAGGGCCAGAGCCCCGGCGAAGTGCTGGAATGTCTTCATTGGCGTCCATCCCTCCATAGGGAGTGATTGGATTCTACCGCCGGGGCATGCCAAGCCGGCACCGGAACTGCTGCGGCTGTTTGCATGGCCATCCCCCTTGGACTAGCGGGGACGCCGGGTGAAGTCCTGCCCGGCGGCCCCATCCCCTTGTTCGGTCCACCCTACGGACTGCCCGTGAGCCGGTCATGAGTACCGGGTACTCATGTTTCCGGATCCTCACCCCGGCCCGGGCACCCCGGGTACCTGTTTTGCCTCAACAGGCGCCCCGCGAAAGCTGTCCGGTCCGAAGGCTTACAGGTCTAGCAGCAGCCCCTGCGGGTTTTCGATCGCGTCCGCAACGAATCGAAGGAACCCGCCCGCAGTTCCGCCGTCGCAGACGCGGTGGTCGAAGGTCAGGGTGAGCTCGGTGACCTTGCGGACGGCAAGTTCGCCGTTCACCACCCAGGGCTTGTCGATGACCCTGCCCAAGCCCAGGATGGCCACTTCCGGGTGGTTGATGATTGCCGCGGAGCCGTCAACGCCGAACACGCCGTAGTTGTTCACCGTGAAGGTTCCGCTGCCCAGCTCCGCAGGGGTTGCCTTGCCGTCCCGGGCCACCTGTGTGAGCCGGCGGATCTCGGTATCCAGTTCACGGGCACTGAGCTTCTCCGCGCCGCGGACCGAGGGCACCACCAGGCCGCGGTCGGTCTGTGCGGCGAAGCCGAGGTTGACGCCGTCGAACGAGACGATCTCCTGCGACCCGTCCCCTGACGTTTCGATCCGGGTGTTCAGTTCCGGGTACTTCTTCAGCCCCGCGGTGACGAACCGGGCGATGAATGCCAGCAGCCCGGGGACTTCGGCGCCCTTGGCCTTGAGCCCTTCGCGCAGTTCCAGCAGCGCCGTGGCATCCACATCAACCCATACCGTGGCTTCGGGGATCTCGGAGCGGCTGCGGGCCATGTTCGCGGCCACCGCCTTGCGGACGCCCCGGACCGGAGTCCGCGCGGAGACGGCAAGGCCGGTGCGGGCATCGTGTCCCTGCGTTTCTGCGGACTCAACAGGACCCGACGGCGCTTCAACAGGCTCGGCTTCAGGCGCGGCTTCCGGTGTTGCCGCCGGCACTGCCGTCTTCATCGCAGCCTCAACGTCCCGGCGCATGATCAGTCCGCTGTCTCCGGACCCGGAGATATCCCCCAGGTCGACGCCGTGCTCCCGCGCCATCCGCCGGACCAGCGGTGAGATCACGGCCCCAAGCTTTCCGGGAACGCGGGTGCGCAGGAGCGCGAGCTCGTCCTCTTTGGACAAGTCGGGAGCAGCGGAGTCGGAACGGTCAGCCACCGCCACAGAAGACTTCGGCGCACGGGTACGCCGCGCCTGGCCGTGGCCGCCGGGGGTGCCATAACCGATTAGGACATTCCCGGACCCGGCCTTTTCTTCCTCCCGATAGGTCTCGGCGGCTGTTTCCGAAGCAACCGCCGCGGATGATGCCGCCCCGGGAGTGGCATCGGGCCTTCCTGAGCCGGACGGCATGCTGCTTGCAGCATTGCCGTCCGGCGAAGGGGCGGGGGCGGCATCAGCCGCGGCGGACACCGGAGCGGCAACCCCAGTAGAAAGCGGCGTCACTGAGATCAGCGGCTTTCCCACGTCGATGGTTTCCCCCGGCTTGCCGTGCAGCTCGGCCACGATCCCGGCGTAGGGTGAGGGCACCTCGACGGCGGACTTCGCGGTTTCCACCTCGGCGATCGGCTGGTCGACGGCGATCTCATCACCAACAGAGACATGCCAGGAAACCAGTTCGGCTTCGGTGAGGCCTTCGCCCAGGTCCGGCAACAAAAATACGCGTGGTTCGCTCATGGTCAGTTCTCCCACTGAAGGTCGTCAACGGCGTCGAGGATGCGGTCCACGCCGGGCAGGTAGTACTTCTCGAGTTTGGGCGCCGGGTACGGGACGTCGAACCCGGTGACGCGGCGGATGGGCGCGGCCAGGTAGTGGAAGCAGCGTTCCTGCACCCGGGCCACGATCTCGGAGGACACGGATGCGAAGCCGTGGGCCTCCGCGATCACCACGGCGCGGCCGGTCTTCCGCACGGATTCGCAGACGGTGTGGTCATCGAACGGGACGATCGTGCGCACGTCGATGACTTCCAGCGAACGCCCCTCCAAAGCAGCGGCCTCCGCAGCAGCCAAAGCGGTAGGCACGGACGGGCCGTACGCAATCAGGGTCGCGTCGGTGCCGGGACGCGCGACGGCGGCACGCCCCTCGGAGCCAAGTCCCGTCGTCGTGCCTTCCGCAGAACGCCCGTCCTCATGAAGGCGCCGCAGCTCACCCAGGTCCACGGAGTCCTTGGTCCAGTACATCTTCTTGGGTTCCATGAAGACGACGGGGTCATCCGAGTCGATGGCCTCGCGGAGCATCCGGTAGCCGTCTGCCACCGTGGCCGGGGTGTAGACCTTCAGCCCCGCTGTGTGCGCGTAGTAGGACTCGGAGGAGTCGCAGTGATGCTCCACTCCCCCGATGCCGCCGCCGTACGGGATGCGGATGACCATGGGCAGCTTCACGGCGCCCTTGGTGCGGTTATGCATCTTGGCCACGTGGCTGACGATCTGTTCGAACGCCGGGTAGGCGAACGCGTCGAACTGCATTTCGATGACGGGACGCATGCCGTTGATCGCCATGCCCACGGCCATGCCGACGATCCCGGACTCGGCCAGCGGGGTGTCGAAGCAGCGCTGCTCGCCGAACGTGGCGGTGAGGCCGTCGGTGATGCGGAAGACGCCGCCCAGCATGCCCACGTCCTCGCCGAACACCAGGACGGAGGAGTCGGCCTGCATGGCGTCGGTGAGCGCTGTGTTTAGGGCCTTGGCCATGGTGACGGGCTGCGGGCCGGCGGCCTCGGCGGACGCTGCGGCGGAGGCAGCCGCCCGTGCGGTAGCGGCGCTGACGTTGCCGTTGGCTTCGGATGAGGTGGTGATGGTGGGGCTCACTTGCCGGCCTCCCGTGCATCGGAGTTCTGGGTAGCTGCTGCGTCGCGGGCGATCTCGTCGGCGAGCATGGCGGACTGCTCCTTCAGCTGCGGCGTCTGCCGCGCGAAGACGTGGCGGAACAGTTCCTGCGGGTCCACGGGCACGTCGTCGCCGAGGCCCTCGCGCAGCTGCGCGGCAACCGCCTCGGCATGCTCACGGATGCGGGCTTCGCCGTCGTCATCGAGCAGGCCGCGGCCGGTCAGGTAGGTGCGCATCCGGTTGACGGGATCCTTGGCCCGCCATTCCGCAACCTCGCTGTTTTCCCGGTAGCGGGTGTCGTCGTCGGCGTTGGTGTGGGCCTGCATGCGGTAGGTGTTCGCTTCCACCAGCAGCGGCCCGGAGCCTTCGCGGGCGAGCTTCACCGCGCGGTCAAGGACTGCAAGCAGCGCGACGACGTCGTTGCCGTCCACGCGTTCGCCCGCCATGCCGTAGCCCACGGCCTTGTGCGCGAGCGACGGCGCCACGGACTGGTGTGCCAGCGGCACCGAAATGGCGTACTTGTTGTTCTGGACAAAGAAGATCACCGGCAGGTGGAAGACGGCGGCGAAGTTGAGGGCTTCGTGGAAGTCGCCTTCGCTGGTGGCGCCGTCGCCGCACATGGCCATCACCACGGTGTCCTCGCCGCGGAGCTTGGCGGCGTGGGCAACCCCGACGGCGTGCAGCAGCTGGGTGGTCAGCGGCGTGCACTGGATGCCCACCTTGTATTTGAGGGGGTCGTAGCCGCCGTGCCAGTCGCCGCGGAAGATGGTCATCACCTGGACGGGGTCCACGCCGCGGGTCATCACCGCCACCGCGTCCCGGTACGTGGGGAACATCCAGTCGGCGTCGGAGAGGCAGAGCGCAGCGGCCACCTGGCAGGCTTCCTGGCCGTGGCTGGAAGGATAGACAGCCATACGGCCCTGCCGGACCAGGGCGGAGTTCTGGTCGTTGACGCGGCGGCCGACGACGAGCTGTTCGTACGCTGCCAGCAGTTCGTCATTGCCGGGCACCGGGTATTCGTGGCCGGGCTGCGTGCCTTGTTCACTGTCCGGGATGAGCCGGCCGTCCGGATCCACCATCTGGATCTGGTGCCGGGCGGGGAGCATGTAGTCCTCCACCGTGATGCCGAACTTCTTCACAGCCTCCGTAAGCGCATCGTCTGCGGGTGTGGTGCTGGCGGTGTCCGGCGCGGTGTGGTCTGCGGAGATCGTCATTGGTCCGTCCTTCGGTAGCCACTATTCCCTCCCAGTATTGTCCTGACGGAGGTTTCGTATCCACCACCTGCGCAAATCGTGGAGAAGCTGCTCCCAAGTGCCTACTATGGAAGACAATTTGCAACTGTGACGTGGATTACCGACGGGAGTCGTGGACAAAATGGCGGGCAAGGATGCTGCTGCTGAGGTTCCGCTCGATGAGATCGACCGGCGCATCATCAGTGAACTCACCCGGGACGGCCGGATGTCGGTGACGCAGGTGGCGGAGAATGTGCACATTTCGCGGGCACACGCCTATTCCCGGATTGCCCGGCTGACCGGCGACGGAGTACTCACCCGGTTCACCGCACTGGTGGATCCCATCAAAGCGGGACTGAAGTCCTCCGCCTACGTGACGCTGAAGCTGAAGCAGGATTCGTGGCGCGAGCTCCGCGACCAGCTGGGTGCCATCCCGGAGGTACACCACATTGCCCTGGTGGGCGGCGACTTCGACGTGATCCTGCTGGTCCGCGCCGTGGACAACATCGACCTGCGTCGGGTGATTTTCGATCAGCTCCAGACCATGCCCGGGGTGCTGGACACGCAGACGTTCCTGGTCTTCGAGGACGTCGATACGCGGTAAAACCGTTGGATCCGCGTGCCCGCGCGCGGTTCCCCTTCCAACGGCCGCATACTGTGGACATGAAATTCACCACGACAATCCAGGGCAGCGGCAACACGACAGGCATCGAGGTACCCGACGAGGTGGTCAGCGCCCTGGACGCCGGGCGCCGGCCGCCGGTGGTCGTCACGATGAACGGTGCGAGCTACCGCAGCAGCATCGCCGTGATGGGTGGCCGGAACATGATCAGCGTCAGTGCTGCAAACCGCCAGCTCACCGGGGTAGCTGCCGGGGATACGGTCGAGGTGGGCCTGGAACTGGACACGGAACCGCGGGTGGTGGAGGTGCCCGAGGATCTTGCCGCCGCCCTGGCGGCCGAACCCGAAGCGAAAGACTTCTACGGGACGCTGAACTACAGCAGCCAACGCCGCTATGTGGAGCCCATCGCGGACGCGAAGACCCCGGAAGCGCGGTCACGCCGCATCGCCAAGGCGGTACAGGACCTCAAGGCGAAAAAGAAGTAGGCAGGTCACCGCACCTCATGACGCGGCGCATCCACTCGACGGCATAACCGCGGCCCCGGGGCGCATGGAACGCAGCGCCACACTGCTGGACACCACGCCCCTTTGATCAGTCTACTTACTATCTGCGGAATTGTAAGGGGAAGCTGAACGCTGGAAGCCAAACCCAGCCTGGGAGTCAGCTGCCGCTACATCTGCTCAGGTATCCAGTAGGGGGCATCCACTCCCGCCCCCGTCAGGTTGTCGCAGCGGACCAGCTGGCTGCCGATGCGCTCCAACGGACAGTCAACATAGGTGTTGAGGACCTCATCGTCGGAGTCCGACGTTGCGGCGGCTGGTATCGCCGAGAGGAAGAGTGCCGGGAAGACGGCAGCAAGGAATTGAGGGGAACTTGATGCATTCTTGACCAAATCCGGACAAGTCCTTGAGGCATGCCCTCCAAAGTGATGCGTGAAGGACGGGAGCGCAGTTGATGCACCTGGGTACTGGGCCCAGCCACCCCGCTCCTGCGTCGGAGAAATCCGATGGTCTCAGTTGCCTGGCGNCGCGCCGCCAGGCAACCACCTCCACATTCCACGAAAGCCAGGGGCCTGCCGCGGAGGCACGGATCAGCGTCGATCCGAAAAAGCCGGCGGGCCCCCTATCCGTCCCGCGCCGCATGGCTGTGCCCCGACACCACGACATGCACGGCGTTGCCCTCCGCTGTGAAGTCGGTTCCTGACGGGTCACTTCCTGCGGCGCACCACCAGCACGATATACAGGGCGGCGGCAATCGCCACCAGCGCCCCGATGCTGATCCCTGCGCTTGGACCGTCCAGCATGCCGGAACTCCTTTGCAACCTTGCATGGCTAATCGACATCATCACCCTACGCCCGGACCCACGGCCACATCGGCGGCCCCGCACCGGCACCGATTAGCTGCCGAAGCGCAGCTTCCCTACAGTGGAGGGTGGCAACAGCGGATGGAAGGGCGGCGAGTGGCATGAGTGCTCCCTTCCGCTTCCCCCGCGCCGTCGCCTTCACCGCGGCCATGTTCGCCCTCGCCGCAGGAGCCCACGTGCTGGCCGGAGGCCTGCTGCCGCAGCCAGCCATCCTGGCGGGCATCGTGGCGCTGGTCCTGGCACCGGTCACGATGCTCTCGAAGACCAAAATCGATGTGCCGGCGATGATCGGCCTCCTGGGCTCCAGCCAACTGGTCCTGCACTGGGCCTTCGACGCGTTCTCGGTGTCCGCATCGTTCACTCCGACCGACGGCACCCACGTCCATGACGCATCGGCGGTGTCCCCCGCGGCCGTGGCCCTGATGCCGGAACATGCCGCCGTGCCGGGCGCCCTGATGCTGGTCCTGCACGCCACGGCAACCCTTGCGACGGCGTTGGTCCTGGGCAAGGGCGAAGCAGCCGTTTGGGCGCTGGCCGCCTGGCTGCGGCCACTGGTCCGGATCCTGGCCGCCGTCGCCATTCCCGAGTGGCCGCACCTTCCCGCGCCGGCCGCCGTCGTCATTCCTTTCCGGCGGCGGAACCTGCGGTTGCCTGCGCTGCGCGGGCCGCCGCCCTGCCAGGCCGCTCACTAAGCGGCTCCCGACGTTCCGCGCCGTCCCCACCTGCCCGTAGGCAGGGAGGGCCGGCTGCGTTGTCCCCTTTTTTCTGCGCCGCCGCATACGCGGCCCTGAGGCGCACCCTTTGGAAGGCTTGCTTTGAACACCTCATTCCGCCGTACCTTCAAGACCCTCACCGCTGCCGCTGCCGCCGCGGGAATTGTGGCCGCCGGCGCAACCGCGGCGTCCGCCCACGTGAGCGTTGACCCGGACGACACCGGCGCGAACGGCTACTCCCACCTGACGTTCAACGTCCCCAACGAGTCCCCCACCGCGAAGACCAATAAGCTCGAGGTCACGCTGCCCATCGATACGCCGTTCACCTCCGTCTCTGTCAAGCCTGTGGAGGGCTGGACCGCGCAGGTGGTCACGGGTGACCTGCCCAAGCCGGTCACGGTGGCGGGCACCACTGTCACCAAGGCGCCGGTCTCGGTGGTCTGGACTTCCGACGAAGCGCACCAGCTGGGCCAGAACCAGTACCAGTCCTTCTCGCTGTCCGTCGGCCGGCTTCCCGCGGAGGGCACCAAGGTCACACTGAAGGCGGCCCAGAGCTACACCGACGGCAGCGTGGTGAACTGGGACGAAGAGAGCGCTGAGGGGCAGCCCGAGCCGAAGCATCCGGCCCCGTCCTTTGTGACAACGGCCGACGACGACGCTGCCGCCGGCGGTGCGTCAGCGTCCAGCGCATCGCCGCCAGCGAACGCCGAGGCAGTGTCCCGGACCGCCCAGGAGTCCAGCGACGCGGCAGCCGTGTGGGGCGTGGTGCTGGGTGCGGCAGGCTTCGTGCTCGGCGCCGCGGCTTTGGGGCTGGTCCTTGCCGGCCGCCGAACCCGCGCCACCGGGAAATAGATTGGGGAAACGAATGAAGACGACATCTTCCAAGAGGCCAGCCGCCTGGCTGGCACGGGTGCTGCTGGCGCTCACCACAGCCGCGTTCGTGCTGGCTTCATCGGCACCTGCACAGGCGCACGACTCCCTGGAGTCCAGCACCCCGGCCGATGGTTCCACCGTCAGCGCGATGCCCGCGAAGATCGAGCTGACCTTCGACCACACCCCGATCGCCATCAACTCGATCGTGAGGGTGGAGGATGCCACCGGCACTGACCAGGCGGACGGGCCGGTTCAGATCCTTGACAACCAGGTCAGCCAGCCGGTCAAGCCGGGGGCACCCGAAGGAAAGTACACCGTGGTGTGGCGGGTGGTGTCCTCTGACGGTCACCCCATCGAAGGAACCTTCACCTTCACCGCCGGTGGCCCGAACACCGCCCCGGCCACCTCCGCCGCCGCTGCCACGCCTGCTGCTGCAGCCAGCTCCGGGCTTCCGGGGCAGCTGGTTGTGGTGGGGATAATTGCGGCCGTGCTGGTCATCGGGCTGGTGTTGGCCGGAGTGGTGATCAGGCACCGGCTGCGGAACCCCGAGGGCGAGGGATGATCATGACCTCGGCCTGCAGGGTCCAGGGTTAAACCAGGTCCAAGTTGGAAGCAGCGCGTCCGGTTATTGCCGGGCGCGCTGCTTCTCTTAATGGCTTTCATACTCGTTTAGGGCAAGTTTTTCGGGCGTTCGGGCTCTCGTGCAGACACGGTAAGCGGCGGTTCGATGGCACCACTTGCTTCGGTCAAATTCGCCATGAATTCCGGACCCGGACCCAATCCTCGCAGTCAGGACGGGGGGGGAAGCTTCCTGAGTATTGGGTCATCCAACCAAGTAGTGGATTTCGCGGCCGGACGAAAAGTCGGGTACCGGTACGTGTTGTTGGGGCGGGGGCGCAAAAGAAAACATTGGCTCATCGATCCACCGAAAGGCACCTGGATGGGGCCGCTCATGGGGGAACGGGTTCTCACTCACATTTACAAGGAGTCTTTCCATGCGCCAGATGACCAAGAAGAACAAGATCGCGGCCGTTGCCGCTTCCGCAGCGCTGGTAGCCGTCGGCGGCGGGGCCGCCTACGCCTACTGGAGCACCACAGGTTCGGGCAGCGGCTCCGCTGCAGCAGCCGCCGGAACATCCCCCGTCGCCATCAACGTGACCATCGACTCCGGCGACATGACCCCAGGTGGGCCTGTCAAGACCATCACCTACACGGCCAAAAACCCGAACTCGGGCAGCACCCAAGTTACCCTCACGGACCCCCAGGTTACCTTTGACACTGCCCACTCGGGCTGCTCGGCGGCGTGGTTCACAGCTACCCTCCCGTCCCCGGCCGGGCCCACAACCGTGCCAGGAAACAACGTGACAACTGCCTTGGGCACTGGCACGCTCACCTTCTCGGACAGTGCCGCATCCCAGGATGCCTGCAAGGGCGCAACCATCACGGTAACCGTCGGCAGCAACTAACAAGCGAGCGGGCCGGGGGCGGTGCGAATCCGCTCCCGGCCTGCCGTCATTTGCACCAACTGGGAAGGGGCACGGGGTGCACAACGAGGACGGGCATCCGCGGCATCGCTTGCGGAATGCCATAAAAGTAGTGCTGATCGGGTTAGCCGTGATGCTGGCCAGCGCGGGGGCGCTGTTTGCGGCATCGCAAAGCACCAAACCGGGCATCACGGTGCAGGTCTCCCCTGCCAGTCAATCCGTCCAGCAGGGCCAGGCGGCTGCCTATACGGTGACGGTGACATCCAGCGGCGGCTTCACCGGCGCGGTCAACCTGGCCGCAGCGGGACTGCCGGCCGGCGCGGCAGGCGCCTTCACGTCGTCGTCCGTCACCATCAACTCCGGAAGCACTGCAACCTCAACCCTGAACGTCACCACTGCCGCCACAACGCCGGCAGGCACCAGTTCCCTGACCATCACCGGCACCAGCGGCAAGGTCTCCGGCAGCGTCACCGCCGGCCTCACCGTCAACTACAAGATCTCCTCGGCTATCTCGGTCGCCGCTTCCCCGGACTCCCTGTCGGTCCCGCCGGGCGCCACCGCGGTGTACACACTGCAGCTCACCCGGAGCAACCTCTCCGGCCCGGTCACCTTCAGCGTCCTGGGCGGCCTTCCCTCCGGCGCCACGGCATCGTTCTCGCCGAACCCGGTAACCGGCACCTCCACCACCCTCCAGGTGGCCACCACGGCCGCTTCCCCCACAGGAAGCTACAGCCTGTACCTGGTAGGCACGGGCAAGGATTCCAGCGGGAAGTCGCAGTACGCCTACGCAAACGTGCAGCTTGTCCTGGACGCCACCATCAAGCAGTTCGTCCTCTCCGGCAACGTCCCCGGAACCCTCTCCCCCGGCACCTCGGCCGGGCTGGACCTACAGATCAACAACCCCAACAGCAAGGCGTTGTCACTAACGAACGTGTCGGTGGCCGTGGCAGGGGTTACCCGCAGCGCGGACGCCGTGGCCAAGAACCTCGCCTGCACCGCGGCAGACTTCACCGTTACCCAGTACACCGGCCCCTACCCCCTTAGCGTCCCCGCAGGCATCAGTTCCCTCTCGGGGCTCCGGCTTGCACCATCGGTATGGCCGCGAGTGGGAATGCTGGACACCTCCGCCAACCAGGACGGCTGCAAGGGCGCCACCCTCCAGCTCACGTACTCAGGATCAGGACAGGGGAACTGAGATGACCGCCAGCACCAGGACTGCCAAAGCCGGCAAGGGCCTCAAGGCAGCGGCCCTCGCCGGGATCCTCATCGCCGGGGGCGCCGGAACCGCCTACGCCTACTGGGCCGCCGCCGGCACGGGCGCCGGAACTGCAGCCGCCGGCACCATGCAGGCCGTCACCGTGGACGCGCTCGTAGCCGGGGACGGCCCCGCGGCGGCGCTCGTTCCAGGGGGCACTGCCGACGTCGTACTCCGCCTCACCAACCCCAATCCCTACTCCGTGCAGGTCTACAGCGTCACGGCCAACGGGCCGGCCACCGCGGACAGCGCACATTCCGGCTGCACCACCACCGGGGTCAGCTTCACCGGAACCACGGCGCCGCTGTCACCGGCAACCTTCATTCCGGCAAACTCGTCCACCCTGCTCACTCTTCCAGGAACGGCCGCCATGGATACCACCTCTCTCGCAGCCTGCCAGGGCGCCACCTTCCACCTCCCGGTTACGGCGGAGGTGCGCAAATGAGCCTCGCCATCCGAAAGTCGCCGCTCGGCTTCCGCCTCCCCTCAGGACGGCTGGCATGGATTGTCACCGCGGTCCTTCTCCTGCTCGGCACGGCCACCGCTGCTTACGGCTTCTGGGCCTCGACCACCAGCAGCAACAATGCCGCCGCCGCGGCGGACGCCCTGTCCCCGGGATCCAAGCCCGCCGTCACCGCCAACGGCGCCTCGCTCAGCGTCACCTGGGCAGCCGGTACCACGGTCAACGGCCGGGCGGCCACCGGATACACGGTCACCAGGTACGCGGCCGCCACGGGCGGCACCGGAACGCCGGCGACCGGCGGATGCGCAGGGACGGTCACTACCCTGACCTGCACCGAACAGAACGTCCCTGGCGGCACCTGGTACTACACGGTCACCCCCACCATCGCGCTCTGGACTGGCGCCGAAAGCCCGCGCAGCACCGGCGTCAGCAGTGACTCCATCGCCCCGGTAGCCACGGTCTCCGGCGTGTCGCCAACGCCCAACGCCGCCGGCTGGAACAACACCAGCCCGGTCACTGTGACCATCACCGCCGACGACGGCGTGGGCGGCTCAGGCGTCGCCTCCATCAGCTACACGGTCGACGGCGGCACGCAGCAGACGGTGAGCGGCGCGTCCGCCACTGTCACAGTCAGCGGCGACGGTACCCACACCGTTTCCTACTTCGCAACCGACAAGGCGGGCAACGCCGGCACGCCACAGAGCAAGACGCTCCAGATCGATACCACGGCTCCGGCCGCCCCCGGGCTGGGCGTTCCCGCATACGTGAACATCGCCAACGTCGCCGCCGTACCCGTCACGGGAACCGCAGAGGCCGGCGCCAAGATTTCCCTTACGGCCACCGACACCGGCACAGGCACCCCTCATTCCGCGTCCGCCACGGCAACCGCCTCGGCAACGGGGGCGTGGTCAGTCAACCTGGACATGGGCACCTTCAAGCAGGGAACGGTCAACTACAGCGCCACGGCCACCGATCCCGCAGGGAACACGAGCGCGGCCAAGGCAGCAACAAGCATCAAGGACACCGTGGCACCTGCAGCGCCCCAGGCCCTGAGCGTTCCGGCGTACGTGAACGTCGCCAACGCTTCATCAGTGCCTGTCTCCGGCACCGCTGAGGCCAATGGAACAGTGACCGTCACCGCCACGGACGCCGGCGCAGCGCACAGCATTTCGGGTACGGCAACCGTCCCAGGCGGCGGCGCATGGTCCATGAACCTGAACCTCGGTACCCTGAACGAGGGAACAGTCAGCTACGCCGTGACCGTGAAGGATGCGGCTGGCAACAGCAGCAGCACGGCTACCGTTACGGACACGAAAGACACTGCGGCGCCGGTCCTGAGCATCACGGCACCGATGTATGTGAACCTCAGCAACTACACCGCGGTCCAGGTCAGCGGTACCACGGATACATCCGGCACTCTCAACGTGACTGCCCGAAGCAGCGTGACTAACAGCGTCACCAAGCAGGTCACGGCGTCGGGCTCCACCTGGTCCACAAGCATGGACCTCACCTCGCTCGACCAGGGCACGGTGACCTTCACCGTCTCGCTTACCGACGCTGCAGGCAACACGGGCTCGGCGAGCGCCGCGAGTAGTACCAGCAAAGACACCATTTCCCCCACGGTTTCGGCCATCTCACTGGTAAACAGCGGCGGCACCGCGGGTCTGGGGAAAGCGGAACAGGGAGACAGCCTGGCAATCCAGTTCTCGGAACAGATGGACGCAACCAAGATCTGCTCCGCATGGAACAACACCGGCACTCAGACCTTGAACGGCAACGGCGACATCACGGTCACCATCAGCACGGCCAATGTACTGACGGTCACCAGCGGAACCTGCACGTTGAATGTTGGTTCCGTCGCCCTGGGATCGGATGCCAAGTATGGATCCGCAGGCGCACTCAGCTTCAGCGGAAACGGCGCCAATGCGAGTTCGGTGACCTGGAACGGATCAAGCACCCTGACGATCAAGCTTGGAAAGGTTGGCACCGCAACTTCCGGGACGACCACGATAGCCAATGCACCCTCGTATACAGCGGCAGCCGGCCTTGCCGACATCCCAGGGAACCCGCTTGGAGCTGGACCGTTTAGCGGAGCCGCAGCCCGGTTCTGAATGGAGCAGCCGCGACTTCCTGGGGCCTCGCACTGGCGGGGCCCCAGGATCATACTGATGGCATGGATGATCGAGAGGATTTCCTGGAATGGGTGAGGACCGATCTCTACGCTGCGGAACTCGCCCTCCACAACGGTGACGCCGGCCCGCGCAGGGCGCTCTGGTCCCGCACGGAACCCGTCAGCGTCCTCGGCGCCTGGCGGAACGCCTTCGGGCAGCAGGACCTGGACGAACTGTTCACGAGCCTGGGCAAGCAGTTCTCCAACTGCACCTCGTACCGGCTGGAGGTGCTCGCCTGCGACGTGGTGGGTGACATGGCCTATACCGCCGCGCTGGAACACACGTCAGCGTCCGTCGACGGCGAACCCCGCAGCTACGTGCTCCGGGCAACGCAGGTTTACCGGCGCGAAGACGGGGCCTGGAAGGTGGCCCACCGGCACGGCGATACGGTAACCGGCTGACCAGCACTGAAGCCTGAGGAAGTTTCCGCAGGTCAGGCGCGTGTGCGGGATCACGCGGCGGGAGCCGGACTTTATCGAACCTTGAGGGTAAGCAGGGGCCAAAGTTGAGTGGCCGCTTCAAGAATGGGAAGCGGCCCGATGGGGGGCCAACCAACCAAACCAGGAGCCCTCCATGCCCACCACCGCGTCCACCCTCCCTGCCCGCACAGCGGGAGTTCCGCAGGCTGCCCGCGCTTTGCGGGTTGTGGTCCTGGTTCCGGCCTACAACGAGGCAGGCTCGATCGGCGCCACCCTTGATGGCCTGATGCTCCAGTCCCGCCCGGCGGACCTGGTGGTGGTGATTCCCAACGGGTGCACCGACGGGACGGCACGGGAAGCACGCAAGTACCCCGTCACCGTGATGGAGCTGCCGCGGCTCGAACACCGCAAATCCGAGGCACTGAACCGGGCCTGGAACGAACACGCCCACGACGCCGACGTGGTGGTCTGCCTCGACGCGGACACCGTCCTCCCACCCAACGCCCTGGCCGCCTGGGAGCGCGAGTTCATGGGGCGCCGCGCCGCACGCGTGGGCGGATCGTCGTCGAAATTCACCATGCAGGACCCGGGCTTCCTCAGCAGGCTGCAGAAGGCCGAGTTCGCCACCTGGACGGACACCGCCCTGCGGCGCCGGCAGACCAGCGTCCTGGCAGGCACCGGCTGCGCGATCAACAACGCCGTCCTGCGGCGGATTGCAGCCCGGGACGACCGCGAAGGGCCCTGGGTCTACACCTCCCAGGTGGAGGACTTCGAGCTCACCTACCGGATCCGGGAACTCGGCTACGTCTGCCAGGTCTCCCCTGACGTCCGCGCCTACACCGACTCGATGAAGACCATCAAGGCGTTGTGGGGCCAGCGGATGAAATGGCAGGTAGGTACGGTCGAGGACCTCCTGGACCTGGGCATCAACCGCCTGACCCTCCGTGACTGGGGGCAGCAGGCCATGGGGCTGCTGGGCGTGTTCCTGAAGCTTCTGTGGATCGCCGTCATTGCCCTGTCACTCGCCCTGGGCGTCTTCCAGTTCGTCCTGTTCTGGTGGCTGGTCCCCATCCTGTTCGTCGCGCTGGACATCAAGCGCGCGCTGCGGATCCCCCACCGGGACTGGAAGGACGTCCTGCTGGCGGCCACGTTCTTCCCCCAGGAACTGTTCATGTGGCTGCGGTCCGGGTGGTTCCTTGCCTCCTGGTGCGCGGTCCTGACCACCAAGATCACCCGGCGGCGCATCGACCGCTGGGAAGCCCAATACACCGCAGAGGACATCTGAATATGTATGGAATGACCACCGCCATCCCCGCCACCGGGGCCGCAGCCCTGGCCTACACGGGCCTGAACGTGGGCTCGTCGCTCCTGACCGCCCTGGGCGTCCTGCTCATTGGCGTGGCCCTGCTGTCGCTGCTGCGCAAGGACAGCAAGGTCAAACCCTGATGCCGCCCGCGCTGGCCCTGGCCGGAGCACCGTCCGGGCCAGTCGCGGATGCGCAAAACCCGTTGTCAGGAGGTGCGCCGGGCCTGCAGGGCGTTCTTGAGGGCCGTGGCGGAGCTGGTGCTGCTGTTGATCCTCCAGTCCGTTTCCTTTTGCATGTGGAACCACACGAACCCCGTGACGTCCGGCTGGGCGGCCAGGTAGGACACCAGCGCGGAGTTCCACGCGGCTTTGTCCCCGCCGGCCTCGCTCGAGGCGGTCTCGGCAACGAGAATCGGAACACCCGGGGCAAGGGCCCGAAGCTGGGCTATGCCCGGCCCGAAGAGGTCCTGCGGGGTGATCCACGCGCTCCACGAGGCGGACGTTCCCCAGTTGTAGCCGTCCAGGGCCACGACGTCGGCGTACCCGGCACCGGGATACAGGCCCGCAAGGTCGGTGGAGCCGTAGTAGGGAACGTTGGGGCTCCAGACCCAGGAGACGTTGCTGGCACCCTGTGCCGCGACAACGTCATGGACGTGCCGCCAGGCCTGGGCGTAGTCACCCGCCTGGTTGCCGTTGACGCCTTCGGCCCACGGATACCAGTTGCCGTTCATTTCGTGCGCAAACCGCAGCTGCACGGGGTAGCCCCAGGCGGCCAGCGACTGGCCCCACTGCGCGATGTACGCGTCGAAGGCACCGGCGGTGATCCTGTCCAGGCTGTAGGCGGGCTGGTCCACACCGCCGCCCCAGAGCCAGGGTTCCCACGTCACCAGCGGCACAGCACCCCGTGCCCGGACGGCGTTCATCTCGGTGATGGGGGCCGGCTGGGCGAAATCTTCGTAGAACAACACACTGGACGGCGCCTCACCGGCAAGGACGGCCACCTCGTCGAGCTCGCTGCTGGCAAGGGGACCGCCCGCCGTGGCTGCGCCGAAGCGGAGCCTGGCGTTGCTGATGGGCGGCACCGCCGTGGTGGGCGCGGAAACCGTGAACACCGCGGAGGCCTGCACGGAGGACGTCTTGGCAGTCACGGTGACCGTTCCGGCGGCTGTTGCGGGAATGGTGGCCGGGGCGCTGAAGGCTCCGGCCGACGTCGTCTTCAGGGGGAAGGTGGCCGAACCAATGATCACGGTTCCGGTGGTGGAGGCTTTGAAGCCACTGCCGGTGACCGTGATGGCCGTGCCGGCAGGTCCGGTGGCGGGGCTCAGCGAGATCTGTCCCGCGGCAGCCTGGGCGGCAACCGGCTGAACCACCGCCATGGCCAGGGCAAGGCCCAACGCCGCGGCCACTGCCGCCAGGTACGTCTTTATGGAATTAAGCAAGGCAATCGATCCCCAGAATCGTTGTGGCAGCAGAGCCTGCTGCCGGCCAGGTGCACCACGCGGCACACGCCTGATCGTAGAGGCCCTGCGCTGAAACTGAGCAGCCCTTGATCGAATACTGTGCAAAAACTGTGCCGAAACAGGCACCACGGCGGTTGAAGGACACCCGCCGGCATCAGCTCCGTGCCTTTGGAAGGACGACAAGTGACATGGTCCGCTGATCCCGAGCAGCTCCTCCTGGATCCCGTAGTCCTCACCCGGCTGCGCGGTGAGCTCGACGACGACGAGGGATGGCTGCTCTTCATCCGGCGCTACATCGCCCAACTGCAGTTCAGGGTCCGGAAGCTCCGTACGGGCCTGCTCGATGGGGACCACGGGCTGGCCATGGACGCCATCCTCAGCCTCAAGATCTCGTCCCAGATGGTCGGAGCTGCACGGCTCGCAGGGATGGCGTGGGACCTGCAGTGCTGCGTCGAGGCTGCAGACCCGGACCACGCAAGTTCCGCCCTGCCGGAGCTTGCGGACCCGCACCTCCTCTTGATCTCAGCCTGCGCCGACGAAACGGCCGTATCCCTGGCACTCATGGTGGAACGGGCGCGGCAATAGTCCTCCAGGGCCAGTCGCGCGAGGAGCATGGGAACCCGCGCGCGCCCTGCTCCCCCAGCCGATTCACATCCTTTTCCCAGCCAACAACGGTTGCGGTAGCGCAAATAACGGGGGAGACTGGCGTTACCACCCCCTGCGTTTGAGGAGAGGCAATGCAAGCATTGACAGTAACTCCGGGGAAGAAGGACTCACTGAGCCTTCGCGGCGTCCTTGAGCCGCCTGCCAGCCAGGGGCCGGTGCTGGTTGAGGGACTGGCGGTTGGCCTCTGCGGAACCGATACCGAGATCATTGCCGCAGAGTACGGTGAGGCCCCGGCCGGCCAGGACTACCTGGTCCTGGGCCATGAAAACCTTGGCAGGGTCCGGGAGGCGCCGGCTGATTCCGGCCTCGCCCAGGGGGACCTGGTGGTCGGCATTGTCCGCCGGCCGGACCCCGAACCGTGCAAGGCCTGCGCCGCCGGCGAGTGGGACATGTGCCTTAACGGCAAGTACACCGAGCACGGCATCAAAGGACTGGACGGGTTTGCCAGGGAGCAGTGGCGCGCGGACCCGGATGCCATGGTGAAGCTGGACCCGGACTTGGAGGATGTGGGCGTGCTGCTGGAGCCCACCACCATCGTGGCCAAAGCATGGGAGCAGATCGGCCGGATCGGGCAGCGCGCATTCTTCGACCCCCACGTCGCCGTGGTGACCGGGGCCGGGCCTGTTGGCCTGCTTGCGGCACTCCTGGCCGTCCAGCAGGGTCTGGAGGTACACGTCTTCGACGTCGTCAAGGACGGGCCCAAGCCCGAGCTGGTCCGGGACCTCGGCGCCACCTACCACAGCGAGTCCCTGCCGGATTCGGGCCTCAAGCCGGATGTAATGGTCGAGTGCACGGGAGTGACGCCCGTGGTGCTGGACGCCCTTCGCTGCCGCGCCCAGGACGCCATCACCTGCCTCACCGGGGTCTCCGGCACGGGAAAGCGAACTGGAGTGGATGTGGGGGCGCTCAACCGCGAGGAAGTGCTCATGAACGGTGTGGTGTTCGGCAGCGTCAACGCGAACCGGCGCCACTACGATGCCGGCGCCAAGGCCCTGGCCGCCGCCGACAAGGACTGGCTGCGCCGGCTCATCAGCCGCCGCGTGCCCCTCGACAAATTCGCCGAGGCCTTCGACCACCGCACGGATGACGTCAAGGTTGTCCTGGACCTCCAGGCAGCCGGCAGCGGCGGGACCGGCCAGTCATGAATCCGGCAGAAACGGGTGCCGTACAGGAAAGTGCCGACGCGCCCGGGGCCACCGATGGCCATCGGCTCCCGTCCGGGCGCCAGTACGAGATCCGGCACGGCCGTCAGACTGTATTACTGACCGAAGTCGGCGGGGCGCTGCGGGACTACCTGCTGGACGGCCGGCCCCTGCTGGACGGGTACGGGCCGGACGAGATGTGCACGGGCGCGCGGGGACAGTCCCTGATCCCATGGCCCAACCGGATCAAGGGCGGCAGGTTCGCCTGGGACGGCACCGACCTGCAGCTTGACCTCAGCGAGCCGGACAAGGGCGGCGCGATCCACGGCCTGACCCGCTGGCGGAACTGGGCGGTTGCGGACCAGGCGGAGGACCGCATTTCCTTCACCTGCACCCTCCACGCCTGCCAGGGCTGGCCGTGGGTGCTCGACTGCCGGCTGGACTACACGCTCGACGACGGCGGTCTGACCGTGCAGACCACGGTCACCAACCGCAGCCAGCGGCCGTGCCCGTTCGGGACAGGTGCCCACCCCTACCTGAGCCTGGGGCTGTCGGGCCAGGTCATCGACGCAGGCCTTGTCCAGGTTCCGGGGCGGACATACCTTCCGGTGGACGATCGGGGTATCCCCACGGGCCGTGAGAAGGTGGACGGCACACAGTACGACCTGCGCGAACTTCAGCAGCTTGGCGGCCGGCACATCGACGTAGCCTACACCGACCTGCTCCGCGGTCAGGATGGCCGGGCCCGGGTGAAGCTGGTGCGCCATGACCGCTCCGCTGCGGTGGAGCTTTGGGTGGACGGGACGTACCCCTACCTGGAAATCTTCACCGGGGATACCCTCCCCCAGGCGGATAGACGCCGGACGGGCCTGGGCGTGGAGCCGATGACGTGCGCACCGGACGCATTCAATTCGGGGGAAGGCCTGGTCACCCTCCAACCGGGGCAAACCCACACCGGCCAGTGGGGCATCTCCCCCTGGCCCGACATCTGAGCAGCCATGGACACCACGAACCGTGGCACGGCAGCCCCTCAAAACCGGTGCTTTCCGCCAACTCTTTCGCGAAGCTCAACTATTGCGCCCCTGCAAGCGCGGCAGTTCAATGAAGGTATGGGTTGCGCCTTCCGGTGCCGGCCCTCAGGCCCCGGCTCCCAACGTGAAGCGGCCATCAGACGTTCCCTGGCCGCCGGCCGCGGCCGCGAAGGCCTCCATGGCCGCCGCAAGCGCGGGACGGCGTCCGGCCGGCATCCGGGAGATCACCCCGGCAATGGCCTGCCGCCGGTGCTCCAGCACGGTATTGACCAGCTCTTTCCCTTTCCCGGTCAGTTCCAGCAGGACGTACCGGCGGTCCGCCGGGTCCTCCCGCCGCTCGATCAGTCCGGCCGCCACCAGCCGGTCGCTGATGCGGGTCGCGTTGGAGGCATGGACGCCGAGTTCGGCCGCCACCCCGCCCAGGTTCTGCGGCCCAACGTTGTGGATGCGGACCAGGACGCGCAGCTGGGGCGTGTTGACCACATCCTCCACCTCGGCCACCGAGCTGGCCACCACCCGCAGCAGGACGTCGGCAGCCGCGAGCACGGCTTCAACTTCCCGGCTTGCCGGCGGCGTCAGTTCCTCCGATGAGGCAGGTGTGTCCATAACCACTAGTTTCGCCGGATAGTTACCAAACTGCAAAGGTTGCGCACATCAGGGCCGGATAAGGAGAACCATGAAGACCCACCAGCAAACAGACCCGGTGACCAGCACGGTCAACGGTATCGACCGGCTCATCCGGAATGTGCAGACCGGCAGGTTTGAGCGTTCCCTGTCCGGCCTCACAGCGGCAGGGGCACTGGTGACCGCCGCCGAAATCTACCTCGAGCATGACAAGGCCAGCTTCGGCAACAAGTGGATGTGGGTGCCGGTGGCGCTCGGACCGGTGGGGGCGGCCGCCGGGGTGGCCGGTGTCTTCAGCCGGCGGATGGCCAAGACGGCGCTGCCGCTGGCCAGTGCCGCCATCATCGCCAACGGACTGCAGGGAACGTGGCTGCACCTGCAGGGCATCCGGCAAAAGCCCGGTGGGCTGTCCAACCTGCGCTACAACGTGGAGATGGGCCCGCCCCTGTTCGCTCCGCTGCTGGTCACCATGGTGGGCGGAATGGGAGTGCTGGCATCGATACTGAGGCGGGAACCATGAGCAGGCTGCCGCTGGAACTGTCCGACGGCGGCGGCCGCTACCCGGGCTTCAGCACCCTTGCCCAGGCGGGGCATTGGGACCGGGCCACTGCCGCCGTCGTCGAATCCCGCCTGGGCCGGCCGCCGGACATCCGCTTCTTCACGCCTGCGGAAGAAGCCGCCGCGCAGGCACTCTTCGACCAGCTGCTCGCCCAGCACGGCGAACCCCGCGTGCCCGTTGTAAACCTGGTGGACGCCCGGCTGGCCGAGGAGCAGACCGACGGCTGGCACTATGACAACCTGCCCCGCGACGGTGAGGCCTGGCGCGCCACGCTCGCTGCATTGGATGCCGAGGCCGGTTCCCGCGGCGGCCGCACTTTTGCGCTGCTCGATCCGGAGCAGCAGGCGGCGCTGCTGCAGGACATCTGCGACCTGCACCAGGAACTCTGGCACGGCCTGCCGGCGGACCGGGTATGGGGCCTGTGGACCCGCTACGCCTGCACCGCCTTCTACTCCCATCCGCTGGCATGGGACGAGATAGGCTTCGCCGGACCGGCCTACCCGCGCGGGTACAGGAACCTGGGCGTGGACCGGCTGGAGCCGTTCGAAGTCCGGGACGCCCGCCCGGATGACGATCCAACCCACGGGCCGGCCCGCCAGCCAACCTCCGGTCCAGCCTCCGGGGCGGACAAGTGAACAGGGTCCGCGAGCGCAACGGGTCCGCCTGGCTGCTGCCCGCCGGGCCCGGCAGCAACGGGCAGCTGCGGGCTGACATGCGGCGGTACAACGACGCCGATGAGGTGGACATTGTGATCGTGGGCTGCGGCGCCGGGGGTGCGACGCTGCTGCAGCGCCTGGCAAGGACCGGGTGGCGGGCCGTGGCGCTGGAGGCGGGACCGTTCTGGGAACCGGAGCGGGACTGGGTGAGCGATGAGGCAGGGTCCCACCACCTGTACTGGACCGAGCCACGCGTCATCACGGGGACGGATCCGGTGCCCTTGGGGTCCAACAATTCCGGCCGCGGCGTGGGCGGATCGATGGTCCACTTTGCGGGGTACACGCCGCGGTTCCACCCCAGCGATTTCCGGACCTTCACCGCGGACGGCGTGGGCGCGGACTGGCCCCTGGAATATGCGGAGCTGCGGCCGTACTACGAGGACATCGAGGCGGAGCTGCCCGTGGCCGGTGAATACTGGCCGTGGGGCGACCCGCACAGCTACCCGCACCGGCCGCATCCGGTGTCCGGCAACGGTGAAGTGTTCCTGCGCGGGGCCAACGCGTGCGGCGTTACCGCGAAGGTGGGGCCGGTGGCCATCGCCAACGGCAGGTTCGGCAACCGGCCGCACTGCATCTACCGCGGCTTCTGCCTGCAGGGCTGCAAGGTCAACGCCAAGGCCTCCCCGCTGATCACGCATGTCCCGGACGCCCTGCAGCACGGCGCCGAAATCCGGGCCGAAGCGATGGCCACCCGGATCGGGTTCGACGAACGGACCGGGCGCGCCACCGGCGTCGAATATGTCCACGGCGGGGTGGCAAGGTTCCAGCGCGCCCGGATGGTGGCCGTGGCCGGCTACTCGATCGAAACGCCGCGGCTGCTGCTGAACTCCACGTCAACGCGCTTCCCAGACGGGATGTGCAACGACTTCGACCAGGTTGGCCGGTACCTGATGGTCCAGGGCGCGCCGCAGACCGCCGGGCGGTTCCAGGCCGAGGTGCGGATGTGGAAGGCCCCTCCCCCGGAGGTCAGCACGGAGGACTTCTACGAGACGGACCCCAGCAAGCCCTACAAGCGGGGCTTCTCCATCCAGTGCGTATCCCCGCTGCCCATCACCTGGGCCGAGCACGTTGCCGCGCAGGGGCACTGGGGTCCGGCGCTGCGCCGCTACATGAGCGACTACCCGCACTGGGCGTGCCTGGGTGCGCTGTGCGAGTTCCTCCCCCTGAAGGAAAACCGGGTGACCCTGGCGGACGAGACGGACCGCCACGGCATTCCCGTGGCCCGCTTCAGCTACAGCCAGTGCAGCAACGACCGGCAGCTGATGTCCGCCGCGCAGAAGGTCATGGAGGAAATCCTGACTGCTGCCGGGGCGGAGGAGGTCATCACCATCAACCGCTACGCCCACCTGGTGGGCGGCGCCCGGATGGCCGCCACCGAGGACGCGGGCGTGGTGGACCGGAACTGCCGCAGCTTCGCGGTACCCAACCTCCTGGTCACCGACGGCAGCGTGCTGCCCACCCAGGGCAGCGCCAACCCGGCCCTGACCATCATGGCGCTGGCGGCCCGCGCCGCCCGCGTCCTGGTCCACGGCGCCCGCACCGGCGCCCTGACGAGCACAAAGGAAGACTGATCATGGCAACCACAGTGGCCGACTACCTGCTCTCCCGGCTGGGTGAGTGGGGTGTGGACAAGGTATTCGGGTTCCCCGGAGACGGCATCAACGGAATCCTCGCCGCCTTCGGCAAGGCGGGGAACCAGCCGAAATTCATCCAGGCAAGGCACGAGGAGATGGCGGCGTTCGAGGCCGTGGGCTACGCCAAGTTCGGCGGCCGGGTTGCGGTGTGCATGGCCACCTCCGGTCCCGGCGCCATCCACCTGCTCAACGGGCTCTATGACGCCAAGCTGGACCACGTTCCGGTGGTGGCCATCGTGGGCCAAACAGCGCGCAGCGCCATGGGCGGCTCCTACCAGCAGGAGGTGGACCTGCTGACCCTGTTCAAGGACGTCGCCTCCGACTACGTCCAGATGGTGACCGTCCCGCAGCAGCTGCCCAACGTCATCGACAGGGCCATCCGGATCGCGGAGGCCCAGCAGGCGCCCACCGCGGTCATCATCCCGGCCGACGTGCAGGAACTGGAGTATGCCGCGCCCACCCACGAGTTCAAGATGGTGCCCTCCAGCGTCGGGGCCCGCTGGCCGGAGATGCAACCGGACAGCGACGCGGTCCGGGGTGCCGCCCAGCTCCTGAATGAAGGTTCCAAGGTGGCCATCCTGATCGGACAGGGCGCCCGCGGCGCGGCCGCCGAGGTCCAGGAAGTGGCCGAACTGCTCGGGGCCGGCGTGGCCAAGGCTCTGCTGGGCAAGGACGCCCTGCCCGACGACCTGCCGTACGTCACCGGATCCATCGGGCTGCTGGGCACCCGGCCCAGTTACGAGATGATGCGGGACTGCGACACCCTGCTCACGGTGGGTTCCAGCTTCCCCTACACGCAGTTCCTGCCGGAACCGGGACAGGCCCGCGGCGTGCAGATCGACATCGATCCCCGGATGATCGGCCTTCGTTACACCAACGAATTCAACATCGTGGCCGACGCCGCCACCGCGCTGCGGGCCCTGACCCCGCACCTGGCCCGCAAGCAGGACCGGTCCTGGCGGGAGAACCTGGAGAAGGGCATCAGCCGCTGGTGGGAGACCATGCATGACGAGGCCATGGTCGGCGCCAACCCGGTCAACCCCATGCGGCTGTTCGCGGAGCTCTCCACCCGGCTGCCCGCGGATGCGATGCTCAGCGCGGATTCGGGCTCGTCAGCGAACTGGTATGCCCGGCAGCTGAAGTTCGTGGACGGGGTCCGGGGTTCACTGTCCGGCAACCTGGCCACGATGGGTCCGGGTGTCCCCTATGCCATCGGCGCCAAGTTCGCGCACCCGGGCCGGCCGGCCATCGCCTTCGCCGGTGACGGCGCCATGCAGATGAACGGGCTGGCGGAGCTCATCACGGTCAAGCATTACTGGCGCGAATGGGAGGACCCGCGGCTGGTGGTGGCCGTCCTGCACAACAATGACCTGAACCAGGTCACCTGGGAGATGCGCGCGATGGGCGGGGTGCCGGCCTTCCGCGAGTCCCAGGCCCTGCCCGACGTCGACTACGCGGGTTTCGCGGAAAGCCTCGGCCTGCAGGGCCTCCATGTGGAGGATCCCGACGACGTCGGGCCGGCCTGGGAGAAGGCCCTCGCCGCGGACCGGCCCACGCTTTTGGACGTCCGCACCGACCCCGACATTCCGCCGATCCCGCCGCACGCCACCTTTGAACAGGCCCGCAAGACCGCCGAGGCCATGATCAAGGGCGACGACAGCGCCTGGGGCGTGGTGAAGGAGGGGGTCAAGACCAAGATCCAGGAATTCCTGCCGCACAAGGAGGGCTGACCGGTGCCCGCCGCAGCCACAGTCACCGCCGTCCGGGCCAGCGCCTACACCGTCCCCACCGACGCCCCGGAAGCGGACGGGACCTACAGCTGGGACTCCACCACGCTGGTCCTGGTGGAGGCGGACGGCGGCGGAAAGCACGGTCTGGGCTGGACCTATGCCCCGGCCGCGGCGGCAGCCCTGGTGGAGGACCTGCTGGCCCCGGCCGTCCGGGACATTGACGTCCTGGACGTGCCGGCCGCCGCGGCGGCGATGGCCAAGGCGGTGCGTAACCCCGGCCGGACCGGGCTGGTGTCCTACGCCGTGTCCGCCGTCGACTGCGCCCTGTGGGACCTGAAGGCGCGGCTGCTGGAAGTGCCGCTGCACAAGCTCCTGGGCGCCGTCCGGGACAAGGTTGCCGTCTACGGCAGCGGCGGCTTCACCAGCTACGGCGAGGACCAGCTGCGCGACCAGCTCCAGGGCTGGGCACTGGAGCAGCACATTCCCAGGGTGAAGATCAAGATCGGCCAGGACAGCGGAACCAACGTGGCGCGGGACCTGGACCGCATCCGCCAGGCGCGTGCCGCCGTCGGCCCCAACACGGAACTGTTCGTGGACGCGAACGGTGGCTACACCGCCAAGCAGGCAATCCGGGTGATGCAGGAAGTGGAAGGCGAGCGCGTCACCTGGTTCGAGGAACCCGTTTCCAGCGATGACCTTGCCGGGCTGCGCGCCGTCCGTGCCGCCGTCGCCGCTGATGTGGCGGCCGGCGAATACGGCACGGGGCTGTTCTACTTCCGGCAGATGTGCGCCGCGCACGCGGTGGACTGCCTCCAGGCCGATGTCAGCAGGTGCGGCGGGATCAGCGAGTGGCTGCGCGTCGCGGCCGTCGCCGCCGCTCACGGCCTGGAGCTCTCGGGGCATTGCGCACCCCACCTGAGCGCCGCCGTTGCCGCAGCCACCCCCAACTTCCGGCACCTGGAATGGTTCCATGACCACGTCCGGATCGAGAACCTGTTCTTCGACGGAACGCTTGACCCGGACGGCGGGTGGATCCGGCCCGGAGACTCCCCCGGCAACGGACTGGCATTCCGCGCCACCGACGCCGCCCCCTACCGGGTCAGCTGACGACCAGGCGGAAGACCATCAACCGAAAGGAAGCCCATGAGCACCAGCCCCGGCAGCGTTAACCCGGATGCAGAGCCCCTTGACCCGGACCCTACCGGGCAGGACCCGAGCGCGAAGGACCCCGCGGCGCAGGAGAAGATGCTGCTCCAGGCGGCGATTTTTGACGTGACCCGCGAGGCCGCCGGCAGGAGCCTGCCCGAAATCAAGGAGATGCTCCAGGCCGGGTTCGCGCGCCGCGGCGTGCAGGCGCCCACCCCCATGTGGCTGGACGCGGTTGCCTCGGCAGCCTTCCACGGCGAGTCCTACATCATCGATTTCCCCGCAGCCCTGGCGGCTGAGGGCGCGGCGCCTGCCCCCAACCAGGCGGTACGGGAGCGGCTGGCCGCACGGCGTGGGCTGAGGGAGGAAAAGTTGCCCGCGGGGATCTTCCCTCCCGCGTCGGCCTGGGAGCTGGATGACAACGACGTCACCAGTGGGGACCCGGAAACCGGCCGGCGGCCGAACGCGCGGGCTGGATGGGGAGGCAGGACAGGGCTGTGGAAGGCAGTGTCCGCTGCCGGGCTGGCGGCCCTCCTGGCCTTTGCGGCGGTCCGCGCCCTCGCGGTGAACAATGCCCGGAGCGTTAAAGGCCCGGGTGCCAAACGAACGACGGCGGGTGGCGCGTGATGCCCGCATGGCTGCAGGCATGGATGTGGGGCACCATCGCGGGTGGGGCCTTGGTGGTGGGGTGCGCGTTGGCGTGGAAGTGGAGGATTCCGCCGAAGGTGGTGTCCTCCGTGATGTCGTTCGGCGCCGGGGTGCTGATTTCAGCGCTGTCCTTTCAGCTCGTGGAGGAGGCCGTGAACGGCGGCGGGCTGTGGCCCACCATCGCCGGATTCGCCACCGGCGCCCTCGTGTACGTTGCCGCCAATGCCGTGCTCGCCAGCAAGGGCGCCAAGCACCGGAAACGTTCGGGCGGCAAGCAGCCCTCGGAAAAGGACAAACCAGGCAGCGGCACGGCCATTGCCGTCGGCGCCCTGCTGGACGGCATCCCGGAATCGGTGGTCCTGGGCGTCGGGCTGGTCACAGCGGGCGCGGTCAGCCCTGCCATGCTGGCCGCCGTCTTCATCTCGAATGTCCCGGAAGGGTTGTCCAGCACCGCCGGGATGAAGAAGGCCGGCCGCGGGCCAGGGTACGTGTTCGGCGTATGGGGCGGCATCGCCGTCCTCTCCGGACTTGCCGCGCTGGTCGGATACCTGGTCCTGCAAGGCGCCCCGGGGGAAGTGGTGGCTTTCATCACCGCCGTTGCAGCGGGGGCCATCCTGGCCATGCTCGCCGACACGATGATTCCCGAAGCCTTCGAGGAGCACCACATGCTCACCGGGCTGATAACGGCAGCAGGATTCCTGGCGGCCTTCACCGTGGACCAGGTGGGCGGTTAACACCCGGGCTGCCGCTGCCGCGGGAGCCGCACCATTTACGACACACAACCCGGGAGGGACTGATGGCAAGGATCGAAGACTACGCAATCATCGGCGACCTGCATACGGCAGCCCTGGTGGGCAGGAGCGGGTCCGTTGACTGGATGTGCCTGCCCAACTTCGATTCGCCGGCCTGCTTCGCGGCCCTGCTGGACTCCCCGGACGCCGGCCGCTGGCTCCTGGCCCCAGCGGGGGCGGGCGATTGCACCCGCCGGCGCTACCGGCCCGGAACGCTGATCCTGGAGACGGAATGGGACACCGCCGACGGAAGCGTCAGGGTCACCGACTTCATGCCGGCCCGGGACGATTCGGCGGACATGGTGCGCATTGTGGAGGGCCTGAAGGGACGCGTCCCCATGAACGGGGAACTGCTGCTGCGCTTCGACTACGGGCGCATCGTCCCCTGGGTCCGGCGGATGGACCACGGCATCAGTGCCATCGCCGGCCCGGATGCGGCCTACCTCACTACCCCGGCCCCGCTGAAGGGCAAGGATATGCGGACGGTCAGCGAATTCACCGTCAACGCCGGTGACAGGATCCCGTTCGTCCTGCGCTGGGCCCACAGCTACAAGCCCGTCCCGGACCGCACCGACCCCGAACGCGCCCTTGCCTCTACCCAGGAATTCTGGGAGCAGTGGACCGACCGCAACACCATGGCCGGGGACTACCAGGACGCAGTGGAACGCTCCCTGATCACCCTCAAGGCCCTCACGTATGCCCCCACCGGCGGGATCGTCGCCGCGGCCACCACCTCCCTGCCCGAAGACCCCGGCG
This sequence comes from Paenarthrobacter sp. 22069, assembly GCF_052046035.1. NCBI lineage: Bacteria > Bacillati > Actinomycetota > Actinomycetes > Micrococcales > Micrococcaceae > Paenarthrobacter > Paenarthrobacter sp. 22069. Next base: position 19,510 of record NZ_JBQEQF010000026.1, on the reverse strand, counting down.
GCAGCCGCAACTGGGACTACCGCTACTGCTGGCTCCGGGACGCTACCCTCACACTGCAGTCCCTGCTCGCCTGCGGCTACACGGAGGAAGCGGCGGCCTGGCGGGAGTGGCTGCTGCGTGCCGTGGCCGGCAACCCTGCGGATTTGCAGATCATGTATGGTCTGGACGGCACCCGCCGGCTGCCCGAAGGGGAACTCCCGTGGCTGGCCGGATTTGAGGGCTCCAAACCGGTCCGCACCGGCAACGCCGCAGCCCCGCAACTGCAGCTGGACGTCTGGGGTGAGGTGCTGGACGGCCTGGCGCTCACCCGTGCCGCGGACCCCGGCACCAAGGACGATTCCTGGGACATCCAAATCGCCTTGATGGAGTTCCTGGAGGGCGCATGGGACCAGCCGGACAACGGGCTCTGGGAAATGCGCGGCCCCCGCCGCAAGTTCACCCACTCCCGGGTCATGGCCTGGGTTGCGGCGGACCGGATGGTGAAGGCCGTCGAGGAGTCCGGGCTTCCGGGGCCCGGCGAACGCTGGGCGGCACTGCGGAAGCAGATCCACAACGACGTCATGACCCACGGCTTCGACGACAAGCACAACACCTTCGTCCAGTCCTACGGCAGCACCGAACTCGATGCGAGCCTGCTGCTCATCCCCCGCGTGGGGTTCCTCCCCCACGACCATCCCCGTGTTGTGGGCACCGTGGACGCGATCCAAAAGAACCTCACCGAAGACGGGTTCGTCCTGCGGTACCGGCCGCAGGCGAGCAACGACGGGCTTCCCGGCACCGAGGGCGTCTTCCTGGCCTGCTCCTTCTGGCTCGCCGACGCGCTGCTGGGCATCGGCCGCCGTGACGAGGCTGTGGAGTTGTTCGAACGCCTGCTCTCGCTGCGCAACGACGTGGGCCTTCTCAGCGAGGAGTGGGACCCGCGCAACAACCGCCAGCTGGGCAACACGCCCCAGGCGTTCAGCCATTTCCCGCTGATCCACTGCGCCCTGCAGCTGCAGCACGGGGTCCACCACAGCAACACTCCCGTCAAGGGCCACCATTCCAAGCTGGGGTGAGCCGGGCAACGGCTGCCGGGACCACCTATGCCGCGGGCTGACCTAAACCAGTCCAATGTCAGCAGGACGGCGGAGGGGTGGAAGCAGCGAGATTGCCGGTGCAGGAGCAGAGTCCCGGCAGCCGGCGGGAAGTAGTGGTGTCGGCCACTGGTCAGAAAACCGTCCTCAGAGTCCTGCGGCGGTTTGTCCTCAGGGCCAGGGACTCCGCCCCCGATCAGCGCATAATGACGTCGTTCCAGACGGCCAGGCGTCCAAAGGCGGAGGCGAGGCCGACGGTTGCCCAGAGCCCAAGGGCTTCCAGCGTCCAGCCGAAGCCGAAAAGGGAGCCCAGTGCCCAGAATGCAAAGGTGGGCACGATGAAGAACGCGCCAATGTGGATCCATTGGTTCCGGATGGGGCGCAGCAGGAGTCCCAGCAGCCAGCCCAGCGGCAGGCCAAGGAACAGGGCGGCGGTGTACCCGTACGTTCCGATCATGAGGGCGAGGTTGAGCAGGAACCCTTGCGAGGTGGCCGCCAGCACGGTGTAGAGGCCGATCAGCCACAGGGTCGTGGTGATGGCCCAGCCTTTAAACAGCGCCCGGCCGGTGAGAATGTAGCCCTTACGAACCAAAACATAGTTGTCCGGCCCCTCCTCCAAGCCCGGGCCCTCACCTGCCACCTCTAATCCTTCCGCTCACCGATGCGGTCAGCTGGGAAGAAGGCCCATCTCCTCGAGCCGCCTGCGCTCGTCGTCTGACAACGGCACGATCCATCGCCTTCTTGGGCTGAGTTCCTCGGTTGCCCTTTTGATCAGGCTAGGCAATTCACCCAAGCCATTCAACGGCCGTTGTCCAGTCGTGATGGCGGCAGGGCATCCTTGACAGCCTTGTTACGCCCGGAGCATCAAAACGGACCGATTAGCCATTGCGCAAACGCAACTACTGCGGTTTTATAAGAATTGTACGGAGGTGCGCCGGGATGCCCGAAGGAGACGAGGCCCCATGAAATCAATCAGGCTCTGCGCGGCCGCAGGCGGAACCGCCGCAGCCCTTGCCCTGGCAGGCTGCACCGGCAGCCCCGGGCCCACCCCCGCCTCCACCCAGGCGCAGCAGTCCGGGTCCGCTTCGCCCACCCCCCAGGCCGACGGCGGCGGCCTCCCCGCAGTGCCGGGCGTGGTCAAGGACGTCGAACCTTCCGTAGTGACGATCCGCACCGACATCGGCCTGGGCAGTGGTGTCATCTACCGCAGTGATGGATCCATCGTGACGGACGCGCACGTGGTGGAGGACCAGCAAAAGCAGCCATTCAAAACCGTCCAGGTTCAGTTCGCGGACGGCTCCCAGACCCAGGGCACGCTGGTGGGCGTGGATGACGTCACCGATGTCGCAGTCCTGAAAGTCGGCCGCACAGGGCTTCCCGCCGCCCGCTTCGCGTCCTCCGACCCGGAAGTGGGCTCGATGACCGTTGTCATCGGCAGCCCCCTGGGCCTGGCAGAAACGGTGACCGCCGGCATCGTCTCCAGCCTGCACCGGAACATGCCGCCGTCGCCGGAATCCCCGCACGGCGCCATCGACCTGCTCCAGACCGACGCACCCATCTCCCCGGGCAACTCCGGTGGTGCCGTCGCCGACTCCAGTGGACAAGTCATCGGACTCTCCGAGGCCTATCTGCCGCCAAGCTCCGGGGCGGTGGCCATCGGCTTCGTGACGCCGTCGGGCACGGTCACCGACGTGGCCGACCAGCTGCTCGCGAGCGGTTCGGTCAAGCACGCAGCCCTCGGCGTCGTCCCGACGGACATCACGCCACAGCTTGCACAAAGGTTCTCGCTGCCCACCACGGCGGGAGCGCTGGTGGTCAGCGTGTCCGCGGGCAGCCCCGCAGAAAAGGCAGGCATGAAGGCGGGTGACATCATCACCAAGTTCGCAGGTGCAGACGTCGGCAACGTAACGGACCTGCTCGTGGCACTCAGGAAGCAGAATCCGGACCAACAGGTCGACGTGGACGTTCGGCGCGGCACCGGGTCGCAAACGCTCCACGTCACTCTCGGGAACCTCGCCGACCAGTCCTGACTGGCCGCGCTTGCAGGAGCTGACAGCATCCGCGGTGAGACGCGAACCATTGCGAACGCGCAAGCGTAGATGCCCTACATTGCCAGCCAGGGCCAGCGAGGAATTCCGACGGAAACGGAAGTCAGCCCTCGCATTCGCGGCAGTAGAGATGCCCGTCCTTTTCCCTCGCGATTTGCGAACGGTGCCGCACCAGGAAGCAGGAGGCGCAGGTGAACTCATCCTTGGCTGCGGGCACAACCACCACCGTCAGTTCCTCGGCCACGATTTCGCCCCCGGGGATGCCGAGTGCGTCGGCGTCGTCGGGGGCATCCAGCTCCCGGACCACGCTGCGCGCGTCCGGGGCGTTGGCGGATTTGACGTCCTCGAGCGAGCTCTCCTGCGTTTCCTTGACGTCGGTACGCAGTTCGTCGTAGTCAGCAGCCATAGCATCCTCTTTCCCTTGGCGTCCCGTATGAAACGAACCCGCAGCCGTGGTTGTTCCCGACGGCTGCCTTCTCCCTACCAGGCACACCGACCGCGCTTTCCTGGTGGGCGAGGCGTCGACCGGCTGGTTGCACACCAAATCCTGCGCAGCATCGCCACGTAATCCTCCGCTTTGGCCGCTCAGCCGGCCCCGGACGTCGCCAGCGGGGTGGTGACGGTTCCCGGGTCCAGGTTCGGTTCCGTCGTGGGGTAGGCAACGGACGACGTCGGCTGCGGGCCTTCCGTATATTGTCCGGACGGTGCGGTGGCACCGGCAGTCGGGGCCGGGTTGGGATCACCGGCGGGCCCGGTCGCCTGGGTGGAGGGTTCAACGCCGGCACCGGACGACGTGGGGCCGGGCTCTGAACCGGCCGAGGCCGTCGCCGATGCAGACGGCGACGATGTTGCCGTTGCAGTACTGCCCTTGATGATGGCCGTGATCTGCTCCTTGTACCCGTTGAGCGTGGCCTGGATCTCGGAGAGCGGCACGTCCTGGATGGTCCGGCCGTACTCGGCGATCTGGGCCCACAGCGCTTCGAGCTGCTGCCTGCTGTCCCCGTCCAGCGGGCCGTCCAGGGTGAGGACCAGCTGGCTTGCCAGGGCATAGGCGAGGCAGTCCAGGCAGTTGTAGTTGGCGGCGGCGGAGAGGTTCTGCGGCACGACCACGTCGGTCTGCCCCACCACCAGGACCACCTGGAATCCGACAGCTACCGCCGCGCAGCCACTGCAGTTGGCGAAGGCGTAGGCCTCGTTGGTGGTGGTGACGGGCTGGCCATCCTCGGCCCACACCAAGGCGAACGCCACGCTGTATTGGACGGACCCGTCGGTGGTGTTGACGGCGAGCGCCTGGTTTCCGTCGCCTTCCGGGGCGGCCGGCCGGTCGAACGGGAACACCCAGGACGGCGCAGCAGTGGACGAACCGCCGGCGGTTGCGGGAGCCCCGACGGCAGACGCCGGCACCAGCACCATGCTCAGCTGCGGGTTGTCCCGGGTCGGTTTGGCGGCGCCGGTCGGCCACAGGGCGACGGTCCGGCCGGCAGCACCCTGCCGCAATGCCCCGCGGTCGCGGACGGGAAGAATCGCCCGGGTGGCATCCCCCAGCGTCCCGCGTTCGTAGGCCTGCACCGGACGGTACGTCCCGGCGTCGGGCCACCATGCCCAAGCAAGCCCGGCCAACAGGGCCCCCACAGCGCCCATGGCAACGGTCCGCTGGACCGCCTTGCCGCGGGTCTTCTGCCACAGCCCGGTAACCAGCTGCCGCAGCAGCCGCACCACGATGTACAGCACGCCCAGCACCGGCACGGCCACCACCACCATCGCCAGGGCGCGCACCACAACGCCCAGGATGTCCCCGGACGCAAGGCTGGCGGCCAGCAGCTCCTGCTGCTTGCCCACGCCGGCCCAGCCGGTGGCCAGCAGCCGCGGCAGGGACAGGACCATCATCACCATGCTGAACAGCAGCACGGGGACGGTCACCAGGACCCAGGCGGTGACCACGGCGCGTGCCCAGGGTTTGAGCACCTTGCTGTCCGGGTTGCCCCAGCGCCAGGGAAGGAGCCCCAGGAGGGTGGGCTTGATCCGCTGGAACAGGTCCGGCACTCCGGTGGCGTCGGCCAGCATGTGGTAACCGTCGTACTTCACCAGCGGGATCAACTGGCGGACCATCTGCAGAATCTGAGTGACCACCACCAGCAGCAGCGCGTCGAAGCCGGTGGCCCACCACAGCGCCATGATGGCCACCGCCACGATGGCGTTGAAGTACAGGCCGCCCAGGTCCGTGCGGATCCGGCCGCCGCGGCCCAGCCGGTAGGAGTCCGTGACGTCCGTGAAGAACGCCGGCCACAGCAGGTACAGCCCGGCACCCATGGCCCCGGGGGTCGCCCCTCCCCTGCGGGTGGCGGCGGCGTGGCCGAACTCGTGGAAGCCCGCGGACAGGATGGTGACGGCAAGGATCAGCAGCAGGAGGGCGGGCTGGGCGAAGGCCTCGTGGGTGGCAGAGCCGAGGCCCTTCACCATCAGCACCCACCAGCACGCCGCCAGGAACGCCGCAGTCACGGCCACCACGATCAGCGGGTTGAACAGCACCGCGAACGGAGCCGTGATGCGGCGGGTGCGCTCAGGGTCGGAGACGATGTAGCGGAACCGCAGGCCCAGCAGCGGGTTGGACTTCTTCACCTCGGGCTGGGTGCCGTCGGCCAGCCGGAGCAGGCCCATCGGGAGCAGCTGGGAGTCCATCAGCGTGCGCACGTTGTCCGCGCTGACCAGACGCCCGGACCCTTCGCTGACGTGGCGGGCAATGGCGTCGAGATCGTGCGTGCCGTCGGCAGCCTCCAGCACCAGGTACAGGAGCCGGGTCAGTTGGAGGGTCTGGCCGTCGGCGCGGCGCACCAGGGCAGGCGGCTCGCGGTAACCGGAACCCTCCGCCGTGCCGAGCAGCTGCACGCCGTCAGCCAGCGCTGGAAGGTGGGCACCCGCCGTCGTGATGGTCCGGACGGGCGGGTCCTGGGCAAGGTCAGCGTACGACGACGGCCGACCCGCCTCGGGAGGCGGGCCGCCGTGGGTCTGGGTCATCTTTGCTTACTGCTGCAGGTCGGACTGCTGGCCGGCCGTGGCGTTGGCCTCGCCGTCGATGTGCTGCGAAATCGTGGCGCTCTGGTCCGAGATGGCGTAGGCCTGGCTGTCGATGGAGCCGATGTTGGCGGCGACCGCAGCGTCGATGGGCGCGGCCACGTTGGCGTTCGCAGCCACGGCACCGTTGATCGGGGCGGCGATGGCGGCGTCGGCGTCGAGGTTCACGTCGACGTTGAGCAGGTTGCCGTTCAGGGCGCCGGCTGCGTCCGTCAGGCCGCCGGTGCTGGTGGTTCCGTCCGCAGTACCGGTGTCAGTGGTGCCGGCGTCAGTAGTGCCGGTGTCGGCGGTGCCGGTGTCAGCGGTGCCGTCGCCCTGGCCGATCACGCTGTCCTGGGTGGAGTCCGCGTTGGCGTCAGCGGTGATGCCCTGGTCGATGGCGGCGTCCTGGCTGGAGAGTGCCTGGGCGTCGGAACCGTAGGACAGGATGTTGGCCGAGGCGGCGGCATCGATGGGCGCGGCCACGTTGGCGTTGGCGGCCACGGCAAGGTCGATCGGAGCTGCGGCGTTGATGCCCAGGTCCAGGTCCGCGTTCAGATCCAGGACGGACGCCACTTCCTTGTCCGGCAGGGCGGTGGCCTGCTCGGACATCAGTTCTTCATCAGTGAGGGGACGCATTTCGTTGTCCATGCTTGAGACCTCCGGTGCGGCGCGGGTGCTCTGCCCCCAGCGGGCAGCCTACGCCCCATAATGGTAAGCATGATTAGTAGTTTTGCGAAGTGACGGCGGTCTTCCTGTGGAACCTTCAGCCATGCCGTTCGTCTTCCTGTCGCTTTCCGCCGTGGTCTTCGTGGCCTCGATGGTGCTGTACGACCAATGGCTGATGGCGGACCGCCGGGGCAAAACCCTGCAGTACAAGAAGGGGTGCTGGATCAGCATGTGGGCCGGGTTGGCGGTGAGTGCGGCCTTCGCCCTTCTCTTCGTCCAAACAGGCTGACGACAGTGACCGGCCGGCGGGTTGTCCGCCGGCCGGCACGTTGATTAGTCGACCACCACGACCTTGCCCACCATGCCCATGTAGTCATGCAGGGCGCAGATGTACCTGAACGTTCCCTCGGTCTTGAACGTCACTTTGAACGTGGAATACGGGCCCGCGTTGGCTGGGATGATCCCGGAGTTGAGATCGCCGCCGCGATAGTCCCCAGGAACTCCGCTCGGGTCAAAGATGTTCGCGGGTTCATTGCCGAAGGTGACCGTGTGCGGCGCACCCATGCCCGGATTGATGAAGGTGACGCTTTCACCGACGTGGACCGTCACGGTCGGCTGGACAAAGCGCATGACCATGGCCACGCCGTCGTCATCCCCTGCGTAGACCATGTGGTTTGTTGCCTTTTCGGCCAGGGCGTCGTCAAGTTTCATCCCGTCCTGGATGATGGCGGCTTCCTGGGCCTTGGATGAGTGGTCGTAGTCCCACTGGGAGTGCGGGTACGCGGATCCGCGCTCCTGGACATGGACCGTGCCCTTCATTGCCATGCCGTGAACCAGGCAGTAGTAGGTGAAGTTACCCTCGTTGGGGAACCTCAAGCTATAACTTTTCACTGAAGGGAACCCGGGAACGTCAACGTTCGCCAAGATGCCTGAGTTGTAATACGACTGGCCGTCGTACCACTTGCCGCCCTGCATGAAGAGCTCATTGGCATTGCCTGGGTCAAAGGGCTCCAGGGACTCCAGCGTTTGGCCTGCGGCCAGGAACGTCACCGTGTGGATCTCGGCCGAGTTGGCCTGCCAGTTGATGGTGTCCCCTTCGTTGATGGTGATGTCCGAGGGGAGGAAGGCCATGCCCTGGATTTCCTGGTCCCAGGACTCGGACCCCACCTGGACCGTCCAGGTCCGGGGGGCCTTGCTGGACGCGTCAGCAGGCGCGGCCCATGCCACCATCACCACAAGGGAAATTGCGGCCGCAAAGATGTAAGGAATTTTGTGGAACCCTGAACGGATTCCGTGTTTGTGTTGCATCAGAATGCTCTCTACTTGAACGATGCTCAGCCCGTGAAGGCATACGCTCAGCGTGACCGGTGCGTCCTGGGAAGAGGGTGCAGGCGGGTCACCTTTGTGGGAGCAGGGAACCCCGGCTGTCCTTGCTACGGCCTTGGGCTCCCGGTGCTTCCAGGGCTGTAAGGCCGAACAGGCGCCGCAAACGGCGCCGCGAAAGACTAAATTCTGAATCCACGTGCCCTGGTAATCATGCCCGCGAACAGGCACGGACCAGAGGACGCAACTAACACAATGCTCCTCCGCGTCCACCTTGTCCAGATGTTCCGCAACCGGGAATAAGGGGTGCCGCCGCCACACACTTGGGGGGTCATGGGGCGACGGCACTGAACCCAACATAGACCCGTGGATGGACCAGCAGCCGGACATTGAGGCCCTGACGCGAATTCCTTGACGCTTTCTTAACGGTCCACCCCGCGCACCCCAGGGAGGCGGGTCGCCAAGACAGGAAGTACGACGGCGGGTGGGCGCCATTGCTGCTTGGCATGCGCCCCGGACGGGTAAGGTCTGATCATGATCCAGGCCGCGGCGGTGTCCGCACTGACGTCCTATCACTGGCTCGGGATTCCGATCGCCGCGGCCGGCGCCGTCCTGCTCGCCCTGGGAACGCTGTTCCAGCACCGGGCCGTGGGCGACGAGCCGGCAGCCTCCGGACGCGCCGCGGGCAGCATGGGCGGCGGCCGCCTCCGGGCCCTGGTCCGGAGGCCGATGTGGCTGGGCGGGACGGCGATGCTCGGCGCCGCGATCCTCCTCCAGCTCACCAGCCTCCGGTTCTCGCCCCTGATCGTGGTGCAGCCAATCGGTGCCGTGGCCCTGGTGGTCACCACGCTGGCTACCGTCCGGACCACCCGCCGGTCCCCCGGGCGGCGGGTGCTGACCGCCGTCGCGCTCTGCGTTGGCGGGGTGGGTGTGTTCGTGGCCGTGGCGGCGCTGTCCGCGGAGGACGTGGAGATCAGCGACCGGCACCTGGTCACCATCCTGATCGTGCTCGCCGCTGTCCTGGCGTGCGTGGGCGCGGCCTACGTAATGTGGCGCCACCAATCGCACGCGGTGGTCTTCACTGCCGGGGCCGGGATTCTGTTCGGATTCGTGGCGGCCCTGGCCAAGACCGTCATTGGCCGCCTGTTCCAGGGCGACTTCGAGTGGCTGTCCCTGACCTGCCTGGCGGGGCTGATCATTGCCGCGCTGGCCGGCAGCTTCCTGGTCCAGAATGCCCACACCCGGGGATCGCCCGAGCTCGTGGTCGCGGGCCTGACCGTCATCGATCCGCTCGTCGCGGTGGCCATCGGCATCACCATCCTGGGCGAGGCTGACGCAGCTCCCCCGTTGGCCATCGTGCTGTTCCTGCTGTCCGGAGCCACCGCCGTCGCGGGCGTTCTCCTGCTGGCAACGGTCAAGAAGCCCGTCCCAGCGGAATAGCCTGAAGCCGAGCCTAGGCGTCCACAGCCCCGGCGGTGGAGCGCCGGATGTTGATTATCCGGGCCGCGACGCCCACCAGCACCAGGAGCACCCCCAGGGCGATGAGGCTCCAGACGGGGATGGAGTCCGAATCGATGTTCCGATAGCAGGCGGCCGCGGCCCCGATGCCTGCCTGCTCCAGGTCAACCAGTTCGGCGGCCTTGCTGGTGGGAATCAGGGGGCTGCCGCAGAGCGGGCCCGCCGGCTGCAGCCCGATGACGACGCCCAGGATGTAGACGTCGAATCCGGCAGCAACAATCCAGAGCCACGTCCGCTGCTGCCACAGGCCCGACTTGGCGGGAGGAACATTCCTCGCCGGAGAATTACGCCTTCCCATGCTCCGAGCATAATTGGATTCAGGTCCGCTGACCGCACCTGCACAATTTCGCCGTCCCGCACCGGTCCGTATTGGCGGGCGCTCCGAACTCTTCGATAGAGGGCGTGATGTCACGCCAGTGCAGGGATTCTCCGGAAGGTGCAGCCATGGGTTCACAAAGCAGGCCACAAAACGGGCTCCGGTGCCGGATGCGGACAGCGGCTCCCATTGCAGTCCTGATGCTGGTACTGTCCGGCTGCGCCGCCGCAAGCGGTGGAACGGCGGTATCCGATGACCCTTCGACTGGGTCCATCGCTTCTTCGGAAACCTCCGGGGCCGGCACGTCAACACCACGGCCGGCTGATGTCACCAGTGCGGCGGCGGATGGTCCCTCAGCTGCCGCTCTGATGGTGTGCGGGGACGAGACGCGGGCGAACATCATGCAGACCCTGTCCCTGCCGGCTGATCCCCCCACCACCAGTTCCTGGGCGGAGAAGCTCTACACCTGCACGTACACGCTGCCAGCAGGATCTTTGGTGCTCTCCGTCAAGGAGGCCTCCGACGCCAAAGGAGCCCGCGATGATCTTGCCGCGCTGCAGCGGGCAGCTGACGGCGCCGCTCCAATAGAAGGGCTGGAAAACCTGGGCTTTCCCGCATTTCAAACCCCTGCGTCGGCCGTCTTTGCCAAGGACAACTTCGTCCTGACCGTGGACGCCGCCGCGCTTCCCGACGCACTGGGCCCGCATAACGTGTCACGGGATGCCTTTGCTTACCAGGTAGCCACTGCGGTACTGGCCTGCTGGTCTGAGTAGGCCGCGGCCAAGCGCAAAGAAACATTCGCCCACTCCCATCCGTGGCTTGGATCACAACGAACCCTAGTTGTCACCATCGTGGGCGAGCCCATCAGGGGAGCGTCCATTTCCAATGGAGGAAAAAGAGTCATGAAGAAATCTGCTTTCCTGATCGCCCCGGCCCTTGCCCTGGGCGCCCTCGCACTCTCCACGAGCCCGGCCCTCGCCGCCGACAACAACACCATGTACCAGGCGAACCTCGCTGCAATCAACGGCAGCAACGCCTCGGGGACCGTGATGATCACCGTCAGCGGTGACCAGGCAACCGTCACAGAGAAAGTCTCCGGGCTCGCTGCCATGTTCAACGGCAATCCCTACCCGCACGTCCAGCACATCCACATCGGCGCCAAGGGCACCTGCCCCGACATGTCCGCCGACACCAACAAAGACGGCGTGATCAGCACCACTGAAGGCGGGCCCTTCTACGGCGGTATCGGTGCGACCCTGTCCACCAGCGGGGACACCAGCCCTGCAGCGGGAACGGATCTGAAGGTCGCGGGCATGGGCGGGTCCTACACCTACAACCGGACCTTCACCCTGGACGCCAAGACCGCTGACTCACTCAAGGCCGGCACCGCCGTTGTCGTCGTCCACGGCCTGGACCCGGCCACCCTGTCCGACGCGGCCCAAAAGGCTCCGAGCGACCTCGTCCCGTCCCTGCCCTTGGCCGCAACGTCACCAGCGCTGTGCGGGACCTTGAAGGCCATGCCTGCGGGCGCCCCCGGCACCGGCATCACCATGCCTGCCCCCGCCGGTCCTGACCTGGGTCTGCTCGCTGCAGGCGGCGGCATGATCCTGGCCGCCGGCGGAGCGTACGCCATCCGCCGCAAAATGGCGGCCTAGGGCAAGGGAAAACACCGGCAAACAGGCAGGGAACTGAGTGGGACCTGGAAAAAGCAGCCGCCGCGGACGCCTCATCGCGTCCGCGGCGACCGCGCTGCTCCTGTCAGGCGGCATCACCTCCATCGGCCTCAGCCTCCAGGCAGAACCACCCGGACCAGCCGGGACGGCCGCCGTCGCCTCCGCAGCCCCCGGCAGCCCCCGATCAACGGCGCCTTCTCCCAACCCCACCGCCGCACCCGCGCCCTCAGATTCTCGTGCCGCCACCGGCTCCGCCACTGTTCCGGCCGCGCCGGACGCCGCTCTGACGGCCTCCGTGCCGGTCCGGGTCGAGGTCCCGGCCATCGGCGTGGACGCCGCCATTGCTCCCTTGGGCAAGCAGGCCAGCGGCGAAGTCCAGACCCCCTCCGGAGAACCCGGCTCACCGGCCGGCTGGTACCAGGACTCGCCCACGCCCGGCCAAACGGGCTCCGCCATCATCCTGGGCCACGTCAACAGCACCACCAGCGATACCGGCCTGTTCTACCGGCTCCATGAACTCACCCCGGGCCAGACCGTGACCGTCACGCGCGCGGACAACACCGCCGCGGTCTTCACCGTGGACAAGGTCGACGTCTACCGCAAGTCGACCTTCCCGACGGTGGAGGTTTATCAGAACGCGGACCGCCCCGAGGTCCGCCTCATCACCTGCGGCGGCTACGACCCTGCCACCAGGGAGTACCTGGACAACACCGTCGTCTACGCCCACTTAACCTCCCGCCACCCAGCCTGAACCCGCACTGCCTCCGCCGGGAGCACCCCACGAGCTCCTGAAAGGGAACACAATGAAGACGACAAAAACCCGGCAACGCCTGGCCATAGCCCTGATAGGCGCCGCCACCATCATCGGCTTGAGCGCATGCGGGAGCGGCGGGCCAGGAACCACCCCATCCACAGGATCATCCACCGCCATGGCCTCCCCGCACGCATCCATGGACGGCATGGGATCGTCCCCGATGGCATCGTCCATGGGAGCCCCAATGGGAGCCAGCTCCGACGGCTCCATGGCAATGAGCGCCGAGTTGACCATCCACATCAAATCGTTTGCCTACACGGGCACGGACAGCGTCCCCGCCGGGGCCACGGTGACTGTGATGAACATGGACACTGTGGCCCACACCGTCACAGCGGACGACGGCTCCTTCGACGCCGTCGTCAAAGCCGGCACCAGCGCCACCTTTACTGCTCCCGCCAAGGCCGGCACTTACTCGTACCACTGCACCTACCACTCCAACATGCACGGAACCTTGACCGTCACGTGAGCCAGGACCCCTCGGATGTGAACAAGCTTGGAGCACCAGGTGGCAGCACCAAGAACCGGCTTTCAGCGTTTCCCCAGCCTGCGCTCCTACAGTAATTCTGTGCGTGTCCACACGGCTCGGTGATGGACGCACGCGCGCTGATTCCTGGAAGGACACACCGTGGTGAAGACATCTATCCCGTCAATGAAAACCCGCATCGGCGTCGGAGCGGCAGCAGTCCTGGCCGCCGGGGCCATGGCCGCAGCGGGCGTGGGTGCCGCGTCGGCATCCACCAGTCCAACAGTCGTCTCCGCAACAGCCTCCGCCGCAACCTCGGATACCGGCACAGACGCCAAGGCAGGCAGGGGCTTCGGCGGGCTGGAGGCCTTCCTGCGCCTGAACGCTGACAGCCCGCAGGCTGCCGGTGACCGCGCGGCGAAGGCGGCCGCGGCCCTGGTGGACCACCCGAAGCTGTTCGCCAAACTTCCCGCTGCCCTCCAGACGGATGTGACCACCCTGAAGGACGCCGCCCCGGCTGACCGGGTGAAGGACGCGTACAAGATCAAGACCACCGCCCTCTCCGGCGGGTACGGCCCCGAGATCCAGAAGCGCGCCGAGGCGCTGGAGAAGACCGCCACGGGCCTGGCCGGCCTGCGGCAGGAGCTGCGTACCGCGTTCAGCTCGGACAACCCGGGTGCCGCGCTGCAGAAGGTGGCCGACCAGTTGATCAGCCACCCGAAGCTGTTCGCCAAGCTCCCGGCAAACCTGCAGTCGGACCTGACCGCCCTCAAGAACGCCGCTCCGGCTGACTTGGATGCCCAGGCGAACAAGATCAAGGACACCGCGCTGAACGGCGGCTACGGCGCCAAGGTGCAGAAGATGGCCCAGGCCCTGCAGAAGAAGGCGGCAACGCCCAGCACGTAGGGCAGCTGACGTCCGGACCGCCAGGGGACGAACTCGTTGTCTCCCGGGCGCGTTGACAGACTAAGAAGTGGGGCGTATTCCTGAGTCCAGATCAAGGAGGTCCCCAATGGCCACCGTCAGCGTGCGTTACATCGTCGATGATGTCGATGCCGCAATCACCTTCTACCGCGACCATCTGGCATTCACGCTCGTCATGCATCCCGCCCCGTCCTTTGCCATGCTCGACCGCGGTGATCTGAGGCTTCTGCTCAGCGCTCCGAGCGGCCAGGGCGGAGGAGGCCAAAGCATGCCCGACGGCACCATCCCCGCGCCGGGCGGCTGGAACCGATTCACGCTGGAGGTGTCCGACCTCGAGGCCACCGTGCGGACCCTCCGCGAGGCAGGGGTACAGTTCCGCAATGACATCGTGACGGGAGTCGGCGGCAACCAGGTACTGATCGAAGACCCTTCGGGCAATCCGATCGAATTATTCGAGCCGAAGATCCCCGAGGCGCGGCTCCCGGCATCCTGATCGGGTATTTGCCAAAAATCGTATCGGACGGCAGAGGCAGGGTAAGAGCCGCGCGGACGTCCGGCCTTCAGGACGTTTGCGACGCCGCCGCGGACGGATCCAGGTCGGCGAGCGTCAGCGGGTGGGCGGGTTGGTCCGGGAAGGGGTAGGTGCAGGTCACCGCCAGGTCCGGCCCAACGTGCACCAGCTCCCCTGCTGCCAGTGGACGCCAGCCGGGGTTGTGGGTCATGGGTTCGGTGGCAAACAGGACTGACCGGGCCGCCGACAGTTCGGTGCTTCGTGAGTGGATCCGGTGGCTTCTGGCGTCCAGGGGCGCGGCCGGGGCGGGCTCGGCTGCCGGGTCCCTTTCCAGGATGTACAGCGGGTGGGTGGCCGGGTAGCGGAGCGCCCAGAGGTCCGTTGCCGTGGTTACGATGATGTTCAGGGCCAGGACGGGCAGCTCGGCGGCCACCCATCCCACCGCACGGGTGATGCCTTCCGCTACGTCCCCGCCAGCGCGGCGGCTCTCGGCGGTGATGAGGGCGAAGAGTCGTTCGCTGTCGGTCTGTCCCTGCACCAGCCCCGCCACGCCGAGGTCCAGCAGGCGCGCGTCCAGCCGGTCCAGGCCGTGGAAGGCGCCGTGTGCGCGAACAGCCGGCCGTCCTGCTCGAACGGGTGGGTGTTCACCAGGGTGTGGGCGCCGGTGCTGGCGTAGCGGACGTGGGCCAGGAAGGTGGTGCTGCTCAGCTGCCGTGCCTCCCGGGCGAAGGCGTGGTCCTCCCATGCGGCGAGTGGCCGTTTGCTGACCCGCGCGCCGCCGTCGTAATCAAACGTGCCGATGCCCGCGCCGTCGGGCTCCCGCCTGCTCTGCTCGGCCAGGCTGTCCGGGGCATCAAGGAGCCAGAAGGTGGCGTGGACGGGCCGGGACCCGGCGTGCAGCCCGAACAACCGGCACATGGACCCTCCTTACGGCAAGAGGCTAGTGGTGGAAGGCTTCCTTCTCTTTCTGCGGCGGCATGGGCGCAGCGAGGGCGTCCAGGTAGTCCACTTCCTTCTTGAGGTCAGCCAGGAAGCTGGCGGCCAGGTCGCGGGTGAAGCCGTTGCGGACCACAATCCGCTGGACGGTAATGTCTGCCAGTCCTTCCGGCAGGGTGTAGGCCGGGACCAGCCAGCCGTTCATGCGGAGGCGTTCGGAGAGGTGGTGCAGGTTCCAGTTGTCGGTGCGGCCGTCGGTTAGCTGCCAGGCGAAGACGGGGATGTCGGACCCGTCGCTCCACAGGGTGAAGGCGTCCATCGCTCCGATTTCATGCGAGAGGTAGAGGGCCACGTCGCGGGAGCTGGCCTGCACGGACCGGTAGCCGGCGAAGCCGAGCCGGAGGAACAGGTAGTACTGCAGCAGCACCTGGGCGCCGGGCCGGGAGAAGTTCAGGGCGAAGGTGGGCATGTCGCCGCCCAGGTAGCTGACGTGGAACACCAGGTCTTCGGGGAGGGCCTGTTGGTCCCGCCACACGACCCAGCCCAGGCCGGGATACACCAGCCCGTATTTGTGGCCGGAAGTGTTGATGGAGGCGACCCTGGGGAGCCGGAAGTCCCACTCCAGTTCCGGCTGCAGGAAGGGGGCCACCATGGCCCCGGAGGCGCCGTCCACATGGATGGGGATGTCCAGGCCGGTGCTGGCCTGGATCCGGTCCAGGGCGGCGGAGATCTGCTCCACGGGTTCGTAGGCACCCGTGTAGGTGACGCCCATGATGGCCACCACGCCGATGGTGTTCTCATCCACGTACTGGTCCAGATCGTGGCCGTCCAGGGCGGGGTGCTCCGCGGACACGGGGACGTAGCGGGCTTCCACCTCCCAGTAGTTGCAGAACTTTTCCCAGCACACCTGCACGGCGGAGCTGAGGACAATGTTGGGTGCGTCCGTGGGCTTTTTATCGGCACGACGGCGGTGTTGCCACCGGCGTTTGAGGGCCAGGCCGCCGAGCATGCACGCCTCGGAGGATCCCACGGTGGAGGTGCCGATGCTGACCGACGGGTCCGGCGCGTTCCACAGGTCAGCGAGCATCCGCCAGCACCGGGTCTCGATGAGGGCGGTCTGCGGGTATTCGTCCTTGTCGATCATGTTCTTGTCGAACGTTTCGGCGTAGAGCTGGGAGGCTTCCCGCTCCATCCAGGTCCCCACGAAGGTGGCCAGGTTCAGCCGGGAGTTGCCGTCCAGCATCACTTCGTCGTGGACCACTTGGTAGGCGGTGCCCGGCAGGGACTCCCCGTCCGGGATAGTGAAGCGCGGGAAGATGGTGGACTCCCCCGGCCGGCTGAACAGGGGGTTCAGTTCAACGCTCGTTTCGGGCTCGCGCCGTACACTCCGGTGTGTAGCCCGGAGAGGCGCAACAGATCGTAGACGCCGGCACCGGCAGCGGGGCGCGGCTGTTCATCCAGAACACCGACACCACCCAGTGGGCGACCGGCGACCTGCTCTACGCCGAAGTCGAGTTCGAGACAGACCCGGACACCGCAGGCAGCTATGGGCTTGGCATCAACCTGGACTTTTGGAACGGGCTCGGCACGACAGCGTCCATCAAGAAGTCCAGTGATGACGGCACGCTGCCTGCGGTGGACGTCTACCCGCGCAGCGGCCTGATCCGCACCCCTGCCAAGGCTGTACCGGCTACCGCGGCCCGGCTGCAACTCTTCATCAACGTCCCCAAGGGCACGACCCGCATCCTGTCCGTCAACGTCCGGAAAGTGGACTACTAACATGTTGGAGACCCAGCAAGGATCACAGGCGAAGGTTGACCGGCATGCGGCAGGCCCGCACCCTAACGCCGTTGCAGGCAAGCCGGGCGTCCTGCCCGCCGGAACCGACCAGTACGCATTGGTCTATAACGCCGCCACGGGGGCGTGGGAGCCCGCAGCCATCGCGGGCAGTGGAGTTTCGGCTGCGAAGGCCGACCCACAGAACCTCGGCTTCCCCGCCACGATGGACCCCCCCGAACATCGCGTTCACGGGAGGCGTCGGGACGGCGAACCACGCCTACTACCACCGGATTACCGGCGGCGGGACCATCACCAAGATTGGCCTCTACGTCGCCACCAGCTCCGGCAACATCTGCGTGAGCGTGTACGGCAACACCGGAACCGGGCGGGCATCCATGCCAGGCGCCCGTGTCGCGTCGTCCGGGTCCGTCGCCTGCCCCGCCGTGGGATACGCGGAAATCTCGCTAGGCGCGTCCGTGAACGTCAGCAGGGGTGACTTCTGGTTCGCCGTCAGCATCGACAACTCCACGGCCACCCTCGGCACGGCAGGGACAGCAGGCCAGGCAATTCAGGGCATGTCAGCCTGGCAGGACACGGCATTCCGTTGCCCGGCCACCGCAACGCCACTGAACGGCTCCGGGGCCGGCGGCGGTTCCCGGTGGTTCGGGCTTATCGGCGTGGCTTAGCGTTCAGCTGATATGTAGATCTCGTTGTCAAGAGTGCATGGATGAGCGGCTCCTGGGTTTGGTTCCCGGGGGCCGCTCATCGTGTGCCGGCCGGTTGTGATGCTGTGGGGGGCGTGGCGAGTCTTTTTCGACTGGGGCAGTGTCAGGCTGACATTCGCGGGTTGGTTACCGCATGACGATTTGTTCGGCTGGAGCGTATCGGTGTCTAGGATCGAGCGTCGATGGTGGTTTGGACCGTCTGCTCATAGCTGAAGCCCGAGTTGGCTCCGGGTGCTGTCATCGCCCCCCGCAACTGCTCACTGTCGGCGGGCAGGTTCCGGGTCAGGCCGCTTTCATGTGTTGTCCTTCCTGGAGCGGGGCGGCCAGTGACCAGCACCAAGCGGCGAGTTCGCGGGCGATCGCCGTGTTGGCCTTCACTGACATTTTGTGGCGTTCATCGAAGTGTTCCCATTTGCGGTGCAGCCGGTGGTTTCCTTCGAGGGCCCGGATGCGGGTTGCCGGCGCGACCAGGTCAAGTTGGCGCAGCAGCCGTTCTCCGGGCCGGGCGTAGGGGCGGCGGTGCTGCCAAGCCGCTTCGATGAGGAGTTTCCGGGCATAGGTGTTGCCGGCTTTGGTGATCGGGCCCTGGTGCCGGGACTGGCCGGAGGATTCTTCGCTGGGGACCAGACCGAGATAGGAGCCGATGGATGAGCCGGTGAAGCGGGTCCAGTCACCGATTTCCACGGCCAGACCGAACGCGGTCGTGAGCTGGATGCCGCGTAAGCACATCAGCGCGTCAATCACTGTTGCGTAGCGGCACGCCGCCGCTGTGATGGTGATCTGTTTGTCGATGCGAGCCAGATGCGCTGCAAGCAGCTCGGCCTGCTCGACATCGGCGTCGTAGGTGAACTGCAGCGCCGGGTCGTGAAAGCTCTGGCGGTGCAGCCACCGACTGTGTTCTGTAGTCCACCTGCTGTCCTTGGGGTAGCGGATCCCGTGCCGGAGCAGGACGGCGTTCACGTGCTGCCGGGCATGCGCGAGGTCTTTGGCGGTGCCCGAGCGCAGCCGGGACAGGTCCCGCAACGCCTCTTCGTCCGGCTCCGGGATGCGGACTTCGGTGACCGAGCCGACCGCGAGCATCTCAGCCAAAACCCGGGCATCCCGCCTGTCGGTTTTTACCCGGTCCCCGGGAGCGCGCAGCAGCTTCGAGGACGCCGCCACCACACAGTTGATGCCCGCGGCCCGCAGGTGCCGGGCCAGTACAAACCCTGTCGGGCCTGACTCATAAACGACCTTGACGGGCGGCTCGAATCGCCGGACCCACTCCAGGATCAGGGCCGGGTCAGCGGCCATCGTGTGGAGACTGATTTCACCAGTGCCTGGGTTCAGCGCATGGCCGACGACATTGACCGCGTGAACATCCAGACCAATGAAAGTATGCTCAAACATAGCCGGGACCTCCCAAACCTCACATGTGGCACTACCATTGCACCCCCAATGAGCCTCGCAGGCCACGGGAGCCGCCAATGGCAACCCACGGACCCTGTGAAACAGAAGGCCCCGGCCCCCCATGCTCCCGCCAGAACCTGCCCTTCCGGGATAAGGGACATCACTGCCGGGAACAGGTCCTGCAGCGGCCAGATCCCTCTCAGGGCCGCCGATCACATCAAGCCGGCGCTGCAGGACCGCCCGGCGATAATGGACCGACCCCGGACGGGCAGGTTCTGTTCCTCTTCATATCGTCTAG
>NZ_JBQEQF010000025.1:0-58586 GCF_052046035.1 Paenarthrobacter sp. 22069 | reverse complement strand
TAGGGCGTGTCTCCTAAACCCGGGTTGGTTAAGCCGGGATGCTTGATGAGTGTCTCGTACTTCTGTTTTGACTGATGGGCAGTGGGCCCGCATCCAGCCGTTGCTACCGTCCTCTGATGGTCGTCGGGGCCGTCCTTTTCGGGACGACCGCCGGGTGGTCGAGGGCATCATTTACCGGTATCGGTGCGGAATCGCGTGGCGGGATGTGCCTGGCGAGTTCGGTCCGTGGCAGACGATTTGGAAGCGTCACCGCCGCTATAGCGGTGACGGAACTTGGGACAGCATTCTGGCGGCTTTGCTGACGGTTGCGGACTCTCAGGGTGAAGTGGACTGGTCGGTCTCGGTCGATTCGACGGTGAACCGTGCCCACCAGCACGGCACGAACCTTCCCCGCACCACAGGGGGCCGGCTCGAATTACATGAATCTGTGTGCTGAACCGGACGACCATGCCATTGGCCGGTCGCGCGGCGGGCTGAGTACCAAGATCCACGCCCTGGTTGATGGCAAAGGCAGGCCCCTAGTTCTGCTGGTCGCGCCGGGACAGGGCGGCGATGCGCCGATGTTCGCCCACCTGATGAACCAGTTGAAGGTCAACCGGGCCGGTCCGGGCAGGCCACGTACCCGCCCGGACCGGGTTCGTGGAGACAAGGCCTACTCATCGAGGGCCATCCGAACCCAGCTCCGGGATCGAGGCATCGTCGCTGTCATCCCGCAACCATCCGACCAGATCGGCCACCGCAAGCGACGAGGATCCACCGGAGGCAGGCCTCCGGCCTTCGACAAAGAGGACTACAAAGGCCGGAACGTCGTCGAACGGAACTTCAACATCTTCAAGCAATGGCGTGCCCTGGCGACCCGCTACGACAAACTCGCCCTGACCTACCGCGGCGGAGCCGTTCTCCGGGCAATCAGCATCTGGCTGACAGCTTTAGGAGACACGCCCTAGGGGTGGACCGGGCTGCATCGGCCCGGAAGACTGTTCCCATGACACTTGCACCGCTCATCGAACTCAATGACGGCAACAGGATTCCGCAGCTGGGGCTTGGCACCTGGCCGTTAGACGACGAACAGGTGGCAAACGCCGTCGTCCAGGCCGTTGAAGCCGGGTACCGGCACATCGACACCGCAGTGAAGTACGGCAACGAACGCGGCGTGGGCAACGGCATCCGGGCCAGCGGCCTGGACCGGAGCGAACTGTTCGTCACCACCAAGCTCGACGGCGAATTTCAGGGGCATGACCGGTCCCTGGCAGGCCTGGAGGGATCCCTGCAGCGGCTGGGGCTGGATTACGTGGACCTGCTGCTGATCCACTGGCCGCTGCCCGCCCGCGGCGAATACGTCTCCACCTGGAAGACGTTCCAGCGTCTTCAGGCGGACGGAAAGGTGCGGTCCATTGGCGTATCCAACTTCAAGCCGGCGCACCTCGAGCGGCTCATGGCGGAAACTGACGTGGTGCCGGCTGTGAACCAGATTCAGCTTAGCCCTGCGATCACCCGCACAGCGGAACGGGAATTCCATGCCAGGCACGGAATTGTCACCGAGTCCTACAGCCCCCTTGGCGGGTCCGGCGCCGGATTGCTGGGTGCCCCGATTCTTGCCCGGTTGGCCGAAAAACACGGAAAAACACCCGGTCAACTGGTCCTGCGGTGGCACATACAAAACGGATTGGTAACGATTCCCAAGACGGCTTCACCGGAGCGTATGACGGAGAATTTGGACGTGTTCGATTTTGCCCTGGACCCGCAGGATCTAGCGGAATTGTCGGTCCTGGATGAGGGTCCCGGGGCGGGCAACGATTCGGACAGGACAGGGCACTAAAGGCGCCTGAACTGCGCTTTTTTCCGGAAACAGGGTTGGCAAAAAGATAGTAAGCATGATTACTATTGAGCCAGAAGGATGAAGTGCCCCCGGAACATGGGGGCCTCCTTTACTTAGGAAGAGAGCTTCAAATGGGATTTATTGCATTTCTGATTCTCGGACTTATTGCTGGTGCGATCGCTAAGGCGATCCTCCCGGGCAGGCAGGGTGGCGGCTGGGTCATCACTCTGATCCTGGGCGTCGTTGGCGCTTTCCTCGGCGGCTGGCTGGGCGGGTTGATCTTCGGCAGTGGACTGCAGGAGTTCTTCTCCATCCAGACCTGGCTGCTGGCGATCGTCGGCTCGCTGATCGTCCTTGCCATTTACGGCATGGTCACCAAGCGCAGCGCCCGCGGATAACTGTACGGGCATGCCAGGAGGCCGGCCTGGGGACACCATCCCCAGGCCGGCCTTCACTTTCTCCGGCACCGGGCCCGCCACCCGCCCGGAACTGACAACCTTCTCGCAGAGCAGGAGTTCATCGTGAAAAACAAGCTTCTTTTAGGTGTAGGTGTAGCCGTCGGATACGTCCTCGGTTCCCGTTCCGGCCGCGCTGCTTACGACAAGCTGAAGGCCCGTGCGGCCGGCATCTGGGACAGCAAGCCCGTCCAGGACAAGGTATCCGTTGCTACGGAGGCCATCAAGGAAAAGGCCCCCGAAGTGGCCGACCAGCTGGGCGAAGCCGCACGCAGGGCCGGGACCGTGATTGGGTCCGCGATGCACCGGGAGGGCACGACTGGCAGTGGTAGCCAGACGCCCCGCACCCCGCCTGCGAGCGGGGCCGCAGGGGAACTGGGCGATGACCACATCCCGGCCCACAGCACGCATCCGGAGACAACCAACCTCGGCACCTCCGATGAGGCCGGTTCCAAAGGCTAACCAGCCCTTCCGCCCTGTTGATGACGCGGGTAACGCCGCATGACAAGGGTATGGCCCCGTCTTTGTGCTACAACTGAATCGCTTTGCCGGCCGTCGCGATCCTTGGGGGACGCGGCGGCCGGCAATGTTTAAGCGGACCCCGGACGTCCTTCCCGCGCCGGCGTGGTCCCGGATCAGTCGCCCCCGGCACCGTCTGCCGCTGTCGCGGCAACCACAGTGCCGGTTACCGCTGCCCCGGCAACCACAGTGCCGGTTACCGCAGTACCGATCACCGCAGTACCGATCACCACTGTCCCGTCCAGTTCCTCGGACCGGACTGTGTCTACCTGGAACCCGGCTTGGGCAAGGAGCCCGGAGGTGCCGGACGCCTGGCGTTCGCTGGTCTCGATCAGCACGCTTCCGCCGGGAGCCAGCCACTCGTGGGCTTCGGCGGCAACGCGGCGATGGAAGTCGAGGCCATCCGGGCCGCCGTCGAGCGAGACAGCGGGTTCATGAAGGCGCGCCTCCGGGGGCATGGTGGGGATGGCTTCCGTGGGCACGTAGGGGGCGTTGACCACCAGCACCCGGACGCGGCCCTTGAGTACGCGCGGAAGCGCCTGGAACAGGTCGCCGGCATGGACATGGCCGCCCAGCGGCTCCAGGTTCCGGCGGGCGCACTGGACCGCTGCGGGCTCGATGTCCGCGGCATGCATTTCCACCCCGGTTGCCCGGTGAAGGATTGCCGCTGCCACCGCCCCGGATCCGCAGCAGAGATCAACGACAATCACCGGCTCCGGCTGATCCGGCAGGAGCGCCAGGGCTTCCGCCACCAACAACCCGGTGCGCCTTCGCGGAACGAAGACGCCGGGGGCAACCAGGACCCGCAGCCCCGCGAATTCCGCCCACCCCAGGATGTGCTCCAGGGGGACACCTTCCACCCGGCGCCGGACGTTGACGGCGAGCTGCGCGGGACCGGATGCTTCAGCCAGCAGGAGGCGCGCCTCGTCTTCGGCAAAGACACAACCGGCGGACCGCAGTGCAGTGACAACCCGGTCGAACACGGATGAAGTGGAGCCGGAAACAGCCCTTGGTTCAGGAGGTGGCACGGCCACACCTTTCGGTAAGCAGGCGGACTCCCCCACCCCGGCTAGGCCAGGTCCTCCGGACGGGTGGCGGGCACACCCGTCACTGTTGCAGTACCTACCGGACCCACCTCCCATCTGCCGGCGCTGGAAATTCCATGCTAATTGTTCGCCGGACGCACGGGAATGCGGGCGTTCTGTTGGCAGGATGGAGCTATGACCAGCCCCACTGCCAGCAACAGCCTTTGGATCGGCGCGTATACCCCCGACGGCGGCGGCCGCGCCGAAGGCATCGGCGCGGTCCGCGAGCATCAGGACGGCGGTCTTGAATGGCTGGGCACAGCCGTCATGGCGGAGTCGCCGTCGTTCCTTGCCGTCCACCCGGCCCTGCCGGTGGTGTACGCGGTGGCGGAGCAACGGAAAGAAGTTTTGGCATACCGGCGCCTCGCCGGCTTCAGCCTGGAACCGCACGGCAAGCCGCAGCCTGCCGGCGAGGCGACCTGCCACGTGGCCGTTGACCCGCAAGGACGGTTTGCTACCGCCGCGTGCTGGGGCGATGGTCAGGTCCTGCTGTACGAGTTGGATGACGCCGGCAGCATGTCGGTGGGCTTCCGTGCCGCACCCTCGGTTGACCCGCACGCCAGCCTCTTTCCCGGCAGGCCGCGGCAAAGCCGTGCCCACGCCAGCCTGATGCTGCGCGACGAACGCATCATGACCACTGACCTGGGACATGACACCCTCCGCATTTGGACGTACCAGGCCGGTGCCGGGCTGGTACCTGACCATGAAGTAGTCCTCCCCTGCGGCAGCGGCCCGCGGCACCTGGTGGAGCACCCTACGGGCAACGTCTTCATCGTCTCGGAATACTCCGTGGAGGTCTTCGTGGTCCGCCCCGACGCCGGCACCTACGAGCTGGTGTTCCGTGGGCCCGCGACGGCCGGCGGCAGCCAGGAAGGCGATTCCGCCGCCGAGATATGCCTCGGGCCCCAGGGCAATTTTGCCTACGCCGGTGTCCGCGGTTCCAACCTCATCAGCGTCCTGGAGGTGGCGGCAGGAGGCACGGAACTCATACCCGTCAAGGACTTTGACAGCGGCGGGGACTGGCCACGGCACCATATGGTCCGCGGAAGCTGGCTGCATGTGGCCCACGAGCGCTCGGACAACATTGCAACTTTCCAGCTGGATGCCGTCACCGGGCTCCCCGGACCACGGATCCATAACGTGGCTGCCCCGTCACCCACGGCACTCATCACCGCAAGCTAGCCGCCCGGTCCCGCCAGGACCCAGGCCTCCCGCTCCGGCGCCTTCCCAAAACGCTGGAGTAATCCCGTGCAAGCGCTTACAGTTGTGACTTGGTTCACAAGGCAGCATGCTGTCCTTCGAACCCTCCTGCCGCATCCCTTGTCAACGGCAAGCCTGTCCAGCAGTGCTGCTTCCCAGGAAGGTCTCACCCTTGTTATTCCGCACCCCTCCCGGCGCGCCCCCACGCGCCCAGCTGCCGGCCGCGCCGGCAGGAACACAACGCCCCGCAACCGTCAGGCCAACCCGGAGGCGCCTCGCAGCAAGATCGGCGGCCGGCCTCCTGGCGGCAGCGGTCGTGGCGTCAGTGGCGATCCTCCCGGCCAACGCAGGCCCGGGTTCCAACGAGCCCGGCGCCAAGGACCCCGGAACCAACCCGGCGCCGGCGGCCGCCCTGCATTCGCTCCGCGGTCCGGTGACGGACGAGAACTTCTACTTCGTCATGGCGGACCGGTTCAGTAACGGCAGCACCGCCAACGACCAGGGCGGCCTGGGTGCCGACCCCATGGTTTCCGGCTTCGATCCCACAAAGAAGGGCTTCTACAACGGCGGTGACCTGGCCGGCCTCCGGAACAAAATCGACTACATCCAGGGCATGGGCACCACGTCCATCTGGCTGACCCCGAGCTTCAAGAACAAGGCGGTCCAGCCGGAGGACAAGTCCGCCGGCTACCACGGCTACTGGGTCACCGATTTCACCCAGATCGATCCGCACCTGGGCACCAACGATGAACTCAAGGCCCTCATCACCGAGGCCCACGCGCGCGGCATGAAGGTGTACTTCGACATCATCACCAACCACACGGCGGACGTCATCGGCTACCAGGAGGGCGACCGCAAAGGCTACGTGTCCAAGGACGCCGTCCCGTACAGGACGGCGTCCGGGGAAGCATTCGATGACCGCGACTACGCCGGCACCGGAACCTTCCCCCAGCTCGACGCGAACACCTCATTCCCCTACAAGCCCGTCCTCGCCCCGGGCGAAGAGAATCTCAAAGTGCCGGCCTGGCTGAACGACCCCACGCTTTACCACAACCGCGGCGACACCACCTTTACCGGCGAGGACTCCATGTACGGGGACTTCTTCGGCCTCGATGACCTGTTCACCGAAAACCCCAAGGTGGTGCACGGCATGGAGGACATCTACAAGTCGTGGATCGGCGACTTCGGCGTGGACGGCTTCCGGATCGACACCATGAAGCATGTCAACAACGAGTTCTGGCAGGAATTCGGCCCCAATGTCCTCAGCTACGCCAAAGAGCACGGCAAGGACGAGTTCTTCATGTTCGGCGAAGTGTTCGATACCAGCAAGAGCTTCACGTCCCAGTTCACCACCCGCAACAAGATGCAGGCCGTCCTGGATTTCCCGTTCCAGGAAGCGGCCCGCAATTATGCCTCAAAGAGCCAGGACGCCAAGGCACTGCAGTCCTTCTTTGCCGGCGATGACTGGTACACAGACGCGGACTCCAATGTCTACGAACTGCCCACCTTCCTGGGCAACCACGACATGGGCCGGATCGGCAGCTTCATCAGCCAGGACAACCCGGCCGCCAGCGACGCCGAGAAAGTCGCCCGCGACGAACTGGCCCACGAACTGATGTACTTCTCCCGGGGCAACCCGGTGGTCTACTACGGTGACGAACAGGGCTTCACCGGCCCCGGCGGCGACCAGGACGCCCGCCAGACACTCTTCGCGAGCAAGGTCCCGGACTACCTCGACGACGACCTGCTGGGCACGGATGCCACCCACGCCACGGACAACTTCAACCCGGGCCACCCGCTGTACGCGAAGATCCGCGACCTGGCCGCCCTCACCAAGGAGCACCCTGCACTGCGGAACGGCGCCCACCAGCACCGCTACGCCTCCGACGGGCCGGGCATCTACGCCTTCTCCCGCACAGACGCCCAGGACCAGCGTGAATACGTGGTGGCCCTGAACAACAGCGCCCAGCCACAGACAGCCGCAATCCCCACTTACATCGCCAAACGCAGCTACACGCGCATCTACGGCGAAGGGGCCGACGAGGCCAAGACCTCGGAGGACGCCAAACTGACGGTCACCGTGCCGCCGCTTTCCGCCGTCGTCTACGAATCCTCGGGGCGGATCCCGCACGCAAAGGCCGCCCCCGCCGTCACCCTCCGGCAGCCGGCCGCAGCACCGTCTGACAATGGACGCATCAACGTCACGGCCGACGTCGACGGTTCTTCGTTCTACGAGGTCACCTTCGAGGCCCGAACGGCAGGCGGCGGCTGGCAGCAGATCGGCACGGATGACACCGCTCCGTACCAGGTGTTCCACGACGTCGCGGCACTGGACGCCGGCACGCCCTTGGAGTACCGCGCCACCGTGCTGGACAACGGCGGGCACACCGCCACCAGCCAAAGCCGTTCCACGAGCGTCCCCGTGCCCGTGCTGACCCTGCAGAAGCCCGCCGAAGGCAGCAGCGTGGAAGGAAAGGTGGAGCTCAGTGCCACCGCCGATCCGGAGAAGGCCACCAACGTGGTGTCCTTTGAGCGCAGCGTGGACGGCGGGGACTGGACGGCAGTGGGGACCGACTCGTCGTCACCCGTGTACTCGGCAACCGATGACGTCTCCGCCCTGGCTGACGGCACGAAGGTCCAGTACCGGGCCGTCATGGCCGGCACGGGCTTCAGCGTCACCAGCGGCACCAGGACCGTCACGGTAGGCCAGGCGCCGCAGCCCGACTCGGTTACGGTGGCCGGATCACTGAACCAGGCCATGGGCTGCACCGCGCAGTGGGATCCGGCCTGCCCGCAGGCAAAGATGGTCCTGGACCCGGCGGACCGCATCTGGCGGCTGACCGCGGACCTGCCGGCCGGGAAGTACGAATACAAGGCCGCGCTCAACGGCGGCTGGGACGAAAACTACGGTTCCGACGGCCAGCTGAATGGCCAGAACATCGTGCTGGACCACCCCGGCGGACCGGTCACGTTCCGCTACGACAACAGCACGCACCTGTTCAGCACCGTCTACGCGTCGCAGCAGCCGTCCGCCGTGGCGGCGGCCGGAAGCATGGACAGCGAGCTGGGCTGCGCCACCGACTGGGAGCCGGCCTGCCAGCAGGCCCAGCTGGTCCTGGACCCGGCAGACCTCGTCTGGAAACTGGCCGTCCCGGACCTGCCAGCCGGAAGCTACGAGTTCAAGGCGGCGCTCAACAAGGCATGGGACGTCAGCTACGGGGCCGGCGGGGCTTCCCCCGGTGCCAACATCGTGTTTGAGCACGACGGCGGCCCGGTCACCTTCCGGTATGACCACGTCACGCACGTGATCACTGCGGGCTA
Source organism: Paenarthrobacter sp. 22069 (assembly GCF_052046035.1). NCBI lineage: Bacteria > Bacillati > Actinomycetota > Actinomycetes > Micrococcales > Micrococcaceae > Paenarthrobacter > Paenarthrobacter sp. 22069. The sequence goes on along the minus strand of NZ_JBQEQF010000025.1, from coordinate 50,187 downwards.
GGTCAGCCGCCCGAACAAGCACCAAGGCCCCGCCGCTTGAACAAGCAGCGGGGCCTTGGTGCTTAACCGGCTTTTCAGGACGCGTGCAGGGCTCCCTCCACAGCCGCAAGCAGCGAGTTGAACCGCTTGTTGGCGGGAAGGTCATCAAGGTAGACGGGCTTGCCGTCCGGTCCGCCCAGGGGGACCTGCCAGTTGGGATACAAGGCCTCCGTGGTCCCCGGCTGGTTCTGGACCCGCCGCTCCCCCACCGCGTCCACCAGCGCCACGCCAAGCAGCACCGACGGCGCCTGGGCCAGCAGGAGGTGTAGCGCCTCGATGGTGTGCTCCTCCGCCCACTGCCCCTCCACACTGGCTGACGTGCCCTCGGAGGGGTAGCCGCGTTCGCGCAGCATGGCGAACATCTTCTCCAGTGAAGCGTTGTGCTCGGCCCGCTCTTCCTGTTCGGACCGCTCCAGCAGGCCCAGCCGGCTTCGCAGCCCCACGTGGTCCCCGGCAAGGTAGCCGGCGGTGGGAGGAAGGTCGTGCGTGTTGACGCTGGCGAGCGCCTGTGTCCGGTACTTTTCCGGCGCAAGGGGCGAATCGCCGTCGTACTCAAACCACAGGATGGACGTGCCCAGGATGCCGCGCGCAGCGAGGTAGTCACGCACCCATGGCTCGAAGGTCCCCAAGTCCTCCCCGATCACAACCGCCCCGGCGCGGTGCGCCTCAAGGGCGAGGATGCCGATCAGGGCTTCATGATCGTACTGGACGTAGGCGCCGTCCCCGGGGGTGTTCCCCTGCGGGATCCACCAGAGCCGGAACAGGCCCAGGATGTGGTCCACGCGGATGCCGCCGGCGTGCCGGAGCACGGTGGCCAGCATGTCGCGGAACGGCTGGTAGCCGGCCTCGGCGAGGCGCCCCGGATGCCATGGCGGCTGGCCCCAGTCCTGGCCCTGCTGGTTGTACATGTCCGGCGGGGCACCCACGCTGGTGTTCGGGGTGAGCACGCCGCGAAGGGTCCACGCATCGGCGCTGCTGTGGTCCACCCCCACCGCAAGGTCGTGCACAACCCCCAGCCGCATGCCGGACCTCAGCGCCGCCCGCTGGGCGTTCTCGAGTTGCTCGTCGCAGATCCACTGCAGCCAGCGGTGGAACCCGATGCGGTCTGCCAGTTTCTCCCGGAGGGCCTCCGCTTCCGGCGTTCCGATCGCGCTGGCAGGGTCCGTCCACAGCGGGTCGTCGGGTGCCACGTCCTCACGGATCGCCGACCACAGCGCAAAATCGTCCAGTCCCTTGCCGGAGATGCGGCAGAATTCGTCGAAGGCTGCCTGCCGCGCCGGCGACCGGCGCGTGTGGTACAGCATCTCCAGGGCCTGCAGCTTGGCGGCGTAGACGGCATCCCGGTCCAGCCGGCCGCCCTCCTTGTTCAGGCCCGCCACCTCTTCATGCAGCTTTTCCAGTGCAGCCCGTTTCCGTGGCCGCAGGTAGGCCAGTTCAGGGATGGCCTCGATGCGGATGTACAGCGGGTTGAAGAACCGCCGGGTGGACGGCGAGTAGGGCGAAGGCTGGAGCGGGGGAACGGGCTCCGCCGCGTGCAGCGGGTTTACCAGCACGTAATCGGCGCCGCGGGCACCACTGATCGCGGCCAGGTCGGCCAGGTCGGCGAAATCCCCAATGCCCCACGACCGCTTGGACCGGACCGAATACAACTGCGTGGCCAGTCCCCAGCCGCGTCGCTCTTCCAGGAGTTTGGCGGTTGCCAGCCGGGCGGGCGTCACCACCAAAGTGGCGGTGGCCGTAATGCCCCCGGACTCCGCCTGCAGCGTGTGCCAGCCCAACGGCAGGTCCCCGGGAAGGGAAAATGTCGCACGCCCGGTGGAGACGCCGTCGACGTCCCTGGGCTGGACCCAGATGTCCTGCTGGACAGCATCCCGTGACCCAACTCCCCCTTCAAGGGCGATGGTCAGCCGTGCGGTTGCACCGTCGGGGACGTGCACCGGGACCTGGACCGGCTCGCCCTGCTTGATAACGACGGCGGGCGGCAGCATCCGCCGCCACGGCGCCAGATCCGCATCGGCCAGGGCAGCCTCGATGTGCTGGTTGGTGTGCGCTTCAACGCCCAGGGCGGCAAGGACCTTAATCAATGTGGCCTGCCCAACCGAGTGCGGAAGCCCGTCCCACCCCTGGAACGACGTGCCCACGCCATGCGCATCCGCCAACCGCTGCAGCAGGTGCGGATCAACTGCTCCAGAGGCAGCGGCGGGCGGGTCTGCGGGCAAAGCTGTCCGTGGTGCGTGCTGCTGGTCTGAAGCCGTCATGCGTGTCCGCCTCGTCTGTGATGCTCCCGGAACTTACAGTGCTGCTGTCGTACCCGGACGCTGTCACCCCCGTGCACAACCGTTGGATCAGATTATTGCAGGGCGGCGTTGAGGGGAAACCGGCAGGCTGCCGGCTACGGATCGAAGTGCGTGGTCACGGCGCCGTCGCTGACCCGGCCAAGGACCCCTGCCGCCAGGTCGCGCAGCTTCTGGTTCCGGTGGCTGGATGCCTTGGCGAGCAGGGCCATCGCTTCCTCCTGGCTGCACCGGTTCTGGGCCATGATCACGCCGCAGGCAAGGTCAATGGTGGTGCGGTTCGCCATGGCGGCGCGCAGGTCGTCGGCCAGGGTTTGGGCGTCGGCGATCCGCAGCGCCAGCCGGACCGCGCGCCCGGCGAGGTCCGCGAAGCCCTCCGCCCGGCTGATGACATTGGGGGCAAAGACGTGCGGCTCCGAGGCGAAGAAGTTCAGCGCAGCCGACTGGTTTTCATCGAGTGCGAGGGGAACTCCCAGCACGCTGCGGCAGCCGTTTTCCGCCAGTACCTTCTGGTAGTCAGGCCAGCGCGTGTCGGTTCCAACATCGGGAAGGACCACGGGCTTCATCGCATTCAGCGCGGTGATGCAGGGCCCGTCGCCCAGCGCCTGCTCCAGCTTGTCCAGGAGTGCCGCCCGTTCGCTGCTGCCGGCGATGGTGGCGCTGCGCTTGCGGCGCCGGAGGGTCACGCCGCATTCGATGAGCACCCCTGCGGTGTCGCTGAGGGTGGAAGCGGCCACGGCGGACAGTTCGGTCAGGAAGTCAGCCACGTTGCTGCTGCCGCTGATGAGGTCATGCAGCTGCAGGAACTGGTCATCACTATTGGGAGTGCCCATCCCTCAATATAGGCGCTATTCGCCGCTGTGCGCCCGCCACAAAACGTCATTCCCGCGGCCCCGGTTACTTTGTGCGACGAAAAGAGAAGGACTAAGGCGGGTTCCTGGGGCGGCCTGCCGAATCTGTGTAGCGTCGTGACGATCCAGGGCACGGCAACTGAATGAAGGAGACCGAAAGATGGGCCTCAACGAACTGCGGGTGTTCGGGCGCTCGGGCACCCCCGTCAGTCCCCTCACCCTTGGCACCATGAATTTCGGCGAGGGGAACGGCGGCCCGCACGGCGCGCCCACCGGAGCCGATGAGAGCATCCGCATCATCCACGCCGCGCTGGACTCCGGGATCACGGCCGTCGACACGGCGGACGTATATTCCCAGGGCGAGTCTGAACAGGTGGTGGGCAGGGCCCTCCGGGGCCGCCGGGACGACGTCTTCCTGGCCACCAAGTTCCATGGCCAAATGAGCCCGAACCCGGCGCACGCCGGAAACTCCCGGCGCTGGATCACCCAGGCTGTGGAGGGGAGCCTGCGCCGGCTGCAAACGGACCGCATCGACCTCTACCAGGCACACCGGCCGGACTACAACACTGATCTCCTGGAAACCATCACCACCCTGAACGACCTGATCCGGCAGGGCAAGATCCTGTACTACGGCACCTCCGTCTTCGCGCCGGCGCAGCTTGTGGAGGCCCAGTGGCTGGCAACCACCAACCACCTGATCCCGCCCGTGGGCAACCAGGTCCCGTATTCCATGCTGGTCCGCGGCAACGAGCGCGACGTCCTGCCCATCGCCCAGCAGTATGGCCTGGGCGTCCTTGCGTACGGACCCCTTGCCGGCGGCTGGCTGTCCGGAAGCTTCGTCCTGGAATCCGGCAAGCCGCCCACCCGGGTCCACACCCTGCCCGGCCGCTACGACATTTCCGGGCCGTCCAGTGAGCGGAAGCTGCTCGCCGCGGACTCGCTGGCCCGCCTGGCAGACAAGCTGGAGCTGTCCCTGGTGGACCTTGCGGTCGGATTCGCCCTGACGCATCCTGCCATCAGCAGCGTGATAATTGGCCCCCGCAGCGAGGAGCACCTCCACGCCTATCTTCGGGCCGCGGACGTCCGGCTGGGCGAATCGGTACTCGACGCCATCGACGATCTTGTCCCCCCGGGCACCAACTTCGTGGAGCGGGACGCGGGCGCCATTGTCCCGTCCATCGAGTTCGCGGAACTACGACGGCGGTAGCCGGCTCCCCCGGCCACCCGCCCCGGTGCCGGGAGCACGTAGTGGCGCGCCGCCGTCGTAGTTCCCGGGTGGCAGCGGATGCCTGGCCGCGGCCCGGTGCCTAAGATGGCTCCAATGGAGGCCCTGTTCACGGTAGGCCACGGCACCGCATCCCAGGAGGACTTCACCCGGCTGCTCCTTGGGGCCGGCGTGGCGTCGCTGGTGGACGTCCGGATCGGGCCGGGGAGCCGCAAGCATCCGCACTTCGGCAAGGACCGGCTGGTGGAATGGCTTCCGGAAGCGGGGATCGGCTACCGGTGGGAGCAGCGGCTGGGCGGCTTCCGGAAACTGCTTCCGGACTCACCGGACACGGCCCTCCGCAACGACTCGTTCCGGGCCTATGCCGGCTACATGCGCACCCCCGATTTTGCCGCCGCTGTCGCTGAACTGGTGGCCGGCTCCCAAGCGTCCCGCACGGCGATCATGTGCAGCGAAACCTTGTGGTGGCGCTGCCACCGCCGCCTCATTTCGGACCATTGCCTCCTGCTGGCCGGCCTGCCCGTGCAGCACCTGATGCCCCGGGCCAAGGTGGTTCCGCACGTTCCAACCCATGGCGTGCGGGTGGTGGGGAATCAGCTGCGCTATGACGCCCCCGGGTGAGCGGCGCCGAGGCTTGCCCGCATGTATTGACTAACCGGTAGAAGACTCCTACGGTCAATACCGAAACCGCCTCCCACGAAGTACAGGGGCCGCCATGCCGATGTCCGATGAGGAGCGACGCCTGCTCAAGGAGCTCGAACTGGGGCTGATTGCGGACGACCCCCACCTGGCCATGGAATTGCTCTCCGGCTATCCCGCCCGCCGCTTTCCCGCGGGCTTGTTCCCGGGAACGGCAGCCGCGCTGGCGGGTTTGATACTGATCATTGCAGGGGCAGGGCTTCACGCGCCGGGCGCGGTGGTGCTGGGAATCCTGTTGCTGGGCCTGGGTGCCTGCCTGCTGCTGGGGCCCACTGTGCTGGCGCGCAGCGCGGGCCGGCAGCCCACCGGGTGAGCGTTAGGAGGACGGACCGCGGTTGCCCGCGCTTTCCGGCACGGCTTGTGTGCGGGCGTGCCGTTGTGGCCAGGGCGTCAGGATGAACAGGCTCGCCAGGACGGCGGCGGCGCCAATCCAGGCCAGTGCGGGCAGCCTTTCGCCCACCACCAGCACGGCCAGCAGGGCGGCCACCACCGTTTCCAGCAGGGATATTCCTGTGGCCGTGCTCGCCCCCACCCGGGCCAGGCCCCACCCGAAGAGAAGGTACCCGGCAAACATGGGCACCACTGCCATGTAGGCCCCTACGCCCAGGCTGCGCCAGGACTCCAGGAGCGGGGCGCCCGTGAGAAGCAGGACGGGGATCAGGAAGAGTCCGCCCAGCCCGAACACGGCACCCATCGCCGCCCTGGAAGTGACGCCCCGGCTGGTCAGGCGGTGCGCCGCCCAGGAGTAGAGGGCATACGTGGCGCCGGCCAGCAGCCCAAGAACGATCCCCGCCGCCGGCATCCACCACTCCCCGGCTGCCTGGCCGCCTCCTGGTCCGGATCCTGCCGGGGCGTGGCCGGCGAAGGACAGCAGGGCGGCCCCGCCGACTCCCAGCATTGCCCCGAGAATCCATTGCCGGCTCAGCGGTTTCCCGTCCGCAAAGCGTTCGATGAGGGCCGCCGCTACGGGTGCCGAGCCGATGGACACGACCGTTCCCACTGCCACCCCGGACAGGTGCATGGAGCTGTAGAACGCCAAGGGGTAGATGGCCACGGCCATGGCGCCGAGCGATACAAGGCGCCACCGGTCGAGCAGCCTGCCAGCCTGGGCGGCGACATGCGGTGCGGCGTAGAGCGCCTGGAGTAAACCACCGAGGCCCATTGCCACGGCTCCGATGGCGAGCGGACTCACGGCCGGAGCGAAGGTGGCAGCTGTCCCCGTGGTCCCCCAGAGGACCGATGCCGCCGCCACCGACAGGGCGCCCCAGAGCTGGGAGGCCTGGAGATGCCCGGCGCCGGTCACAGGGCTTCCAGCAGTTGCGCTGCGATGGACCGTGCCTGCTGCAGCGGGGCGTCGCCACCTTCCAGGCCAGCCCTGGCCATGGCACCCTCGAGCAGGAACGCCAGGTGCGCGGCAATTCCGGAGGCCTGGTCTTCGCGGCCCGGCAGCAGCGCGGCCACGTGGGCGGCCAGGAGTTCCTGCACTTCCTCCTTGTGACGCCGTACGGCAATCCGACCGGGGTCGTCGGCGGGAAGTTCGGCAGCTGCATTAAGCAGGCCGCAGCCGCGGAACCCGTTGAGGTACGCCGAGTTGGCGTGGTCCAGGTAGGCGTCGAAGACCGCCAGGACGTGGTCCTGCGGAGTGCCCGCCGATTCCAGCCGCCTGCCGTAGAGGGCCAGCCACTCCCGGTGCCTGGCTTCCAGGTACGCGGCCACCAGGTCCGCCTTCGAACTGAAGTTGTTGTAGAGGCTCTTCTTTGCCACTCCCGCCTCGGCAGTGATCGTGTCGATTCCAGTGCCCGCGACGCCGTGCGCGTAGAAGAGCCGCGCGGCGGCTTCAAGCAGCAGCTCGCGGGCGGGCCGGCGGCCGGGCACCGGGAGAGTGGATGCTGTCACAGGCGCTCCTTCAGCTTGGTAGGTAGACCAGTCTACCTACTTCAGCGAGTGGTAAGCAGCCCCAGGTTCCAACGGCCCGTGGCGGTAGTATTCACCGCCTACTTCCGGAATGATCCCTTGACTCAACCGGACGGCCGCTCTAAATTCAATATATTCATTTTTAGAACGAGGCTCCGACAATGACTCCCACCCAGCTCCCGGAGAGCACAACAACTTGCCAGGCCCCGCCGGGCCGAGGCCGGGCGGCATGACATGGACTGGCAAGGATGGGGACTTTTCGGGCTCCTGGCCACCGCCGCCCTAACTGTCATCATGATTGCGGCCCAGATGGCCGGCCTCACCCGACTGGACCTGCCGCTGGTGCTTGGAACGCTGGTGACGCCCGACCCTGACCGGGCCCGTGTTGCCGGCTTCTTCATCCACCTCCTCGCCGGCCAGGTCTTTGCCCTCGGCTATACCGCGGTTTTCGGGCTGCTCGGCAGGGCGACCTGGTGGATTGGCGCCCTGCTGGGCCTGCTGCACGTAGCCGTGGTGCTGACGGTCATCCTGCCGCTGCTGCCCGGCGTACACCCCAGGATGGCCTCCACCCGGGCAGGCCCCCGGAGCACCGCCGTCCTGGAGCCACCCGGGCTGCTCGCTTTGAATTACGGCATCCAGACCCCGGCAGTCACCATCCTGGCCCACCTCGCCTACGGCGCCGTGCTCGGCCTCCTGCTGAGGCCGCTATGAAACCTGCATCCCGAACCAAAGGGCCGGGAGTCACGGAGCTGCCGGCCGCCGTCGCGCCCTCTCCCCCGGACCCCTGGCAACCAGCACCCATTGCGGATTACGGCCTGGTCGGCGATACCCGGACAGCCGCCGTCGTATCATCGGCCGGATCCTTGGACTGGATGTGTGCCCCGGCGTTCGACGGCGAACCAATTTTCGGTGCCCTGCTGGGAGGCAGGGCTGCGGGCCTGTTCCTGGCCGGCCCCGCCGGGCCGGCAGCGGTGCTCGAGCGCCGCTACCGGGGGAATACCGCGACGCTGGAGACAACGTGGGCCTCGGGCAGGGGCCGGCTGACACTTACGGAGGGGATGGTCGCCGAGGTGGCCGGCTCCCTGCTGCCCACAACTCTGCTCGTCCGGAGACTGAGCGCCGCAGATGCCCGGGTAGCCGCCGTCGTCCGCTTTGCTCCACGGCTGGGCGAAACACACCGCATCCCGCGGATCAGCCGCCGCGCCCGGGACCTGGTGTGCGAGTGGGGTCCGCTGGCCCTGTCACTGGGCTCCAGCGAGGGTTGTCCCCTGCCCGGCGGCGGGGAACAGAGCTTCCTGGTGCAACCGGGGCACCCCGTGACCCTGGTGATGGCCGTTGCCTACGGTGAACCCCTGATCCACGTGGACCCGGAAGCAGCCTGGACGCTCCTCTGCCAGGATGAGCGGCGGTGGGAAGCCTGGTCGGATGAGGTGGATGCGGACCTGCCGTTCCGCGCGCAGGTGCTAAGAAGCCTGGTCACGCTCCGGCTGCTCACGTATTCCCCGTCGGGCGCCCCGGTAGCGGCACCCACCACGTCCCTGCCGGAAAACCCGGGTGGGATCCGGAACTGGGACTACCGCTTCGCCTGGCCGCGGGATGCCAGCATTGGCGTGGCGGCCTTCCTGCACGCGGGCAAGACCAACGAAGCATTGAATTTCTTCGGCTGGCTGCTCCATGCCAGCCGCCTGCAGCGGCCCCGGCTCCCGGCACTGCTCACCCTGTCCGGACGCCCTGTGCCCCGCGAGCGCGAACTGCACGGCTGGCCGGGCTACGCGGGAAGCGTTCCCGTGCGGACCGGCAACGGGGCGGCCGGGCAACACCAGCTGGACGGCTATGGATGGGTGCTCGACGCCGCCTGGGTGCTGGAGCAGGGCGGCCACCGGCTGTACCCGGAGACGTGGCGGGCCATGCGCGGCTTCGCGGACAGGGTGGCCGCCACCTGGTCCGCGCCGGACGCGGGGATCTGGGAAGTACGTGATGACGCCGCCCACCACGTCCACTCGAAGCTCATGGCGTGGCTCGCCCTGGACAGGGCGCTGCGGATGAGTGCCACCCACCGGCTGGGCGCCGGCCAGCGGCGGCGCTGGTTGTCGGCACTGGACCAGCTTGGAACCGAGATCCGGAGCAAAGGCATCGATCCTGCTCGAAACACATACACCCGGACCTATGGCTCAGCAGACCTGGACGCCGCGCTCCTGGTCCTACCCCTGATCGGGCTGGAAGATCCCGGATCAGAAGTGGTACGCCGGACCGTGGATGCAGTCCGTGCCGAACTGGGTGCCGGCGGTCCCCTCCTCTACCGGTACCCGCCAGGCCAGGACGGGTTGGAAGGCGGCGAGGGCGTCTTCCTGCCGTGTTCGTTCTGGCTGGTCCAGGCGCTGGCCCTGACCGGCAGGAGCACCGAAGCCGCCGAAGCCTTCCGGGTGATGCTGGACCTGGCATCCCCGCTGGGGCTTTTCAGCGAAGAGCTGGATCCGGCCTCCGGGGCATTCCTTGGCAACTATCCGCAGGCCCTCACGCACGCAGCCCTGGTCCAGGCCGCGCTCGCCCTGCGGACGGAGAGCCGGGCCGGGCACGGGAATTTGTTGCCCGCGTCCGGCGTTGTCGATCTGTCCGGAACAATCCGGACACCAGCAGCTGGACAGGAGAACACACCACATGTCAGTTGACTACGACGCTCCAAGGGTGACTCCCGAGGAAGAGCCGAACGTCGCCCTGGAGGAGCTGAAGTCCGACAAGTCCGGCCGCCGGGAGGCCGCTCCCGACATGGACGAGACGGACCTCGCGGACAGCTTCGAGCTGCCCGGCGCGGACCTCTCCAACGAGGAACTCCTCATCCAGGTAGTCCCGGTGCAGGCCGACGAATTCACCTGCATGTCCTGCTTCCTGGTCCACCACCGCAGCCAGTTGGCCCGGGAAAAGGACGGGAAGAAGTACTGCAAGGAATGTGAGGGGTAGCAGGGACACGGGAACCGGCCAGGTTCGGGTTCCAACTATTGGAATCCGCACTCGTGGCCGGAGCAGCGGCCAGCCATGATGTAGGTCACGCTCCGGCAAGGGCCGGCCGACTGGAAAGAAGGAAACCATGTCCCTCAGCGTTGAGGAAATGAACAAGCAGCTCCCGGCGGCCAACGTGCTGCCAGGGGAGGCGGTCCCGTACTACATGGCGTCGGGCGAGGGCGCACGCTACGAGATCAACGGCCAACTGGTGACCGTTATCGCGCGCGCCGCCGACACCGGGGGCATCTTCAGCGCTGCCTACATCTCGGGCGGCATGGGCGCCGAGTCGCCGTTCGTCAGCCACAGCATCGAGCACAAGTCGCTCTACGTCTTCGACGGCATCCTCCACGTCTGGCTGCCCGGCGAGAGCAGGATCCTTACCCCCGGCGACTCGGTGGTCATCCCGCCGAACACGCCGCACGCTTACCGGATGGCGAGCCATTACACCCGGTTCCTGAACTGGATGACGCCCGGCGGCGGCGAAAAATACTACCAGCGGGTGGGAACGCCCATCGATTCACACGTCCCGCCCGTTCGTCCGGGACACACGGCAAGCCTCCAGGAGCAGGCCGAGGTGGGCGCCGAGTTCGGCATCACCTTCCCGGACCTTGAGCGTGTGGCGCCGTCCTTTAAGCACGACGCCGGCCTGCCGCCAGCGCAGAGCCCCTACTTCCTGAGTGCGGGCGAAGGCGACCGCCTGGTCAGCTACCAGACCATGTTCACCTACCTGTCCCGCCCAGCGAACACGGGCTCGAACTACTTCGCGGTCCACACCAAGGGCGCCAAAACTCCGTACATTCCGCTGCATTTCCACTCCGAGCACACGGAGAACTTTTTGTGCACGGAGGGCCGGATGTGGCTGTACGCCAACGGCCGCGAGATGCTCCTGACGAAGGGCGATTTTGTGCACGCCCCCGCCGGGACCATCCACTCGTTCGCGCTCGATGCCCACAACACCCAGATGGTGGGGTTCCTGACCCCGTCGGTGTTCAACGGCTTCTTCGAGTACTTCAACGAACCCACCGAGGACTACATGTACACCGAGGGCGGGGAGCCCTACATGGACATGGAAGGCTTCGGCCGCGCCCAGGCTGAGATGGACCTGACGGTGGTGGGGCCGCCGCCGCAGCGCCGCGCAGCCCTGGACATCCCCTAACCGCAGCACCCATCGAGGTATGCCAACACAGAAGGCCTGGACTTCCGAAAGGAAATCCAGGCCTTCCTGCTGTTAGGGACCCATCGATTGCTGAGTAACTGCCGTTTTGGCGCCTCAAAACGACAATTAGGCAGCAATGGATGATGGGGTCAGGAGGTGGCTTGGCGGACCAGTTCGCGGCCGTAGTCGTTCCCGTTGGGGGTGCGGACCACGGTGTGCATGTGGAACGGGGCGGGCTGGTCATTGCTGAGGAACACGCCGGTGTGGTGGTCCAGTTCCAGCACCACCACCGGACTCTGCAGGCGGAAGTAGAACGCCTCGTCCCCTTCCCAGCCGCCGATCCAGCTGAAGTGGGATTCGCCGTAGTGTTCCTGGATTTCCCGACGGCGGGCAGCGCGGGGCCCGTCAGGGAGGTACCCGATGAAGTCGTCCACCACGGCGTCGAGCAGCCTCCGTGCATCAGCAGGCATCTCAGCCACCCGGATGCCCTCATAGGGGATCACCCGGTTGTCCTGGAAGCAGCCGGCCAGGTGCCGTTCATCGCCGGGGTGGAGGCGGCCTTCGGGCATTGCAGGGTCCACCATCTCCGGATAAACAACAGCGCGGGCCCGCAGCTCCGCAGGCAGGGCACCCATCAGTTCCCGCGCCAGGGCGATGCGCTCCTTGAAGACCTTGACGCCCTGGTGCGGGCCGGCGTCGATCATGTCCGGTTCGGCGCCCATGAACACCGGTGAGATCACCAGCTGCGTCCCGGCCACCAGGCAGTTCAGCGCCGCGTGGTGGCCGAACAGCTGCCATCCCCACGGTGCGGTTTCGGATGGCTCGCCGTACAGGGCGAAGTTGTAGCTGTATTCGTTCATCAGCAGCGGCAGCTCCACAAGGCCGCCCAGGAAGCCGTTGATGCGCATCAGGTTCCGCACCAGCCCATACCCCTGCGGGCTCAGGCTTGCCTCCATCACCCCGAGCATGGCGTCCCGGACCGGAGGGTCCAGCTCGTCGAGGCGCAGCCCGGTGTCGTGCTGCATGAACTCCGGGTTGGCCCAGCTTTGCCATTCGGGTGCGTCGACGGCGTAGGCCAGCTTCCTTGCCTGGTCAGCGTCCACGGCGCCAAGGAGCTTGCGGGCAGCCGCCGCCATCTGTGCTGTCGGCGCTTCTTCCCCCGGCCGTGACGGGGTGAGCGGGTACAGGCCTTCGCGGCGCACGCCGTCACTGGTGATCCCGGTGAATGGCTGCGGGTACAGCTTTTGCCAGCCTTGAATCATGGGGCCCGCAAAGGAATCGTTCTTCGCGGCCTCGGCGTATTCGCGGGCGTTCAGGCCCCGGATGCCGGCCACCCGGGGGTGCTCGGGGGAGAACAGGTATTCACGGAATGACGGCGTCGACACGGGCGCTCCTGGTGGATTCGAGGGAAGTGGGCGACCAGCCGGCCGCCACGGACAAGGCTGCACCCGCGGCCGCGGCGGAATTCCCCCGCCACGCCACATGCTGGTCGGGGCGGACCAGCAGGGTGCCCGCGCCCCACACCTGGGAAAGGTGGGTTCCGTCGTCGGACGGTCCGACGACGGCGACCGTCACCGGAACGCCCGTCCGGGCAGCGGCCGCCAGCACCGGCTCGAAAAGAGTCGCCGCGGGCACCCCGGCCAGCGCGCCGGCGTCGGCCAGCAGCGTAAAGCCGGTTCCCAGATGGCTGTACAGCGACGAGCCGTCCGCCAACCAGGCATGCGGAAGCAGGGCTCCCGGGTTCGCCGAAGGAACGTAGTGGATGGGGTCCTCGGCCGGTACCGGCAGGGCATCAGGTACCACTAATGATGAGTCCGCGTACGAATACCCCAGCACCAGGCCTAAGGAGTCGAACTCGCTCTGCTTGACGGCCAGCGCCGCGTGGGCGGCGGCACGCGCGGCGTCACCGTTAGGTCCGGCAGCGGTGAGCCGAGGGTCAGCGAAGTGGTACGCCAGGGCCTTACCGTTGTCGGCGGCGTCGCGGATGGTGCGGGCGGCCACCGGGCGGCGTTCCTCCCCATAGCTGGCGAGGAGCGCCGGGCCTGCCCAGCCGTTGATGGCGGCGGCGAGTTTCCAGGCAAGGTTTGCGGCGTCACCAATGCAGGTGTTGAAGCCGTGGCCGCCCCAGGGCGGGTTGAGATGGGCGGCGTCCCCCACGAGGAAGACGTTGCCGCGGCTGTATTCGGGAGCCAGCAGCATCCGGGCGGTCCAGGGGTCCGTGGCCAGGACCTCGATGTCCACCTCGCTGCCCACCAGGGCACGGACCATGGCGGCGGCGTCCCGGTCGGTCACGGGCACGGAAGGGTCCACGCCCTGCACGATCGCCCACCAGGTCCCGGCCAGGTCCATTGGCCCAACCATGCCCGAGGTCTCCGCCCCCACTACCCAGTACTGGACGGCCGGGCCGAGTCCGATCGCCGGTCCGAGGGAGCCCGAGCGGAACAGGATACTGATGTTGGACAGGGCGGCGGAGCCGCCCTCCAGCCGCAGCCCGAGGCTGCGCCGCACGGCTGAAGAGCCGCCGTCGGCACCAATGACGTACTCCGCGCGGATGGTGCGTTCGGCGCCCTCGCGATTGGCTGCCACGACAGCGTACGGAACGACATCCGCCCCGTCCACCCGGGTCACCCGTCTGACGGACCAGCCGGTCACGAACGTGACCAGGGGGTTGTCCGCGGCGACGGAGCGGAGTACCTCCTCAAGGACGGGCTGGGGCACCTGCTGGCCGCATTCGGGCTGCGGTCCATAGCGCCCGGGAACCAGCTGGAAGGCGTTGGGGAACCGTCGCAGTTCGTGCGCGGCTGGCCCGGTAAGGCCGGTGCAGAAGATGACGTCCTGCGCGTAGTCAACGGGCAGCGGCGACGCGTCGCGGAGCAGGTCCGCGAGGCCAAGCCGGCGCAGGTGCGTCATGGTGCGGGCGTTGGTGGTCTTGGCCCGCGGCCGGGTATGGTCCATCGTGGTGCGGGGTTCGATGACCGCGCTGGGGATTCCGCGCGCCGCGAGGTCCAGGGCCAGGAACAGGCCGCTGGGGCCACCGCCGGCGATCAGGACCCGTGCCTCCTCCGGCACGCCTGCTGCGGGGATGTCGGGGAAGGTGGCCATCAGGCACGGCCCCGGAGCGAAACCTCGCCGACTGGCGTTGTGAGGGTGCCCAGCTTCTCGATCTCCACTTCCACCGTGTCGCCGGGCTGCAGCAGCCACTGCGGGCTGCGGGCATAGCCCACGCCTTCCGGGGTGCCGGTGGCGATGACGTCTCCCGGGTGCAGGGTGAAGGTTTCGCTGATGAGGGAGATGATGGCCGGGACGGAGAAGATCATGTCCCGGGTGTTGCCGTTCTGGGCCTCGACGCCGTTCACCAGGGTGCGGACCTGCAGGCCGTCCCGGAGGTCGCCCACCTCGTCCCGGCTCACCAGGGGGCCGAGCGGCCCGCTGAAATCGCCGTTCTTGCCCAGGGTCCACTGCGACGTGAGCTTCTGGGCTCGGCGGGAAGTGATGTCGTTGAAGGTCGAGTAGCCAAAGACGGCCTCCGCCGCAGCATCCTCGTCCACGGATTCGACGCGGCGGCCGATGTAGGCGGCCACCTCGCCCTCCCAGTCCAGCCCGGCTTCGCCGGCGGGGACGGGCACCGGCACGTTGCCCACGGACAGGGACGCCGTCCAGCGGCCAAACAGGGTGGGGTACGGCGGCAGTTCTTGGTCCTTGTAGCTGCCCTCGGCGGCGTGCGCTCTGTAGTTCAACCCCACGCAGATAACCCGCGCGGAGCCGGGCACCAGCGGCACGTCGGTGACGCTGCCGCGCTCCAGCCATGTGCCGGCGTCGGACGTTTCGCTGGTAGTGCCGGCGACGATGGCGGCTGCCTTGTCCTGCCAGCCCTCGGCGTCTGCCCAGAAGTCCGTGACGGAGGCGAGCGGGAGGACGCGGGAACCGGCGACCGCTGCCGCCCAGGGTCCGCCGAGGTGGTTGATGCCAATGAACTGCATGAAGGGCCTTTCAGGGCTGGTCCGGACGCCTGGCGTCCCGGCGGGGTGCGGAAAGAGGTGCGGAAATCAGTGCCGGCTCGCCTGGCGGCGGAAGAAATCGAGGGTTGCTGCGGTGGCCTGTGCGGCGGCATCACTGCCGCCGCCGGGCGTGGACCACATGTGGTCGGCGTCCTCCAGGAGGAGGAGTTCGACGTCGTTGCCCGCGCCTTCCAGCGCCCCGGCAAGGCTGGTGGACTGGGCCACGGGGACGAAGCGGTCCGCTGTGCCGTGGATGAGGAGGAAGGGCGGCGCGTCCGGGTGCACATAGGCGAGGGGGCTCGCTGCCGCGGCTTTCGCGGGGGCCTCTGCCGGCTGCGCCCCGATCAGGAGGGCCTCGCGGGAACCGGGTTCGTCAGCAGAGGCGACGGCGTCCGGCCGGGCCTGCGCTCCCATCCGGACGAGGTCAGTTGGCGGGTACCAGGCTGCAACCGCGGCAACGGCGTCGTCTGCGCCGCGGTGGGCCGGGTTCGCACCCTGGGCTTGAGCTGCGCCCTGGCTTGTCTCGGTGTCGTGCCTTGGAAAGTCCGTGGACCCAGCGGTCAGGCCGAGGAGGCAGGCGAGGTGGCCACCCGCGGAGTCGCCCCAGGCGTAGATGCGGTCCGGATCGATGCCGTATTCTGCCGCGCGGGCACGCAGCCAACGGACAGCCGCCTTGGCATCCACCAGTTGGGCCGGGAAGGTGGCGGCCGTGGTGAGGCGGTAATCCGCCGAGGCAACCACGAAGCCGGCGTCCACCAACTGCGCGATGGGGCTGAGACCGAAGCCATCCACGACCGGCCCCATCGAGGACCGTGCCCCGGTCCGCCACCCACCGCCGTGGAGGTGAAGGATGGCGGGCAGGCCGTCGGCGTGCAGATCTTCTTTCGCAGCGGAACCGGAGACTTCCGCCGGGAGGTAGAGGTCGAGCAGCAGCGGGTCTGCGTTCCGCGGCTGCGCGAACTCGATGCCCCGGAGGATCCGCTGTGCCGTCATCGTTGACTCCATGTGTACCGCGCCGTTCTGTCCTGCCTAGCCGGATGCGGGCCGGTCCGGCCCGCGCTCATGCACTCAACTCTGGTCCATCGATGGGACCGGTGGCGCCGGCGGTTTCACTGAATGGAACTACTTCGGGCACGGAAACGGGGCTCCCTTGCGAACGGGACTTTCCGGCCTAGAGGCCGTGGATGAATCACGGACCCAGTGGGCGGGCCTCGTGCAGGAGGGCCTGCGGCAGGTCGACGGCGATGTCCCCGCCGTCAGCCCCGAGGCCCGGGAGCTGGTGCGCCGCTGGGATGAGCTGGGCTCGCGGTTCCATGGCAGCGAGGGCACCAAGGCGGCCGCGCGCACCATGTGGAATGAGAACAGCAGCGAGTTGAGCCAGGCCCTGCCCTGGACCGCGGAACAGATGCAGGCACTGGTGGCGCACCTGCACGCGGCCCGGGACGCTGGCTGATCCCGGGCCTGACGTTCAGCTGACCAGGATCTGGGTGGCAGATTCCTTGAGCTTGCCGTTGGCCCACTTCATCTGGCGGATGGTCTGCGGGTGACACTTTTCGGCCAGCCCCAGCAGGTCCTTGTCCTTCATCCCCTGGGCGGCCTGGGCCAGCAGCTCCCAGTCGGCTGACACCCCGCAGGCCTTCAGGTACAGCTCGCGGAGGTCGCGCAGCAGCAGCATGCCGGTTTCGGGGCGCCGGCCCACCATTTCGCTGCCCTTCTCTCTAATGGTTTCCATCAGCCCTGCTTCGCCGCGGGGCTCCGGGTCCAGGTCCTGGCCGTAGTTTTTGGAGATAGCCGCGATGTCCCGGACATGCTGCTGCGACCAGCGCGCCAGGTCCCGGGCCAGGTGGTAGATCTCGTGGTCTACTTTGTGCCGCTCGGAGATGACCAGCAGGTGGTGTGCCAGGTCGTTCTCGGAGCGGTGCATTTCCTCCAGTACCAGCCCGAATTTCATCGTGTCCCTCCTGCCGTGCCGGTGGCTTCGTCCGCCAAGGCGGTGGGTAGGCCCTTGGTCCTGGCGTCTTCCGGGAAGACGCCGGCGGGTGCCGACGCCGTGGTGGTGGGCGCCGAAGAGGGCCCGTCGCCACCGGAAATGCGGGTAATGCGGGCTGCCGCCGTCTTGAAGATGGGCTGCTTGGACGCCGCATCCCAGTCGGTGATGGTCAGTTCGTTCGCTGCCCGCCCGGCCCCGTCCGGCTGGTGTCCGCCCTTTGTGTCCCAGTAGCCGTAATGGAAGGGCAGGAAGAGAACGCCGTTCCGGATGCCGCTGATCCGCACCTTGGCACGGACCGAACCGCGGGGCGTCTCCACCTCGGCAAGGTCACCTTCGGCGATCCCGTACGCGCCGGCGTCGTCCGCTGACAACTCAACCCACACGTCAGGCGCGGCCGCCTGCAGCTCCGGCGCGCGCCCGGTCTTGGTGCGCGTGTGGAACTGGTAGAGCGTGCGGCCGGTGATGAGCTGAAGCGGGAAGTCCTGGCTGGGCAGCTCGTGCGGCGGCATGTACTCGGCGGCCTTGATGATGGCCTTGCCCTCCGGGTTCAGGGCCTTGTACTCCGTGGGTTCCACCGGCGCACCGGTGATGAGGTCGCGGCCGTAGGTTTCGCAGTACTCGGGGTGCGCCCAGAACTTACCGTCAGCGTAGATGCGTTCCGTGCCGTCCGGGTTCTCGTCGTTGCAGGGCCACTGGATTCCGGAGCCGCCGCGCAGTTTGTCGTAGGTGATGCCGGTGTAGTCGCAGGGCCGTCCCCGGGTGCATTCCTTCCAGGCCTCGAAGGCGGATTCGGGGTCGTGCCACTTGATCAGCGGCTGCCCATCCTTGTCCTGCAGGCCCATGCGGTGGGCGTAGTCGATGAAGATCTCCAGGTCCGGCCGGGCCTCGCCCGGCGGGTCCACGGCCTTCTCGGAGAGGTGCACGGTGCGGTCCACATTCGTGAAGGTGCCGGTCTTTTCGCCCCAGGTTGCGGCGGGAAGGACGACGTCGGCCAGCTGGGCGGTCTCGGACAGGAAAATGTCCTGCACCACCAGGAACAGGCGGTCTTGTTCCAGGATGCTGCGGATGCGTGCCAGCTCGGGAAGTGAGACGGCGGGGTTGGTGCCGCTGACCCACAGCATCCGGATGGAGCCATCCTCCGCGTACCGCATCATCTGCATGACGTGCGTGGGCGGGGAGTAGTGCGGGATGGACATGGGGTCGATGTTCCACACCCGGGCCAGGTCCTGGATGTGCGCGTCGTTGGACCAGTTCCGGAAGGCGGCGAGGTCGCCGTCGGCCCCGCATTCGCGGGTGTTCTCGGCCGTGGGCTGGCCGTTCATTTGCAGGATGCCGCAGCCGGGTTTGCCCAGCATGCCGCGGATGATGTTGACGTTGTTGACCTGCACGGCGGCGGCCGTGGCCTGGTTGGACTGGTAGAAGCCCTGCAGCACGGTGGACAGCAGCCGCTCCGCGTGGCCGATGATGCTGGCCGCCTCGGAGATCTGGTCCGCCGGGACACCGCAGATCTCCGCCACGAGGGCCGGCGGGTAGTTCTTGACCTCTTTCTCGAGCTCGGAGTACCCCACGGTGTGCGCCTGGATGTACTCCTGGTCCACCCAGCCGTTGGTGATGATCTCGTGCAGGATGCCGTTCATCAGGGCCACGTTGGTGCCGGGCCGCGGCGCCAGGTGCACGGTGGCGGCCCTGGCCACGGGCGTCATGCGCGGGTCCACGCAGATGATTTTGGGCGGGTTGGGGCCGGCCAGCCGGTCCAGCATCCGGGTCCAGAGGACGGTCTGGGTTTCGGCCACGTTGTGCCCATACAGGGCGATGACATCGGCGTGGTCCACGTCAGTGTAGGAGCCGGGCTGTCCATCACAGCCGAAGGATTCCTTCAGCGCCTCGCCGGCCGTCGCCGTGCACAGCCGCGTGTTGCCGTCCACGTGGTTGGTGCCGATGCCGCCGTGGGCCATTGTGCCCAGGGTGTAGTACTCCTCGGAGAAGAGCTGTCCCGTGGTGTAGAAGCCAAGGGCGCTAGGGCCCTGCTCGGCGAGCAGCGCCTTGGACTTGTCCACGATGCGCTGCATGGCAGTGTCCCAGTCCGTTTCCACCAGCTTCCCGCCCTCGCGGATGAGGGGTTTGGTGAGCCGGTCCGGGGAGGCATTCGCCTGCCAGCCGTACAGGTCCTTCGGTCCCAGGCGGCCGTGGTTGACCCGGTCCACGGCCCGTCCGCGTACGCCGACGATTTTGTTGTCCTTGACGGCAATGTCCATGGCGTCGCCGTTCGAGTGCAGGAGCGACGCCGTCTGGACCCACCGGTCCACATCCTCCGGGGCGACCCCCTCGGCCAGGTGGGTGTCCACCCTGACCGGCCAGTCAGCGCCGCTGCCGTACGGCGTCCGTGTCCCCCATGGTTCAGCTATTCGGTCAATCCGAGCCATCTGTCCATCTCCTTACAGGAACCGGCGGACAGCGTCGACGGCGCTGTCCCTACCGGAACCTGTACCCAGGATGGCTGGCTGGAAACGTGCCCTTAGGCCTGCTTGTCCTGCAGCGGGCGACGGGCCAGCCAGGCGGCGACGATGGCGCCGGAGATGTTGTGCCAGAGCGAGAAGACAGCGGAAGGCAGTGCGGCCAGCGGGGTGAAGTGGGCGGTGGCCAGCGTCGCGGCCAGGCCGGAGTTCTGCATGCCCACTTCGAACGCGAGGGCGCGGCGGGCTTTGTCGTCCAGGCGGCCCAGCTTGCCGGCGAGGTAGCCAAGGCCCAGGCCGAAGCCGTTGTGCAGCACCACGGCGAGGAACACGATGGCCCCTGCCTCGATGATCTTGTTGGCGCTGCCGGCCACCACGATGGCCACGATCAGGGAGATCACGACGGCGGACGCCCACGGCAGCGCGGGCAGCACTTTGGCGACGAGCTTCTTGAGGAAGAGGCGGGCGAGGAGGCCGGCGACCACCGGCAGGAGCACGGTCTTGACGATGTCCAGGACCATGCCGGCAGCGTCGATCTGCAGGTAGGAACCGGCCAGGAACAGGACCAGCAGCGGGGTGACGATCGGGGCGATCAGGGTGGAGACGGAGGCCACCGCCACGGAGAGGGCAACGTCGCCCTTGGCCAGGAAGGCCATCACGTTCGAGGCCGTGCCGGACGGTGCGCAGCCCACCAGGATCACGCCGACGGCCAGTTCGGGCGGGAGGTTGAGGGCGCCCGCGATCAGCCAGCCGGCGCCGGGCATGATGATGTAGTGCGCCACGATTCCCAAGGCCACAGCCCAGGGCCGCTTGGCCACGGCGGCGAAGTCAGGCGGGGTCAGGGTCAGGCCCATGCAGAACATGATGATGCCCAGCAGGTAGGGCACGCTGGGGGCCATGGGCTTGAAGAGTCCGGGGAGCAGGAAGCCGAGGATGCCGGCAACGACCACCAGGATGGGGAACACGGTCACCGCGATGCGGGCGATCCTGCTTTCCGCTTCGAGCGCGGGGTTGACGGGTGCCCCGTCCGGGGACTTCTGGTTTTTAGTTGCCTCAAGCATCCAACCATGCTGGCATTTTCCTATAGGATTCGCGAATTGATGACCCCAGGGAGAAACAGGAAGTGCCGGGCGCCGTCCCCTCTGACACCAGGAAGCAAAAAGGACAGGAGTTGACGGCAGGCATCCCGCCGTCAACTCCTGTCCTTTTGTTGGCCTGACTCCCTGCCTTACGCCGCCCCGGCGGTCACGGCAGCAGCGAAGTCGTTGACATCAACGGCAGCTCCGCTGTTGTCAAAGTCCAGGTGGCGCGCTTCCTTCCACCGGCAGGAATCACCTTGGGCGCCCGCCCAGAACGTTTCCCAGTTGGCCAGCTTCCATTCATCGCGCGGGTAGCCCCGGGCGATGAGGCGCCTGCGCAAAGCCTCCCCTGCCAACCGGACGTGGACCACGATGAGTTCGGCCTCGGGCCACTGGTGCTCGGCCTGGACCTTGGCGAGGTAGTCATCGTCTGGAAAGAACCGTCCGAACGGAGCGTCCAGCACTACCGAATTGCCGGCCCGCAGGTTGTCACGGGTCAGGTCCAGGATGGACGCATACTCCAACGGCATGATGACGTTTTGGTAGAACTCATTGTTGTCCCGCTCGTTGGGGTCCGAGCCGTTGAGCTTCAGCAGCAATTCGGTGAAGCGGATGGTTGCGGTGTCCTTGTCGATATGGGCCGCACCAAACCGCTCCGCGAGGTGCCGGCTGACGCTTGATTTTCCCGAACCTGCCGGGCCAATCACAAAGAACACTCTGGGGATGGTACTGGTCAACTGCTTGTTCTTCCTTGAACTGACGGGCCTGGGTTACCAGTGTCCGCTTAGGCGGTGGCGGGGGTGCGGCGGTCCTTGACGAAGAATCCGTAGGACACAGCGCCCACGATCAGAAGCAGGCCGCCGATCAGGAACACCGTGGTGTAGTTGCCGCCGGTCGAATCAAGGATAAGACCGGTAACGATCGGGGCGACTGCCGCCCCGAGGAATCCGCCGAAGTTCTGAATGGCACCGAGGGATGCCACCTGGTTGGGCTCGGCGATGTCCGAGGCCAGAGTCCACAGCACGCCGATGGGCACCTGGGCCGCGAAGTAGCCAAGGGACAGCAGGACGATTGCCAGGGCCGTGTTCTCCACATAGGCAACGGGCAGCACGGCTGCCGCTGCGAGGAGCGCGCCGCCCACGATGGGAATCTTGCGGGCGCGGACCACAGGCACGCCGCGGGCAATTGCCTTGCCGGAGAAGATGCCGCCCGCGAGTACACCGAGGATGCCGCAAAGGAACGGCAGTCCCGCCAGCCAGCCGACCTGGCTGAGGCTGAATCCGCGTGCGGTCTGCAGGTAGCTGGGTAGCCAGGTGAGGTAGACCCAGACGGTGTAGAAGATGCCGAAGGCGCCAATGACCATGAACCAGGTGTTTTTCTTGGTGAGGAGTTCGCCCCAGCCAGCCTGCTTCTCCTTGGGCTGAAGCTGCTCCTCGAACTCTTCGCCCTTGATGATGAACTGCTCCTTCAGCGTGGGGTCGCGGTAAACGCGGAGCCACACCAGGGCGATGACAATGCCCAGGGCGCCGATCACCAGGAACATCCCGCGCCAGCTCATGGTGAGCATGAGGAAGGTCAGCAGCGGCGGGGCGATCGCGTTGGCAATCTGTGAACCGGTGTTAACGATCGAGACAGGAAGGGCACGTTCGGTCTTGTTGAACCACTTGTCCGCAACCTTGAGCCCGGAGGTGAAGAACGGCGATTCGGAAATGCCGAGGGCCACGCGGGCTGCGTAGAGGAACCCGAAGGAGTTGGCCATGGAGGACAGCATGGACACAATCGACCAGAGACCGGCAGCCCAGGCAAACATTTTCTTGGGCCCGAACCGGTCCACCAGATAGCCGGCGGGAAGATTCGCGATGGCGTAAGGCCAGGAGAACGCGGACAGCAGCAGGCCCATCTGCAGGGCGTTGAGGCCGAACTCCTTGGCGATGGTGGTGTTCGCAATACTCAGGTTATTGCGGTCCATGTAGTTGATGATGCCGCCAATGACGAGCAGGGCGATCAGGTACCACCTGATCCGCACGTTCTTGACAGGCCGGTCCGGGGCCGTACCGATTTCTGCTGAAGCTTGGCTCATGCAGCTCACTCCTTTGTGTTCTGCCGGCACGGGTGCCGGTCTGGGGGTGCCCGGCTTAGCGGCGGGCGTCTTCTATTGCTGCGAGGAAGGTGCGGGCGGCCTTCGCAACCCGGCCGTAATCGCCGTCCTCCCGGGCGGCCTTGGTGACGAAACTGCCGACGCCGACGGCGGTGACTCCGGCGGCAAACCAGTCACCAACGTTCGTCGGGCCCACGCCCCCGGACGGCATGACGGGTGCCTGCGGAAGGGGTGCCAGGATGGTCTTGACGTAGGCAGGGCCGCCGAGCTCAGCCGGAAACAGCTTGACGATGTCGGCACCGGCTTCAAGGGTGTTGAGGACTTCTGTTGGCGTGAAGGCCCCGCTGGCGGTGACCACCTGGTAGCGGTTGGCAGTGGCGATCATCTTCGGATTCAGCTGCGGGCTGACCAGCAACCGCGCCCCCGCGGAGATGGAGGCATAGGCAGCTTCGGCGTCGAGCACGGTCCCCGCTCCAACCACGATCCCCTGGTCGCCGTACTTATCGGCCAGGCGCCCGATAACGCCCACGGCGCCCGGAACGGTCAGCGGAACTTCGACGGCGCGGATGCCACCGTCGATGGCGGCCTCCGCCACACGGTAGGCCTCGTCGGCAGAATCAAGCCGCGCGATGAGCAGCGCGCCCGTGCGGACGATGGTCTCTAGGGTCTCAAATTTGTTTAACATCGTTTAATAGATTAGCCCAAAGATTCACAAAGGGGAACACCCTGTGAAAACTTGTTAAGCTGGATCTACTTCAGCCAAAGGAGAGAAGTCTGTGAGCCCAACAGCACGGCCCCTGATCCCCGAGCAGCGCCACCAGGAGATCCTGCGCCTTCTGCGCCGGGAAGGCGTCCTGAGTATCCGCAGCCTCACCGACTACATGAACGTGTCCCACATGACCGTCCGGCGGGACATCACGGCCCTCGAGGACCAGGGGCAGGTGATATCGGTCCAGGGCGGCGTTCGCCTCGCCGACTGGACCAGCCAGGAACCCCCGCGGGAGCGCGAGTTCCGCGCGCAGCTCGAGCTGCCACGCAAGCAGGCCATCGCGGAGCTTGCTGCCGGATCCGTGGAAGACGGGATGGTGGTTTTCCTCGACGCCGGGACTACCTGCCAGTCGGTGGTCCCCTACCTCTCCGGGCGGCAGGGCATCACGGTGGTGACCAACGACTTTTACGTGGTCACCAGCCTGTTTGCCTACCCCCATATCGAGACCATCCACACCGGTGGTGCCGTGGACCCATCCAGCGCCTCGAGCTGCGGCCGGATTGCCGCGGACGTGGTGAAGTCCATCAATATCGATCTGTGTTTCCTCAGTACAGGGACGTGGAACGTGTCCCGGGGCATCACCACGCCGGTCATGGACAAGGTGGAGGTGAAGCTGGCCGCGCTGGAGGCCTCGTCGTCGTGCTTCCTGCTGGCGGACAGCACCAAGTTCGGCACGGTGTCGCGTTTCAACGTGGCACCGCTGGCGAAGCTGGACGGCGTTGTGACCGATGACCAGCTGCCTCAGGAAATGCAGGAAAACATCCGCGATCTCGGAGTCACAGTCCAGGTGGCAGCCCTTGGAAAGGCCGCCTGACAGCGCCCGTTGTTTTAAAAGCAGCTGCCCGCCCCGGAAACCGGGGCGGGCAGCTGCTTGCCACTGACGTCAGAGCTGCTTGCGGAGCTCCATCTTCCGGATCTTGCCGCTGGCCGTCCGTGGCATATCCCCGACCACCACCAGCGATTTTGGAATCTTGTAGCGTGCGAGCCTGCCGTCAAGGAAGCTGCGCAGCTGCTCCGCGGTCAACGATTCGCCCTCGCGCAGGGTCACGATCGCCTGGGGGACCTCGCCCCACTTGTCGTCCGGGACGCCGATCACGGCCACGCTGCCCACGGCGCTGTGCTCTGAGATGGCTGCTTCCACCTCGGCGGGGTAGATGTTCTCCCCGCCGGAGATGATCATGTCCTTGAGCCGGTCCGAGACGAACAGGAAGCCTTCCTGGTCCCGGTAGCCCATGTCGCCCGAGCGGAACCAGTGCCCGTCCGCGTAGCTGGCGGCGGTGGCCTCCGGCCGGTTCCAGTACTCCTTGATGACGTTGGGACCGGAGATCTGGATTTCCCCCACCTCGCCCGGGGGCACCGTGCCGCCCATGGGGTCGGCTATCCGGACGTCAGTGAAGAAGTGCGGCAAGCCCGCCGAACCAGCCTTTTCCCGTGACCGGTCCACGGGCAGCATGGTGACGCCGGGCGCCGTTTCGGTCATGCCGTAGCAGCTGGTGAAGCCGATGCCGCGGTCCTCGTAGGCGTTCAGGACCCGCGGTGGAATGGCGGAGCCGCCGCACGTCAGTTTGTCCAGTGAACTGAGGTCCGCGGTTGCCCAGCCCGGATCTTCGCAGAGCAGCTGGAACGTGGTGGGCACCCCGTTGAGGGTGGTCACCTTGTGTTCCTGGATGAGTTCGAGGACCCTGGCGGGGTCGAACTTGGCCTCGAGGACCACGGTGGCACCTTTGAGGAGCATCGGCAGCAGCCCCATATCCAGGGACGCCACGTGGAACAGCGGCGAGATCATCAGCGCCACATCGTGGCGGTTGATGTCCATGTCCACGATGGTGTTGATGCAGTTCCACGTGATGTTTCCGTGGGTCAGCAGCGCGCCCTTGGGCTTGCCCGTAGTCCCGGAGGTGTAAAGGATCATGGCGCCGTCGTCGTGCCCCACCGCGACGTCGGGGTGTTCAGGCGCAACTGCCTGCAGGGCCTCCTCATAGGGTTCAACCGTGGCGGAGTGTCCGACGGCGGCCGGTGCCTTTGCGGCGGAAGGTGCCGTGCCGCCGTCGGCCGCTACGACCAGGCGGTGGGTCACCGCCGTCCCTTCCACCGCGGCCGAAGCAGGCATCTCCAGGCCGGCGGCGTTCACCAGGAGCCGGGCTCCGGAATCCTGGAGCTGGAACTGCAGCTCAGGCGGGGCGAGCCGGGTGTTGAGCGGCACGAAGATGGCACCCAGGAGGCCGCAGGCGAAGAAGGTCTCCACAAAGGAGGGGTGGTTCTCCCCCAGGTACGCGACCCGTTCGCCCTTCACCACTCCCCTGTCGCGGAGCGCGTTGGCCAGACGGTCCGTCCGCACGGCGAGTTCCTCATAGCTGAGTGTGCCGGCTCCTGTACCTGCTGGGAAAAGAAGCGCCGTCTTGCCACCCGACTTCCGGCGGCGGCGCTGCAGCCAGGAGCCAACTCCGTTGTTGTCCATGGTTCTCCTAACGGACCGTGGTGAGGTCGTTGTTCTTAGATTCCCGCGTCAGGGCGATGAAGACAATCGAGACGAGGGCCATGACGGACAGGAACACCACCACCGGGAGGATGTTCTGGCCTGAGTCCTTGTAGAGCCCGGCGATGATGCCCGGGGTGAAGCCTGCGCCGATGAGGGTGGCCAGCTGGTAGCCCACGGCGGCGCCGGTGTACCGGGAGGTGGTGCCGAACTGTTCGGAGACGAAGGCTGCCAGCGGGCCGTACAGGGATGAGTGCAGGATGAGCGCCACCGTGAAGGCCAGGAAGACCATGCCGACGTTGCCCGAGCCGAGCATGCCGAACATCGGGAAGAGGTAGGCGATGAACAGGGCCAGGCCTGCGATCATCACCGGGCGGCGGCCGAAACGGTCAGACAGGCGCCCGCCCAGCAGGACGAAGACGATGGAGATGGCGGAGGCTCCGGCGAAGGCGTAGAGCACGCCCTGTTGCGGTGCGCCCTTGGACACGGCGTACGTCACCGAAAAGGTGGGCAGCACCACCTGCAGGCCAAAGCCGGCGGCCCCGGCGAACATGATCATGATCAGTGCCTTGGGCCGGCGGAGCACGTCCAGCAGCGGGATCTTGCGCTTGGCTCCCTGGGCCTCTTCCTTGGCCACGGCCTCGGCGAAGATGGGGCTTTCGGAGATCCGGAGGCGGACGAACATGCCCACGATGAGGAGCACGAAGGACAGCAGGAACGGCACGCGCCAGCCCCAGGACAGGAACGCATCCTGCGGCAGGGCAGAAAAAGCGCCCATTACCAGGGTGCCCAGCACGGCGCCGGTGGGGGCACCGGCGTTGACAAACGACGCCGCGAAGCCGCGCCGTTTGGGGTCGGCGTGCTCGAGCGCCATGAGCGCGGCCCCGCCCCATTCACCGCCGACGGCGATGCCCTGGCAGACCCGCAGCAGCACCAGGAGGACGGCGCCCCACGGTCCAATCACGCTGGCACCTGGAATCACGCCGATAAGGGTGGAGGCAATCCCCATCATGGCCATGGAGATGATCAGCATGCCCTTGCGGCCCACCTTGTCACCGAAGTGGCCGAAGATCACTCCACCCAGCGGCCTGGCCACGTATCCGGCAGCAAACGTGGCGTAAGCGGCGACGACGCCCACCCATTCGTCCGTGCCGGCGAAGAAGACCTTGGGAAAGGCCACTGCTGAGGCCGTGGCATACAGCAGGAAGTCGTAGAACTCGATGGTGCTGCCCAGATAGCTGGACAGGATGACCGTGCGCGCTTCCTTGCGCTTGGCGGCCGTGCCCGCAGGTGCGAGCGTGGTGTGTCCGGACATGGCTGTTCCTATGGGACGGAGGGAAGGGTGAGGGGAAGGCGTTTTTGGGGTTGCCGGAGGCGGCGGCGCCGGAGCGTACCGCCTGGGGCTGGGAACTGCTGTTACTGGTGGAAGCGGCTTACTTGTAGAAGCGGCTACTTGTAGAAGCGGGCCAGGAATTCGGCAACGACGGCCGGGCGTTCCTGGCCTTCGATTTCGATGGTGGCGTTGACCTTGATCTGGGCGCCGCCCTTGACCTCGGTCACCTCGGCGATGGTGGCCTGCATGCGGACCTTGGAGCCCACGGTGACCGGTGAGGTGAAGCGGACCTTGTCCAGGCCGTAGTTGACCTTGGTGGTGACGCCGTCGACGTCGAACAGCTCGCCCCAGAACGGGATGATCAGGGACAGGGTGAGGAAGCCGTGGGCAATGGGGGCGCCGAACGGGCCGTCCTTGGCGCGTTCGGGGTCGGTGTGGATCCACTGGTGGTCGTCAGTGGCGTCGGCGAACAGGTTGATCTGTTCCTGGGTGATCTGGCGGTAGTCGGTGGTGCCGAGGTCCTTGCCGGACAGGGTGAGCAGGGTGTCGAAATCGACGACGAGATTGGGCATCGTTGCCTCCGGGTCTTGGTTGGTGTGTGGTTGTGGTGCTGTGCAGGTGCTGCAGGGCTTAGCGCGTGAAGGCGCTTTCGCCGGTGAGGGCGCGGCCGATGATGAGGGCGTTGATCTCGTGGGTGCCTTCGTACGAGTAGACGGCTTCGGCGTCAGCGTGGAAACGCGCGACGTCGGTGGCGAGGGTGATGCCGTTGCCGCCCACCACTTCGCGGGCAAGGGCTACGGTGTCGCGCATGAACAGGGAGGTCTGCATCTTGGCCAGGGCGGAGTCCTGGTCCCGGTAGATGCCTTTGGCCTGCTGTTCGGTGAGCCGGACCACCAGGGACAGGCTGGCCGTGACGTTTCCCAGCATGCGGGCCAGTTTTTCCTGGACCAGCTGGAAGGACCCGAGGCTGCGCCCGAACTGCCGGCGCTCGTTGACGTAGGCGAGGGCGGCCTCGAACGCGCCGGCTGCGATGCCGGTGGCGATCCAGGCAACGTCCGAGCGCATGGCCCTGAGCATCGCCGCGACGTCCCGGAAGGAATTCACGTTGTGCAGGCGCATCGATTCGGGGACGCGGACACCGGTGAGGGTGATGTGGGCGTTCTGCATCATCCGCAGCGAGGTCTTGCCCTGGATCTTCTCCAGGGTGACGCCGTAGGCGGTGCGATCTACGAGGAAAGCCTTGACCTGCCCGTCCGCGGTGTCCCGGGCGAATACTGCTAGGACGTCCGCGGTTGCTGCCCCGCCGATCCAGCGTTTGGCCCCGTCCAGGACCCAGCTGCCATCAGGCTCCCGCCGGGCAGTGGTGGAGAGTCCCCCGGCGATGTCCGATCCGGACTCGGGTTCGGTCAGCGAGAACACGCCCTTGAGCGAGAAGTCGATGACCTTGGGCATCCATTCGGCCTGCTGTTCCGCCGAGGCACCCACGCGGATGGCCGTCCGGAACAGGCCCGCCTGGGCGGTGTACCAGGTGGCCAGGGACGCGTCCGTGCGGGCAAGCTCGAAGATCCGGAAGCCCTGGTAAATGCCGCGGGCCGGGCTGCGTTCTGCACCTGCGGCGCCACTGAGTTCGGCTGGTTCCATCAGGTCCAGGTCGATCAGCGGCCGTGCGAGCTGCTCCGGAAACTCACCGCGTTCCCAGTACTCGGCCAGGAGGGGCCTGGCTTCAGAATCGAGGAAGGACCGCAGCCGGGACAGGACCTGGCGCTCTTCGTGCGTGAGGAGGGACTCGGCGTCGTACCAATCAGCTGCTTCGTAGAGCCGGGCACCCAGGCCGGCCTCCGCCGTCGTCAACGTGCCCATCTCAGGCCCCCAGCCCGAGGAGGCGGACCGCATTGTCCTTGAGGATCTTGGGCCGGACCCCGTCCTTCAGGGGAAGGTCCGCGAAGGCGCCGAGCCACTTTTGCGGGGTGATCAGCGGGAAGTCGGTGCCGAACAGCACCTTGTCCTGGAGGTAGGAGTTGGAGGCCTTCACCAGCGATTCCGGGAAGTACTTGGGCGACCAGCCGGAGAGGTCGATGAAGACGTTGGCCTTGTGGGTGGCGATGGAGTTGGCCTCGTCCTGCCAGGGCACGGACGGGTGGGCCATGATGATCTGCAGGCCGGGGAAGTCTGCGGCCACTGCGTCCAGCAGCAGGGGGTTGGAGTAGGCGAGCTTGATGCCGTAGCCGCCGGGAAGGCCTGCACCCATGCCGTTTTGGCCGGTGTGGAAGACGGCAGGCAGGCCCAGTTCCTGGAGGGTCTCCCATAGCGGGTAGAAGCGCTCGCTGGAGGGGTCGAAGCCCTGCAGGGAGGGGTGGAACTTGAAGCCGCGGGCGCCGAGTTCGATGGCCTGGTGCTTGGCTCCGGCGATGGCGTCCTCGCCGGTTCGCGGGTCCACGCTGCCGAACGGGATCAGGACGTCATTGTTCCGGGCGGCACCGGCGATGAGTTCCGGGATGCTGTTGGGCTCGTGCTTGAGCTGGGTGCGGGCGTCCACGGTGAAGACGACGGCGGCCATGTTCAGTTCGCGGTACACCTCGGCGATGCGGTCCAGGGACGGGGTGCGGTCCTCGGCCTTGAAGTACTTGGCCGAGGCTTCGGTCAGTTCTTCCGGCAGGGAGCCGTGGCCGCAGCTGTCCACCTCGAGGTGGACGTGCATGTCGATGGCATCGAGCTTGCTGGGGTCGATCCCCAGTTCGTAACGGTCAGCCATGATCAGCGGGCCTCGGCGGGCTGTGCAGGCTTCAGGTCCTCCGGCAGGGGCAGGAATTCCTCGCCGTAGCTTTGGAGTGTGTCGGCGGTGAACAGCTGGCCGGCGTTTTCCTTCAGTGCCTCAAAGCTCCAGCCGCCCTCGCGGTACTCGGTGGTGGCCGCTTCCGGGTGGGTCCAGACCTGAAGCCGGTCACCGCCGGCGCCGATGGCCTGGCCGGTGATGTTGGCCGCCTCGTCGGAGGCGAGGAAGGCAACCAGCCCGGAGACGTCGTCGGCCGTTCCAAAGCCCAGGTCGTGGCGGAAGAAGGACGGCATCGCCTCGCCGCGCTCGTCCGCCTCCACGGCCTTCTGGAAGTACGGCACGGTCTTGGTCATGGCGGTGGCGGCCACCGGGATGACGCTGTTGACCGTCACGCCGGCCTTCTTCATTTCCAGCGCCCAGGTCCGGACCATGCCCACGATGCCGGCCTTGGCGGCGGCGTAGTTGGTCTGGCCGAAGTTGCCGCGCTGGCCCGTGGGCGAGCCGATGGTGATGATGCGGCCCCGGACGTTGTGTTCCTTGAAGTAGGCGTAGGCCTCGCGGACGCAGGTGAAGGTGCCCTTGAGGTGGACGTTGATGACCAGGTCGAAGTCCTCGTCGGTCATCTTCAGCAGGGACTTGTCGCGGAGGATCCCGGCGTTGGTGACCAGGATGTCCAGCCGCCCGAACGTGTCCACCGCTCCGGCCACCAGGGCCTTGGCGGCGTCGGTGGTTCCCACCGGAACCACCACGGCGGTGGCGCGGCCGCCGTCCGCCTCGATCTGCGCCACGGCCTGCGCGGCGGTGTCAGCATTGACATCGTTGATGACGACGGCGGCACCCTGGCGGGCCAGTTCCCTCGCGTAGGCGAGGCCGAGGCCCTGCCCGCTGCCGGTGACGATTGCAACCTTGCCGTTCAAGCTCATGGCCTGCTCCTTCGCATGCGCCGGCCGAAGCCGTTGGGGTGGTCCCACTGCGGTGTGAGATCCTTGTTGGAATCAATGAAATTACGGATCATTGAAAAAGTCAACGATTGTTTTTTACACCGGAGTTGTGATGGCCACCTTGGGCACCAAAGTTCAGACCCCCCGCCTTGCGGCAGCCAGGATCGGCAGCGACGTGGGCCTGCTGCTCGCCAAGCTGCACGCAGCCGGTTCCGTGCTGAACAACAAGGCATTGGCCGACTTCGGGCTGCGCGAGCGGTCCTTCTCCATCCTGACGCTGGCGTGCAGCGGGCTTGAGCCCACGCAGCGGGAACTGGCGGACTTCCTCAGCTTGGACCCCAGCCAGGTGGTCACCCTCGTGGACGATCTGGAACGCCGCGGCCTGGTGGAACGGGCGCAGGGCAAGCAGGACCGGCGCGCCAAGATCATCGTCTCCACTGCCGAGGGGCGGAAGATGCACGCGAAGGCCCGCGCTGCCATGGACGCAGCGGAGCTGAACCAGTTGGCCGTACTGTCCGGGGAAGAGTCGCAGGAGTTGAAGCGGCTGCTCCGCAAGGCGCTGTGGGGCGCGGCGGAGTAGGCGTCTGGCAACGCTTCTTGCTCCCGCGAACCTATTTCTCAGCCTGAGTATGTAACCCACCGTTGAATGGCGGGTTTTCGCCGCAATGTTTGGCGCATGAGCGCATGCTAAGGCCCATCGACACGCCTGCACTGTCAGGATATCCTGACACCATGGCTGCGCAACGGGATCCATGGGGTGAAGGCCTGACAGCGTGGGAGCGCCTGCGCTCGTGGTTTGGTGACGCCAACGACGTGCCGCCTGGCACTTCAGAGGCTTTGGGTGCGCTCAGCGATGTCCGGCAGTTGCGGTACCTGCTGGATCAAGCGGAACTCGCGGCCGTTCATGCGGCACGTCGCCGCGGCTCGTCCTGGGCGGAAATTGCCGCCCGGTTGGGGATTGCCCGGCAATCGGCGTGGGAACGCTGGCGGGATTTTGATGAGGTCGTTCCGACCGGAGACGTCCTGCCCATTCCTGACGCGCAGACAGCTCGCTCGGTGGAGGCCGCAGCCTCCGAGTTGGCCGCCCAGGCCGCTGGACGAAAGCGAAGGCAGTCAAACGTCACCGTACCGAATGTCGTTGGTTTGTCCCTCGAATCAGCGCGGGCCGTCCTGATGGACAGTAAACTCGTTGCGGTCGGGCCCGATCCGGACGGCGTGCCCCTCGAAGCGCCCGGTTGGCCCAGCGGCGTCGTCACCGACCAGAGTCCGGAATCGGGGGCGAAGGTGCCCACAGGATCGCGGGTGACGCTGTGGTTAGGCAGAGGCGGCACAGCGGGAGACCGTGAGCCGCGGCGACCGTCCCCCGGGCCCCGGAGCCTGCGGGCAATGCGGGAAGAACCCGCCAGCGACGCGACAAGCTGAGAATAAACAATGCACAATCAGGACGGCTTTGAGCACACAAACATAACTGTCCGGATGCGCCGCTCGGCAAGGTTCGCCACCTGGTTGGCAGTCATCCGCGCGTAATTGTCGCCCAGGAACGTAGCAAAGGTCACCGGCGGTGGCCCCTCACGTCCAATCCGGGCGAGCATCTTCTGGAACCAGACGAGGCTCTCGTCCGACGAGTCGACTTCAGAGACGACATCGAAACCTGCCGACGGAAGGAGCTCGCGCATCTCTTCGAGGGTCGCGGGAAAGCTTGTCGAGGGGTCAGCGGCCCACGGCACCGGGTAGTGCACGACGCCGCCTTCACCCTGCAGGACGTCGTAAACCACGAACCTGCCGCCCGGCCGAAGGACACGGAAGGCTTCCGCATACAGCCCGTGCTTGTCGGAAATGTTCATCGCCACGTGCACGGTCAACGCGGCATCCACACATTCGTCCGGAAGGCCGGTGGCAGTGGCGTCTCCAACCTGGAACCGGGTCCGGCCGGACAATCCTGTCCACTCCGAGAGCGCCGTCGCGACCTCGCAGAACTCCGGAGTGAGGTCGACCCCTGTGACCGTGCACCCGGTCACCTCGGCCAGCGTCCGCGCGGGACCTCCCAGTCCGCTGCCGAGGTCAAGCACGTGGGAATCGGCAGTGAGGGCGAGTGCCTCGATGATTTCCAAAGTCGCCCTGCGGCCCCTGATGTGGAACTCGTCAACAGCAGCGAGATCGGCCGGCCGCAGCGTGGTACGGTCCACCCCGGCCGCGTCCAAGGCAGAACCGATGGCACCCACAAGTCCGCCGGGGCCGGTGTAGAAGGCCGAGACCTGGTTCATTGCGCCATCCTCACACCGGGTGGCCGAGGGGTCAACGTGAGGCGCCTGCCGGTCGTGGCCTGTTACCAGTCGTGGCCACGCTCACCAGTCATGCACGGTGCCGTCGACGAGGCGGTTGTAGGGCAGGTAGGCCTGCTGGTAGGGGTAGGCTACGGCGGCTTCTTCGTTGAATTCGACGCCGATGCCGGGGTTGTCGCCGGGGTGCAGGTAGCCGTCCACGAAGGTCATGGACTGCTCGAAGACCTCGTTGGTCTTGTCCGAGTGCTGCATGTATTCCTGGATCCCGTAGTTGTGGATCGCCAGGCCCACGTGCAGCTGCGCCGCGAACCCGACCGGGGAAATGTCGGTGGGGCCGTGGAAGCCGGACTTGATCTGGTACTGCGCGGCGAAATCCATCACCTTCTTCAACGGCGAAATCCCACCGAAGTGCGTCGACGCCGCCCGGACATAATCAATCAACTGCTCCTTGATCAGCGTCTGGAAATCGAACACCGTATTGAAGATCTCCCCGATGGCCAACGGCGTCGTGGTGTGCTGCCGGACCAGGCGCAGGCCTTCCTGGTTCTCCGCCGGCGTGCAGTCCTCGAGCCAGAACAGGTCATACGGCTCCAGCGCCTTGCCCAGCTTCGCGGCCTGGATCGGCGTCATCCGGTGGTGCCCGTCATGCAGCAACGGGATCTCCGGACCGAACTCATTCCGCACCGCCTCAAACACCCCCGGCAGGTGCCGCAAATACGCCCGGGTATCCCAGTCCTCCTCCACCGGGAACGCACCCCGCCCGGCCGGTTCGTAGTCGTACCGCTCCCCCGAGGCCTGGGCCTGCGCCGCCACACCGTACACGGCCTTGATCCCCGGGACCGCGGTCTGGATGCGGATCGACTTATACCCCAGCTCCAAATGCTCACGGACCGAATCGAACAACGCCTCAATATCCGACCCCGACGCGTGCCCGTACGCCCGCAAACCGTTCCGGGACGCCCCGCCGAGCAGCTGGTACACCGGCATCCCCGCCAGCTTGCCCTTGATATCCCACAGAGCCATATCCACCGCAGCGATCGCCGCCATCGTCACCGGCCCCCGCCGCCAATACGAGGACCGATACAGGAACTGCCACGTATCCTCGATCCGGTGAGGGTCCTTCCCGATCAGCAGCTGTGCCACGTGCTCCTTCAAATACGCCGCAACAGCCAACTCCCGCCCGTTCAACGTGGCATCACCAATACCGGTCACACCGTCCTCTGTCGTGATCCGGAGGGTCACAAAGTTGCGGGACGGACTGGTCACAAACACATCGGCGGCAATGATCTTCATGGCTGGCTTTCGGGTCGGGATTTCTTATGGTCTGGAATATGGAGAGCAGGAATCAGCGCACGGTGCTGCCCCGGGCGGCATCAAGCAGGGCAAGTTCGTCGGCGCGGGGCAGTCCTTCCCAGTCACCGCGCGTGCTGACGGCGAAGGCGCCGGCCAGGATGCCGCGGTGCAGGCGGCCGGTGGGATCGACGCCGTCGAGCAGGGCCGAAAGGTAGCCGGCGGTAAAGGCGTCCCCGGCTCCCACAGTGTCCACGCAGGTCACGGCGAGGGCGGGCGCTTCCAGGTGCCCTTCGGCGGTATACACCGCCGCCCCTGCTGCGCCGCGCTTCACCACCACTTCCCTGACTCCGGCGTCCAGCAACCGGGCGGCGGCGGAAGCTTCGTTCGCAACGATCCCTGCCGCCGCCCTCTCATCCTGCACCGGGGCAATCAGGTCGAGCTCGTCGTCGGACGCGATGACGATGGTGGCGTGCCGCGCCAGGGGGCCAAGCACGGCCCGCGCCTGGTCCCGCGACCAAAGCTTGCTGCGGTAGTTCACGTCGAGGCTGACCACCACGCCCTCACCGGCGGCCCGCTCCGCGGCATATGCCACGGCCTCCCGGGCTTCCGGACCGAGCGCTGCGGTGATGCCGGTCAGGTGCAGGATGCGGGCACCGCAGTCCAGCGCGGCCGCCACGTGGTTGCGCGAGATGGTGGACCCAGCGGATCCGGCGCGGTAGTAAAAGGCACGGCTGAGGTCTGCGGTGCGCTGCTCCAGGAACATCACCCCGGTGCTCCGCTCCGGGTGGACGCTGTGATGCAGCTGGACGCCCTCCCCCCGAAGCTGTTTCAGGATGAACTCACCGTGTGGATCCGCGCCCACCGACCCGGCCCAGGCAGCCGTGCGGCCAAGGCGTGCGACGCCGATGGCAACATTCGATTCCGCCCCGGCCACCTGCATGTTCAGCGCTCCGCCGGAGGCCAGCGGGCCGGAGGACCGGAGGGAGACCATGGCCTCGCCGAAAGTCAGCAGGTCCACCTGGTGCGGGGCCGGGTTTGTCCCGGCATTTGCCTCAGCAGTCACGAAGGGGTCCCGGTACGGGCAGCGAAGTCAGCGGCGAGGCCCAGGAAGCTGCGGGCCCGGTCCCGCATGTCCGTGAGGTCGCCGCCGGAGGCTGCCTTGCCAAAGAGCGGACCGCCCAGTCCGACGGCGATGGCGCCGGCTTCCCAGTATCCGGCGGCTTCGTTGAGGCCCACACCGCCGACGGCGATGAAGGGGATGTCCGGGAAGGGATCACGGACTGCCTTCAGGTAGCCGGGGCCGCCGATCGACGCAGGAAAGAGCTTGATGGCCGTGGCGCCGCGTTCCATTGCCTCATAGGCCTCGCTGGGTGTCAGCGCCCCGGCCAAAACCGGGATCCCGGCCGCGGCCGCCTCACTGATGGACGGGGCCAGGGAGGGGGTGACGATGAACTGGGCACCGGCAGCGGTGACGTGTTCGACGTCGGCCTGGCTGAGGACGGTGCCGGCGCCCACCAGGCAGCCGGCCGGGGCAGCCGCGCGGACTTCGCGGATTGCCTCCAGCGCGTTGGGCGTGGTGAGGGCGATCTCCACGTACTGGAAGCCCTCCTCCATCGCGGCCAGCGCGGCCCTGGCGGCAGCACCGCCGTCGTTCCCGCGGACGATGCCCACCAGGCGCGCCTGCCGGATCCCGGCGAGCAGGCCGGCGGAGGTAGCAGCTGTGTTCTGCGATGTCATAGATTTCACCATTCTGCGAAGGATCCGTCGGGGTGGCGCCATACGGGGCCGCGCCAGGCATGGCCCCGTTTGTCCGCGGCACGGACCACGGCCTCGTCGATGTCGACGCCCAGCCCGGGCCCGGTGAGCCGCTCGATGTGACCGTCCACGAACTTGAACGGCGTCTTGTCCACCACGTAGTCCAGGACTTCGGCGCCCTGGTTGTAGTGGATACCGATGCTTTGTTCCTGGATGAGGAAGTTGGGCGTGGCGAAGCCCACCTGGAGGCAGGCGGCGAGCGCCAGTGGGCCGAGCGGGCAGTGCGGGGCAAGCTGGACCTCGTAGACCTCGGCCAGCGCGGCGATCTTGCGGACCTCGGTGATGCCGCCGGCATGCGAGAGGTCCGGTTGCGCGACCGCGATGCCCGCCTGCAGCGCGGGCAGGAACTCCTGCCGGCTGTAGAGCCGCTCCCCCGTGGACACCGGGGTGGTGGTGGAGGACGTGAACTCGCGGAGCAGGTGGGTGTTTTCCGGGACCACGGGCTCTTCGAGGAAGAAGGGCCGGAATGGTTCCAACAACGGGGCAACGCGCCTGGCATTGGCCAGGCTGAAGCGGCCGTGGAAATCGACGGCGACGTCGCGGTGGTCGCCCAGGACCTGGCGGGCGGCGGCCACCCGGCGGATGACGCCGTCGATCTCAGCGACCGACGCCACCGGGCTCATTCGCCCGCTGGCGTTCATCTTGACCGCCGTGAGCCCCACTTCCAACTGGGCGCTGATCTGGTCAGCCACCTCGTTCGGCTCGTCGCCGCCCACCCAGCCGTACATCCGGATCCGGTCACGGACGTGGCCGCCCAGGAGCTGGTGCACAGGGGTGTTGAAGTGCTTGCCGGCTATATCCCAGAGTGCCTGGTCCAGGCCGGAGACTGCGCTGGCCAGGATGGGCCCGCCCCGGTAGAAGGACCCTTTGGTCATGACCTGCCAGTGGTCTTCGATCCGGAGCGCGTCCCGGCCGGTGAGCAGTTCCGAGAGCTGTCCGACGGCGGCGCGCACGGTTTCGCTGCGGCCCTCGCAGGTGGCCTCGCCCCACCCCACGATGCCGCTTTCGGTCTCGATCCGGACGAAGAGCCAACGGGGTGCAACGAGGAAAGTTTCGATCCGGCTGATGACGGTCACGGGGTGATTCCTAACCCTTGGTGGCGCCGGCGGTCAGGCCGGAGACGATGTACTTCTGCGTGAAGAGCGCAATGATCATGATGGGGATGGTCACGACCGTCGCCGCGGCCATCAGCCCGCCCCAGTCGATGCTGGCGTAGGAGACGAAGTCGAAGATCGCCACCGGCAGTGTCTTGGTCTTGGAGCCGGAGAGCACCAGGGCAAACATGAAGTTGTTCCACGAGAAGATGAAGGACAGGATGCCCGCGGTCGCGATGCCGGCCACGGCCAGCGGCAGCGTGATCCGGCGGAAAGCGCCGATCGGCGTAAGCCCGTCCACCTCGGCCGATTCCTCCAGTTCCAGCGGAAGTGAATCGAAGTAGCTCATCATGATGTAGACGATCAGGGGCAGGGCGACGAACATGTGGCTGAGGATCAGCACTTCGAAGCTGCCCACCATCCGCAGGTTGGAGAAGACGTAGTACCAGGGCACCAGGAGTGAGACGCCCGGGATAACGCGCGCCATCAGGACCACGAGGGCGGAGCGGTGCATGGTGAAGCGGCTCATCGCGTACGCGGCGGGGACGCCGAGGACGATCGACAGTGCCGTGGAGACAAAGGCCACCCAGAAGCTGTTGAAGATGAAGACGAAGTAGTTGTTGCGCTGGAGCACGTTGGCGTAGTTCTCGAACGTGGGCGAGAACACCACCGCCTTGGCAGTGTCATAGATGTCCACGTTGGTCTTGAGGGACGCCAGCAGCATCCAGAACAGCGGTGCGAGCAGGAACAGCACCACAACGATCAGGGCGACAACCCGGAACACTTTGTAGGCGCGGGTGGCCAGCGGCTTGCGCCGCCGTGGCGTCCGCTTGGCAGCGGTGGTGGTGGAATCTGTCACGACGGTCATTTGCTTACCGCTTTCTTGCGCATGGTCAGCAGCCACATGATGCCGATGATGATCAGGAAGAACAGGATCAAAACGGCGGAGGAGAGCCCGTACTGGTTGTAGTCGAAGCTCAGCCCGTACGCGTAGACGTTCAGCGTCTCCACTTCGTGGAACGAACCGCCGCCCTTGCCCTTGGTGGCGTACAGGATGTCGAAGGTCTTCAGGGCGTCGATGCCCCGCAGCAGGATGGCGACGATAACGGTGGGCATCATCAGCGGGAGGGTGATGAAGAAGAACCGCTGGAAGGCGTTTGCGCCGTCCACGCGGGCAGCTTCATCCGGCTCATCCGACAACGAGGTCAGGCCGGCGAGCAGGATCAGCACCACCATGGGGGTCCACTGCCATACGTCCATGAAGATGGTGGTGCCCAGGGCGGTGTCCTGCCCGGACAGCCACGGCTGGGGCGGAATGCCGATGGCGCCCAGGAGCTGGTTGGCGAAGCCAATGTTTGGATCGAAGATTAGCCGCCACATCATGCCGACGGCCACGGGCGTGGCCACCAGCGGCAGCAGGATGGCCACCCGGACCCACTTTTCGCCCCGGAAGGGCCGCCACAGGAGCAGCGCGATGCCCATGCCGAGGACCACCTCGAAGGCTAGTGCCAGGCCGGTGAAGGACAGTGTGCGGCCCACCGCCGGCCAGAACCGCTCCAGGTCCGTCAGGACGGTGAGGTAGTTCTTGAAGCCGATGAAGTCGGTGGCGGCGCGGACAGAGCCCTGGGAGTCGGTAAGGCTCAGGTACAAGGTCCAGGCCAGGGGGAAAATGATCAGGACGCCGACAAAGATCATGGCCGGTGCGGCGAAGAGCCATTTGCGGTGCCGGTTGGCCCAGGCGGAAAAGCTCCCCCCTGCGCCCTTGCGGCCGCTGGCCTTGCGGGTGCCGGCGCTGCGGGGAGGGTTCAATACAGACATGGTTCACCTAAAAAGTTGGGGGTGAAGTGGGGCCGCGNTACCGTCCCGGCGGGCTGGTGCGGCAGTGGCGCCGCAGGCGCTACTTCTTTTCGCTGTCCAGGAAGGTCTGGAAAGCTGTCTGCGCGTCGTTGGCTGCGGCGGCAGTGTCGCCGCCGGTAATGCTGGCAACAATGGGCCCGCCCACGATTTCGCGGGCCTTGCCGACAGTGATTACTTCCGGACGGTCATGTCCGACGCCGTTCTTGGCACTGGCGGCGATGGCGTCAGCGAGGTCCTTCGGGTAGGTGGAGGTTCCTTCCGGGTTGGACCAAACTGAGGAACGGGGGCCGGGGACGCCCGCCTTCTGGGCTTCCAGCGTGCGTTCCTTGCTGGTGGCCCACTGGATGAACTTCCAGGCGTTGTCCTGGTTGCTGGAGTTTTGGTTGACGCCAAGGGCCCAGGAAGGGATGTTGTACGGCTTGCTTCCGGCGGGGCCCGCGGGCAGCGGGGCAAAACCTACCTTGTCCGCGACCTTGGATTTGGCGGGGTCGGTGGCGTTCTTGTAGAGGGAGTCAGCCTCGGTGTAGAAGGCGGCACCGCCCTGGGTGAAGATGGCCATTGCCTCCGGCCAGCTCATGTCGGTGCTGACGTTGGCCGGGCCGTAGTTGCGGATCAGGCCGCCG
Source organism: Paenarthrobacter sp. 22069 (assembly GCF_052046035.1). Taxonomy (NCBI): domain Bacteria; kingdom Bacillati; phylum Actinomycetota; class Actinomycetes; order Micrococcales; family Micrococcaceae; genus Paenarthrobacter; species Paenarthrobacter sp. 22069. The sequence goes on along the minus strand of NZ_JBQEQF010000025.1, from coordinate 10,135 downwards.
TAGTAGGCGTAGGCCTTCTTCGCGGCATCGGTGTTGACGGAAGCCTTCCCGCTGGAGTCGATGAAGTCACCGCCGAAGCTGTACAGGAAGCTGGAAAACTGCGTGACGGCAGTTGACTTGCCGGTGCGGGCTACGAAACCTGCGGTGTCAGGCGAAGAAGCCTTGATGGCCTTGGCTGCGGCTTCAAGCTCCTCCATGGTCTTGGGGACCTGGAGCCCCGCGGCCTGCAGCAGGTCCTTGCGGTAATAGAGGACCTCGCGTTCGGTGATGATCGGCACGCCAACCACCTTGCCGTCAGCAGTGGTGGCCTTGACCGGGCCTTCCTGGTAGTCCTTCCAGTCCCAGTTGGAGTCGGAGGATACCTTGCTGGTCAGGTCCGCCAGGTAGCCGTTCTTGGCGAAGGCTTTGCCCTCCTGCAGCGGGCGGTACATCATGACGTCGATTTCGTCGCTGCCTGCGTTGAGCTTGACGTTGTACTGGTCCGAAAGTTGGTCTTCGCCCAGCTGGGTCAGTTCGACCTTGAGCCCGCTGGACTTCTCGAACTCCGGAATCGCGGCTTTGATGCCTTCGGTCCAGACATGGTTGGCAAGCGTGACCCGGACTGTTCCGGACTGTTTCGCCTGGTCACTGCCGCCTCCGCCGCCGCCGCAGGCGGTCAGCCCCAGCGACATCGCAGCGGCCACGGCTGCGTACTTCACAATTGAACGCCGCTTCATTACGACTCCCTTGCCATCGTGGCCCGCAACTCGGCGGGCCGGTTACAAACGCCTCGTTACGTCTGCTGTGTTCAGCGAGCATAGACAAATAAGACAGACATATACAAGACCTTGCGGGCCCCCATATGATTTATTCATGACCATCCCAAAGGCGGCGTTGTCCCCTGACCTGCATTCATCGCTGGTCGAGAACCTGGGGCTCGCCATTGCCGAGGGGACACTGGCACCAAACTCCATCCTCCGGCTGGACGAGCTGGAGGCGCAGCACAAGGTTTCGCGCTCCGTCATCAGGGAAGCCACCCGCGTCCTGTCCTCCATGGGTATGCTCGAGTCCCGGCGACGCCTCGGGACGGTGGTGCAGCCGGAGGCCAGCTGGAACCTCTACGACCCCCAGGTGATCCGGTGGCGCCTGGCCTCGGCCAAGCGGCTGGAGCAGCTGCAGGCCCTGAACGAACTTCGCGGCGCCATTGAGCCGCAGGCCGCCCGGCTGGCCGCCGAACGGGCCTCACTTGACCAGGCCAGCGACCTTGTTTCCATGGCCGCCCGGCTGTGGGCCGCGGGGCAGCGGGGAGACCAGGAAGACTTCCTGCGACTCGATATCGAGTTCCATGCAGCGGTCCTCGATGCCTCCGGCAACCTGATGTTTTCGCAGCTGCATAAACTCGTGGCGGAAGTGCTGGCGGGCCGGACCCAGCACGGCCTGATGCCCCATCTTCCGGACCATGAAGCACTGCAGATGCATGTGGATGTGGCCAGCGCAATCCAGCACCGTGACGCCAGTGCCGCCCACGCCGCGATGAGCAGGATCGTGGAGCAGTCCACAGAGGAAATGGGCGACATCTGGTCCAGCAGCCATGCTTCGGTGGTCGAAGGCAGCACCAACCCTGGGTAGGCAAGCAGCGCCTGCGGACTCAACTGTAATTACGCCCGCCGCACCCCCGCCAGCTCCCGCGCCAGGAAATCCAGTGCCGCCTGCCCCTCCGGAAGCCCGGCCGTGTGGTTGAGGTGGCCGTGCACGGCGCCCTCGGCCAGGAAGTAGGAGACCGGAACCCCGACCCGCTCCAACGCCGTGGCAAACTGCTCGGTTGAGCCGCGGGCGTCGTCGTACTCGCAGGCAAGCAAGGCGGTAGGCGGAAGTCCGGCAGGGTCCGCGTAGCCCGGCATGGCGTAGGACGGTGCCATGCTGACCGGCCCACCCGCGTAGTTTTCCGCCGTCCGGATGCAGTCCTCCAGCGTGAAGCGCAGGTGGCGCGGCAAACGCGCCATGACCTCATCGTCCAGTCCGCCGGCGGGCGGCGGGAGTTCGGCGTCCAGGAACGGATAGGCCAGCAGGAGTTTCGCGGGCAGCGGTTTACCCGCATCGATCAGGTAGAGCGTGGCGCCCACGGCGAGGTTGCCGCCGGCGCCGGCCCCGCCCAGGCAGAGCAGGGCCGGATCAAGGCCCAGCGTTTCGGCGTTGTTCCGGGCCCAGAACCAGCCGGCCAGGGCGTCGTCGTGCGGGATGGGGAAGGAGACGCCATTTCGCGCCAGGCGGTAGTCGACGGAGAGCACCGGCGTCCCGCGGTCCGCGAGGAACCGTGCCAGGTAGTCCGATTCGGGGCTGTCTACACTGCCGCTGACGAAGCCGCCGCCGTGCAGCCACACCAGTGCGGGGCTGTCCGGACGGGCAGGTTCACCGTAGATCCGGACGCCCACCGGGCCGTGCCGGCCCTCCGCGCTAACAGTGCGGACCGGCACCTCCGGACCAGGCGACCGGGCCGCGTCCGGGTTCAGGAACTGCGGCCCTTCCGGGCTTGCCAGGTACTCCGCGAATCCTGCGTCGGGCGCTTGGCCGTCGGTCTGCGGGCCGGCCGCCGGCGCGGAGGCGGCAGGTTTGGTGGGTGTCATGGTGTACCAAGCTTCCTGGAAAAGTAGTCGACGGCGGCGGCCAGAATGCTGTCCAGCTGGTCTTCGGCGCCGAAAAAGCAGTGGTCCCCACCCTCGATGGTCAGCACCTGGTGTTCCACCCCGGCATCGGTAAGCGCTGCCGCAAGCGCATCCGTCTGGGCATGCGGGACCAGTCCGTCGGCGTCGCCGTGGACCAGCAGGAACGGAGCGGCGCCCGCGGTCACGTAGCTGACCGGGCTGGCCGCGGCGAGCAGTTCCGGATCGTCCGATCCACCCACCAGCATGTATTCCGGCTGCAGGGACATTCCCGGTGGCACGGCGGCGGTCAGCGCGGGCGGGAACAGCCCGTCCGGCGTTGCCATCGGCGGCAGCTCGGCAAGTGAAGACACGCCATAGAAGTCGACGACGGCGCTGACACCGCTGGAGTGCCCCTGTGCGCCGAGGCCGCCCTCGAGGTCGCCGCGGTTGCCGGTGAGTCCAAGCAGCGCCACGAGATGGCCGCCGGCGGATTCGCCCCAGGCGCCGAACCGTTCCGGGTCGACGTTGAGGACGGTGGCAAATTCCCGCAGGTACCTGACCGCGGCCTTGAGGTCGTGGAGCTGGGCGGGGAACGGGGCTTCGAGGGAGTGCCGGTAGTCGGCGGTGGCGCAGGCAATGCCGGCCTCGTTGAGCAGCCGGAAGACCGAGCCGGGCGCGAAGGTGGGCGGCAGTTCCCGCCGGTCGCCCAGCTGGAACGCTCCGCCGTGTACCCAGAGCACCAGCGGAACGGGCCCGGAAGCCGTGCGCGGAAGCCAGATGTCCATTTTCAGGGGCCGGAAACCGATGGCCCTGGCGTAGGTGACTTCCCGGTGCAGGGCTGAGATATCGGAGACGTGCTCCGGCGTCCCTGGGGCGTCGAAGACCGGGAACGGCGGGATGTCCTGGCCTCCCGGGCGGGACACTTCGGGGGCAGGGTCAAGGACTCCGGTGGTTTCTTCCACTGTCATAGTGTGCTCCTCATCAGCTCAAGTTGGGTGCCGTCCCCGCCGGCGGCGGCAACGAAAGTATGGGTGCCGGGGCCGACGACGGCGGCCGGTCCGCCGGGCAGCAGCACCTCCGCCGTGGTGCCGGCCGGGATCGTGGCAGTGAGCGTCAGCACGCCGTCGTCCTTTTCGTTGTTCACCCCGGCGGGGTGCGCCGCGGCACGCTCCTCCAGCGTCCAGGCCACCTCGATCAGTCCGTGCGGGCCAAGGTGAGACGTGGCCGCGGAGGTGAGGCTGGCGCCGGGGCGCGGCTCGATGATGATCCGCTCCCAGCCGGTACTGCCTGGTGACTGGCGCAGCCCAGCCGTGTATCGGTGCAGGAAGGACACCACGGCGCCCTTGGTGTAGTGGTTGAGTGACTGGTGCGGGTTGCCGTCGGCGTCGATGCCATTCCACAGTTCCCAAACAGTGGTGGCGCCGCGGTCCACCATGGCCAGCCAAGATGGTCCGGTGTCCTGCATCAGCAGTTCGTAGGCCAGCCCCAGCGCACCGTTGTCAGCCAGGACGGGCAGCAGGTAGGGGGTGGCCAGGAAGCCCGTGCCCAGGTGCGCGCCGGCGTCCCGGATGAGCGAGGTGAGCTGGGCAGTGACCGTGCCGCGGTGCTGCCGGCGCACGAGGTCAAAGGCGAGGGCGCGGACGCAGTTGGCTTGGCTTGGCTCCGTCACGCGGCCGGATGCGTCAAGGTATTCCGTCTCCCAGGCCTGCCGGATCCGGCGCGACAGCCCCGCCAGTTCCGCGGCCTCCCCGTGGTGCCCCAGCACTCGGGCGATGCGCGCCATCAAAAGGGTGGTGTGCCGGTAATAGGCGGTGGCCACGATGCCGTGGTCGGCGGTGCGGGCGGCGAACAGGTCCGGTTCGGGCCCGTCCGGTTCCATCCACTCGCCGAAGTGGAAGCAGGTGTCCCGCAGGTACTGCTCGTGCGCCGCCGGGGTGGGGCTTGCGGCGGCCCGGGAGGCGTGCCGCTGGGCTTCTGCGGAGGTCCGGACAAAGCCCAGCCAGCGCTTCATGGCATCCCAGTTCTCGGCCAGGACAGAGGCGTCACCGGTTGCCCGGTACAGCTCCCACGGCACCATCACGACTGCGTCGCCCCAGCCGGCGGACCCGTTGGTGAAGCCCATGAATTCGGCCGAGGTGATCGCGGGCCCGGGCGTGGGCGAGATGTTGGCGATCACGCCGTTCTCCCACTGGTCTGCGCGGACGTCCCGAAGCCATTTGCGGGAGAACCCGGTGACGTCATACAGGTAGGCGGCGGTGGGCACGAAAACCTGCCAGTCCCCCGTCCAGCCAGCTTTTTCGCGCTGCGGGCAGTCGGTAGGGACCTCGCAGGAGTTGCCCAGGAAGCTCCATTCCACGATTTCGTGAAGCTTGTTCAGCCGCTCATTGCTGCAGCTGAAGGTGCCGATCCGTTGGAGGTCGCTCCGGACCAGGTGGCCCGTGACGTCCCCTGGCTGCAGGTCCTCCCGCATGCCCTGCACCGAGACGTACCGGAACCCGTGGGTGGTGTGCCGTGGCTCGAAGACTTCGCCGGGGGCGCCGGAGGAGATGACGGTATCCACCTGCCCGGCGTCCAGGAATCCGCCGGGGCGGCGGAAGTCATGCGGGCGGAGGTGGTCCCGGGTGACGTCTGCGCCCTGGCCGAGGGATTCGCCGTATTCCAGGGTGACGGTGTCGCCGGGGGCTCCCAGCCTGCCGAGCCGGACCCAGCCGTGGAAGTTCTGGCCGAAGTCCACCACCTGGTGGCCGTTGGGGAGCCGCGTGATGGATGCGGGGGCCAATTCCTGCGTCACCCGGGCGGGAGGACCGATGGGCCCGGTGAGGGCTTCGTGGCTGCCGGGACGGACGACGGCGGCACGCAGCGCAGGTGCGTCCCGCCGCCCGGCCGCCCTGCCGCCGTCGGCCATCCGGAAGTCAACCCGCTGGCCCGCCATGAGGTCGGCGACGGTGATCTCCGTGGCGGACACCAGCCACGAGCCGTCGGTGCCGATGACCTGTGTGCCGGTCCCTGACTCCACCTCGAGCTGCGCAAGGAAAGCCGTTCGCGTGCCGTACATGTCGGCGTCGCGCGTGTACCCAAAGGTGCCGCGGTACCAGCCGTCGGTAAGGACAGCGCGGACGGTATTGCTGCCCGTCCGCAACAGACCGGTGATGTCATAAGCCTGGACCTGGAGGGTGGTGTTGTAGCTGGTGGAGCCTGGGGTGAGCTGCTGGTCGCCCACGCGGCGGCCGTTGATGAAGAGTTCGTAGATGCCGTGCGCGGTGGCATAGGCGCGGGCCGTGGCCGGAGCGGAGTCGAGCAAAAAGGTTTTGGTGAAGGCGTAGCCTGGGCGCTCCCCCGGTGCCGGGATCTGCGGTTCGTCGGCGCCGATCCACTGCGCCGTCCAGTCCGAGGTGTGCAGGAGGCCCAGTTCAATCGTCATGGGCCGGGACCAGCCGGTTGGTGTTTCGTTGCCGGCGTCATCCGTGTTCCAGGTGCGGACGCGCCATTCGAAGCGGCTGCGGGATTCCAGCGCGGGGCCGGCATACGGGGTGGTGCACGCCGCCGATTCCTGCCTGCCTGTGTCCCAGCCGTTGCTGGCGGTGATCCGGTACGCCGTCTGGGTGGTGCTGCCGGCGGGCGGCGTCCAGCTGAGCCGGGGTTCGGTAACGGTGAAGCCCATGGCTTCAGGCAGGTGTTCGGCCCGAAGCCGGGTGGGGGCGGTCATGCGGCAGGACTCCCGGAGGCGGTTGCTGGGAGTTCCAGTTTCCTTTCCATCCCTTAATCCTCCACACAGCTCTTTCAATGGTTGGAATAGTATTGTGGTTCAGCTCACTGCCTTCCCCGTGGGCCTCAGGAACTGCCAACGGCGCTAGGAACCACTGCCATGACTGCCACTCCGGAAACGGACACCCCGCCTGCGCGCGGAAAGCGGCCCAAACAGGGCGAACCCGTCATCGACCGGGCGCTGAGCCTGCTCGCCGTTTTTTCGGACCGGCGCCGGGCACTGACCCTGTCCGAACTGGCGCGGTACGCGGACATGCCCGCCCCCACGGCCCTGCGGCTGATTGCCCGGCTGGTGGCGTGGGGTGCGCTGGAACGCCTGGACGACGGCCGCTACGTGGTGGGCGTCCGGCTCTGGGAGGTGGCGTCCCTGTCACCGCGCGGGCACGGGGTCCGCGAGATAGCGCTCCCGTACCTCGAGGACCTGTTCGAAGTCACCCGGCACCACGTCCTGCTGGCGGTGCGGGACAACGAGGAAGCGGTGCTGATCGAGCGGTTATCCTCCAAGGACGCCACCGAAGTGGCCTACCGGGTGGGCGGGCGGGCACCGTTGCGGTCCACCGCCGTCGGGCTGGTGCTGCTGGCCGGCGCGGACCAGCAGTTCCAGGAAACCATCCTGGCCAAACCGCCGGAGAAGGAACCGGGGGTGGCCGAGATGCCCGAGGGGCAACTGCGGCGGACCTTGTCCGACGTCCGCCGCACGGGCATCGCAATGATCCGCCGCACCCAACCATCCATGACGGTTTCCGTGGCGTCCCCCATCCTCGACGCGCAGGGCGCTGTGGCGGCGTCGTTGTCCATCGTGGTGCCGGATGGGTCCACTCCCCCGAACGTCCTGGCCCCGGCGGTGCGGGCTGCGGCCCGGGCGGTGTCCCGAAACCTGGGCTACCAGGCGCAGTCGAGCACCGGCCTCAGGACGCATTCGCAGGGGTGAACCGGCGCGCAGGTTCCCCGTTAGGAAACGACCACCCGCGGGTATGGTGTTACCGACCGCGCAGGCACCCTGCACGCGGCCCGTTGGCAGACATTAGCGAGCCCGACAGGAACCGGCGGGCTCAGAATCGAGGATATGGGCATGGCGCAGTTCACGGACAAAGTTGCACTGGTCACGGGTGGCGGCTCGGGGATCGGCGAAGCCACTTCGAAGGAATTGGCGGCCAAGGGCGCCAAGGTGGTGGTCCTGGACCTCGATCTGGCGGCCGCCGAGCGTGTGGCCAAGGAGATAGGCCAGGCCGGCGGGACCGCTGCCGCCGTCCAGGGCAACACCGCGGTCAAGGAGGACAACGAAAAGGCTGTGCAGTTCGCCGTGGAAACCTACGGAAAACTCAACTATGCCGTGAACAACGCAGGCATCGGGGGCAAGCCCTCACCCGCGGGGGAACTCGATTTGGATGACTGGGACAAGGTCATCGGCATCAACCTCAATGGTGTCCTGTACGGCATGCGCTACCAGATCCCCGCCATGCTCGACGCCGGAGCGCGGGAGAGCGCGATCGTCAACATGGCCTCAATTCACGGCGCCGTAGCCGCTCCGCAGAGCAGTGCGTACACCGCCGCGAAACATGGTGTGGTGGGGCTGACCAAGAACGCGGCCGCCGAGTACGGGGCCCAGGGCCTGCGCATCAACTCAGTGGGCCCGGGCTACATCGACACCCCACTATTGCAAAAACACTTGACCGAAGAGGCCAGGAACGGTCTGATCAGCAAGCACCCACTGGGCCGTCTGGGCACGGCAGAGGAAGTCGCCCACATGGTGTGCTTCCTGCTCTCGGACGAGGCCTCGTTCTCCACCGGCGGCTACTACCTGGTGGATGGCGGCTACACCAGCCTCTGACCGCGGCGGGGCTTCCACTTCCCGGCTGACCGGCCACCGGTAGGGCTGGTCAGGACGCAGACCTCGTGTCGAACGCGGCCGCGGACTCCCGCAGGAGGCGCGAGACTGTGTCCACGGGCATGCTGGTGCGCCGCCGTCGTCCGTCGAACCGCCGCAGGACGATGCGCCTCGTACCCAGCCCGGGAACGTCCAGGACTTCCACCCCGCCCTGGACGACGCCGGTCAGGGCGAGGGTGGGTACGATGGCGACACCCTCGCCGGCAGCGACGAGGGCGAGTGCGGTCAGGGTGTCCTGGTACTGGTGCACGGTTTCCACCTGCGCACCGGTGACCCGGCCCAGCCGTCCGAGCACCGAAAAGTTGGCTGCTGAGGGCTCCACCCCCAGCCATGGAAGGGGCAGGCGCCCGAGGTCGAGGTTCTCGGTGCTGAGCAGGGAGCCCGCTGGCACCACCAGCTTCCAGGGCTCGTCCAGCAACGGCTCCTCGATCAGTCCCGCAGCAAGGGAACTCTGCTCGGTTGCGGTCGAATCCAGTTCCACAACGACGGCATCAAGCTGGCGCTGGCGCAACTGCCGCATCAGGACCGGAAAGTCGTCTTCCACGATCTGGACCTGCAACTTCGGGTACTGGCTCCGCCATTCGGGAAGGCGCGGGATAACGCACGTTCGCACAAAGCTCGTGAACCCGCCAACACGCACCAGTCCTTCGACTTTCGCGCCGCCTTCCATCCGTGCCAGGGCCACGCTCAGTGCGCGCTCGATCTCCTCGCCGGCTTCCGCGATGGCCAGGCCGGCAGGGGTCAGCACAGAACCCTTTGGAGTGCGCAGCAGCAGGGCGTGTCCGGTTTCATCCTCCAGTTTGCTGAGCTGCTGGGACACCGCGGACGGCGTAATGCGCAGTTCATCAGCGGCTGCAAGGACGCCGCCGGTGCGGGCGACGGCAAGGAGCACGCGGACGCGCCTGGGGTCTAGGTCGTGTCTGTTAATTGTGTACTCGGTGGAATGTTGTGATCGCTCCTAGTAGTACCCCGCCGAGGAATGTGGTGGCGTACTTGTCGTAGCGGGTTGCGATGCCGCGCCAGTGTTTGAGGCGGTTGAAGCCGCGTTCCACGGTGTTGCGTTCCTTGTAGATTGCCTGATCGAAGGCCGGTGGCCTTCCACCGGCTGAGCCTTTGGCCTTCCGGCGTTCAATCTGATCTGAGCGCTCCGGGATGGTGTGCCTGATCCGGCGGGACCTCAACTCGGTGCGCGTGGAGGGATGGGAGTAGGCCTTATCGGCGAGCAGCCGGAACTGCGTGGCGTCTTGAATCTTATGGGCTTCGAGTAAGGGCACCAGTTGCGGATTATCACCGGCCTGGCCGGGAGTCAGCAGCATCGTGACAGGCGCGCACGCCCGGTCGGTAAGAGCATGGATCTTTGTTGTCAGCCCGCCTCGAGAGCGTCCGATCGCGTGGTCAGCCGGCTCGCTGGGCAGAAACTTGTAACTCGGCACTGCCCCCTGTGTGGTCTGGATCGACCGTCACCTTGGGCGCTCCGGCAGCATGCTGATGTGCCCGAACACTGGTCGAATCAACGGAGAGCAGTGACTCCAACTCCGTGTCCTGGGCACCGGTTGCCGTCTTTACCGCCGCGAACATCTGCTCATAGGACCCGTCGACAGACCACCGCCGGTGGCGCTCCCACACCGACTGCCAGGCACCGAACTTAACCGGCAGGTCACGCCACGGCGAACCGGTGCGAAAACGCCAGCAAATACCCTCAAGCGTCAAACGGTGATCGTTCCAGGGCCGCCCTCGCCGGCCCCCTGCAGTCGCGACTACAGGCTCAATCACCGACCACAACTCATCTGAAATAACATTCGCACGAAGCATCCATCCAGCCTCGAACATCCAAAGCCGAATATTTAGCAGACACGCCCTA
>NZ_JBQEQF010000024.1:0-58912 GCF_052046035.1 Paenarthrobacter sp. 22069 | reverse complement strand
GCAGGAACAGTTGAGGAAGTGGGCAGATCTCATGGCCACCAGTGGGCAGTTCTACTGGCCGTCAGTGGGCAATTTCGTGGCCGCCTATGGGCAGTTTTTCATGGCCGCTTACACGGGCCGGAGCTCCCAGCGATCGACAGCGAAGGAGCAGGACTTACGGCAGAGCTGGCGTGCTGCACAAACTATTCGGGTGTAACTACGGGTCTCTTATGCCGCCGGGATTGCAAGCAGCCCCGAGTCCCGTAGTAAACCCGGCAATGTTGACCCGATCGCTTTTCCCGCCCACGAACTCCTGACGGATCGTCCCGGGCAGGACGAGTTCACCGTTGTGCTCAATGACGCCGCCGGCGATGAACTCTGCGCGGGTGAGGTTGCGGGCATGTTCCAACTCGACGCGGTCGGTAAACGGCGCGGCCCAGGTGACCGTCGCACGGGATCGGTCGTGACGCTCCCACGGTGACGACGCTTATGTGGCCGGAGAGGATCACCATGTCGCCTAGCTCTTCGTATCAGGCCGAATGGGCTGCCTGTGTGAATGATTCACCTTCAGCCCAGTGGTGCAAGTCCGTGGAGACGGCAACCGCGACCGTCTCCACGCCGGCCCTGCTGTGAGGAGCGAGGAATAAGGAGCGAGTGTAGGACATGCGCTACATTTCGTCGCCTCCGCGGATCATGGAGGCTGTCCAGGCCGCGGTTCCATCCACCGGTTCTGGGCCTCCGGCAGTAAGGACGGTGGCGTGTTCGGTCCAGTCGATCAGGTCATTGTGGCCTGGCCGATGGTGGGTGGCGATGGCGCAGTTCCGGGCCGCCGAGCGGCTTGAGCGCCTGCAGGTAGTACAGGTGCTGGGTGTTCCCGTACTGGACTGCAAGAAACCCCGATCCATCGGCGTCGGTTGTCCGCGCCAAGATGTGTCCCAACTAGTGCTGTGGAGCCTTACGCCGAAGAGGGGGAGGGGTGCTCGGCGGCGTGGGCTTTGAGTGCGCCGATGACTTGGTCCCGCCAGGCCACGGCTTCAGGGAGCAGCTTGGTGAACTGGGATGATCCGTGGACGTGGCCTTCGCCGAGGGAGAAGGCCACTTGTACCCCAGCCGCCCGGAGGCGCTGGGCGTAAAGGTACCCGTCCATCTGGAGCGGGTCGAATTCGGAGCTGATGATGAACGCGGGCGGGAGGTCGGACAAGTCCTCGGCCAGGAGCGGTGAGGCGTAGGGGTCGCTGGCATCGTCGGGGGAGCGCAGGTACCCCTCAACGCATAGGTCAAGCTCACGCTTTGGCAATGGGTACTGGCCGCCGCTGTACTGCTCCACGCTGGGGCTGCTCAGTGTCAGGTCCAGGGCTGGGACTTCCAGGACCTGGAAGCGAATCTTTGGCCCGTTCTCATTTCGGGCTTTCAGGGCAATGGCCGCGGCGATGTTGGCTCCGGCGGATCCTCCGCCGATAGTGATGTTTTGCGGGTCGCCGTCGTAGTCGGCTGCGTGCTCCACGGTCCAGAGCAGTGCGGCGTAGGAGTCTTCCAAAGGGATCGGGAACTTGAATTCCGGAGCCAGGCGGTATTCGACGGCGACGGTGACGTAACCGGCAAGGGCAGTACGTTCCCGGCAGAGGCTGTCGACAAAGGTCTCCTCGATGGTTCCTGCCATCCACCCGCCGCCGTGGTAGAAGACGTGGATCGGGTGTGGCCCGGGGGTGGCTGGCTGGTAGATCCGGACCTTTATTTCACCGCCGTCAACGGGGATCATCGCGGTGTGCACGGAGCCTACATCGAGCGGTGCTTGTGCGACCAGGGCGGCGAGGGCGTCGGAGCCTTCGAGTCCGGCCTGCCGCACGGAGGGCATGTCGGTCACATCGGTGAGACCGGTGGCGGGCATGCTGTCAAGGAGGTTCTGGAGGGCGGGGATAACGGGCATGTCAGTGGTGCTTTCTAAGGGAGGGGGCAAAGTTCCGGGGGTGCGGGCTTTATTCGGCTGAGGACATGCCGGCGAATTCGGCGTCGGGCTCCTGCTCGTGCTGGAATTCGTTTGCGATGCGGCCCCCACGGAATCCGATCCACCCGATTACAACGCCCAGGAGGGCAGCCACGGCGGAGGCGATGTAGATGAGGCTCGGGGAGAATGCAATGACGGCGGGAATGATCGCGGCGGTGGCAGCGGCCACCAGACGACCGAAGGTAAACACGAACCCCTGTGCGGTGGAACGCAGCATGGTGGGAAACGCCTCGTTGCCCCAGACCCGGGCAATGGGTTCACCGCAACTGGTTTGCCCGATGGAACCGATCAGGAGGGCACCCAGAATCGTCACGAGGGTAAACCCAAAGAAGACCGGTAGCAGCAGACCAACGATGAACACGACACCACCGATGAGGAACAGCGGGATCCGGAAGCGGGTGTCCACGTACTTCATGAAAAGGAACAATGCTATGAAGGCCAAAGGGAACAGCAGGACCGTGTACGGGATGACCTCGGTGATTGCCAGGCCCGCGACGTTGACGGCCACGTAGGTGGTGAAAGAACCCAGGACGGTGCTTGCGGACAGCACCAGCGCGTAAAAGACCGACAGGATAATGAACGGGCGGCGGAACGGGGGCTGCAGTAGGTCGCGGACGCGGGCTTTATCGGCCCGGACAGTGTGAATGCCGCGGCGGCGTTCCTCGCGGGACTGCAACCACACCGGAGACTCGGGAACCGTGAGTCGCAGGGCGAGCCCAATGAGGGCGACAACGACGATCAGGCCGTACAGTATCTGCCCGCTCATCCGCCCCATCCCGCCGGTCGCGGTGGTGAGAAGTACGACGGTCAGGGACGCGGCGATCCACATCACCTGGGTGAAGACGAGCATCTTGCCACGGTTTTCCTCTGTGGCGGCTTCCGCAATTGTGGCCAGTGACACCGGCAGGTCGGCTCCGACGGCCAGGCCCAGCAAAGCGATACCGGCCAGCAGGACGGTGAAATCTGTAGAAAATGTCGGTGCGAGGCTGCCGATCACGATAAGGGCCATGGTGAGGATAAAGACCTTGCGGCGGCCGTAGAGATCGCCGAGCCGGCCGCCGACCAGCGCTCCGATCGCCAACCCCACGGTCACGATGGCGGTTAGCAGGCCGACCTGATCGGCCGTGAGTCCAATCGTTTGCTGGTAAATAACCAGTGCAATGCCGTTAACGGTCAGCGCTGCACCGTCCACGTACGAAGCGAGACCGGCGATGACGGCGACGCGCCAGGGATGTTTGTACGCGCCAACTGGAGCAGCCGCACCCGTCCATGGGTCCTTAGCCTCAGGGGTGATAGAGCTGGACATGTAATCCTCCTTGATTAATCGTGTCAATCACATCCGATTAACAAAGTATGCGCTAAGGTTAATCGTGTCAAGCACTAGGAGGAAAGAATGGGTTCCACTGCATTGACCGTCAGCGACGTGGCGAAGGAGGCCGGCGTCTCGCGGGCCACGGTGAGCTATGTCCTCAATGGACGTCGCGACGTACGGGTCAGCGAACCAACGCGGCAACGGGTAATGGATACGGCGCGCAGGATGGGCTACGTTGGTTCGCCGGCGGCACGTGCACTTCGCAGCGGCCGGGGCGACGTCGTGCTCCTACTCATTCCCGACTGGGAAGTTTCCGGTCAGCTCGAGCTCCTCCTGGAAGAAATCGGCCGCCTTGTCGCTGCCTATGAACTGGTCTGCCTCCGTTACGAGGGCGAGCACTGGCAAGGCTCCCTGCACAAACTGCTTTCCCGGATCTCCTGTGCCTGCGTCGTGACCTTTGACCCGTTGAGCCCCGACGATGCGCACGCGCTCGAGTCCGCCGGCGTACCGGAAGTATCCGCCCGGCTGCTCGACCACCCAGGGATCCCCCACAACACCACGATCGGACAAGACACCATAGTGGCCGCCCAGGTCGACCACCTGCTCGAGCAGGGATACACCCGCCTCGCTTATCTAGTAACTGAAGAACCCCGCGGGCGGGCGTTCACCACCGCACGTATCAGAGCGTTCCACGACATCTGCACAGCGCGTGGCGTAAAGGGAGCAGTTTCAACCACAATTTCCAGCAGTGTGGACGGCATTTCCAAGACAGTGCAAGCGTGGTTCACTAACTCAGATGAACCGCTCGGGATCGCTGCGTGGAACGATCTGGCTGCACTCGGCATTATCAGTGCCGCAGCGGCCCTGAAGATCGCGGTTCCTCAGCGGCTGGGTGTCGTAGGGGGCGATAACAGTCCCGTTGCCGCCCTCGCCCGCCCACCCATCAGCAGCGTTAAGTTCAACTTGACTTCAGAGGCTCAACAAATAGCCGCACGCATCGCCGGAATACTTGGACACGACCCGGGCAACGGCACACCAGCCCACGCCGCAGTGGAAGTGATATTCCGGCTTTCATCCGCAGGACCCGCCTAAAAGGACGATCCGCTCGGCCTCTGCTGGCTGCCTGGGCCCGACACTCAGCAGGCCCCGGCGAACGTGTCAACAAAGAATCAAAGAACCGCGCCGAGCACGATTGTCCCTGCTCGGCGGCCCCTGCTCCGGATTAATCCCGGGTAACCGCCGCACAGCAGGCGATGGGGAAGCCGAGGACCTCTGTTTCAGGCGCCGGTTGGTTGCCAGTAAAGCCCTGGACGAGCCTCGCGTGTTCTGGGGCTTCTCAGCGCAGGAAGCTGACGACGCCGGTGCGTGAGCTGGTGGCAGCACCGAAGATGTACTGCTCGTCCTGGTCACGCCGGCCGAGGTCCGCCGGGATGGTGATCCGGCTGGTGCTGTCTGGGCTGAGAGTTGCGGGAGTCCCGTTGACCAGGACAGTGACGGCGTAGTTTCCGCGGAAGATCGGCGCGGTCGTGACCCGGGTTGTGCCGCTGCCGGTCATAGTGAGCTCGTGACCCGCGATCTCGGCGTATTCCTGGGGATGGAACGCGGGAACAGGCGCATGATTTTGAAAGGTGGCGTGCCGTTGCTCAGTGTTTCGGACGAGCCTGGCTACTGAAAGTCCCACATAATGGTAGAACTGCCGCGATGATGGACTGTGATGTTCGGAACCCACGGCCCGGCCGACCGGAAGAAGGAAATTGGCTCGCCCTACACTCAGCGACGTCGCCCGTCGTGCAGGTCTTTCCCCCACAGCCGCTTCCCTGATCCTCAACGACAGGCCCAGCCGGCTCTCAGAGGATGCTGCAGAACGAGTCAGGAAAGCGGCCCGGGAATTGGGCTACCGGCCCAATATGGCGGCACGGAGCCTCAGGACAAAGAGCCAAACAATCGGCTTCGTCTCCGATTTCATCACATTGGCCGGTTTTGGTGGCCAGATGATTCACGGGGCGATGCAGGAAGCGCGCAAGACCGAACATGTGCTGCTCATCACTGAAACAGAGCAGGACCCCCTTGTGCCCCACGCTATAGCCGAAACCGGCGTTGAAGGCTCGGAACCAGGCGATGAGTCTGCAGCCATCAATGCCCTGCTGGACCGCTTGCCGGAAGGCATCATATATGCCACCGTACGGTCCCAACCGGTTACCGTCCCTAAGGCAGCCCGGTCAGTTCCCGTCGTTCTCCTCAACGCTTCCAGCTCAGCGGAAGCTGAATGCAGCGTTCTTCCGGACGAGTATGCCGGTGGCAGATCCATCGCCGGGCTGCTGATTGACAACAACTTTTCCAGCGGCATTGTCGTTATCGGCAGTTCCCAGACCGCCATTCATGACCCCGGAAGCACGCCTGCAGTTTCGCGACGGCTCGATGGCATATTTTCTGTCTTCGACGAGCACGGCATTACTCCATTGGCGCAGATAGATTGTCCAATTTGGGATGCGCAGGCTGGCTACACAGCGGTCAAGACCCTGATTGACGCCCGAGAGCCCTTGAATGCGCTGTTATGTCTGAACGACCGCCTTGCCTTTGGTGCTTACCAAGCCCTCACCGAAGCCGGCCTGCGCGTACCCGATGATGTTTCCGTCGTGTCCTTCGACGACGATCCGCTCGCCTCATACCTGCGCCCCCAGCTCACAACGGCAGCTCTGCCCTTCAGAGAAATGGGTGAGCTGGCGGTACGGTTGCTGTTGGACCAGAACGCGGAAAAAAAGGAACATCTGGTCCCGATGCCCGTGCAACTTCGGGGCTCTTTGCGCTCACAGGCGTGAGCACCACCTAGCTCTATTTGAGTAAACAAAACCAGTCAGCGTTTGCCATTGCAGCCTGTTCACGGTTCATGACGTTCAAGCAGCGACTCAGCCCGGCTGCGGACATACGCCGTTGACATCGGCGCAAAAAGAGGCTCCACAAATAGATCGTTCTCCCGCGCGCTTCTATGAGTGCAAGCCCGCGTCTTTTGGAGAACCTACCAGAAGAGGGCCCGGCAGACCGTCGAGGACGATGTGCCGCTCCTACGCGGAGCTTTCGCATCACCGCGCCGCGGCAGCTTCGCCCGGACCGCCAATCACCGATGGGAGTGGGTCGCGATGAGAATGCCCCCAGACGGGCAGGACTGCCATGAAATCTTGGGCGTGGGCGACCAGCTTTGACGCTCCGTCTTGGCAGCCCTGCCCACGAGTCCCGATGCCGCTGACCTGGGAGCGGCGGTTTGGACCGTGTGGGCATCGGACAGCGGCACGATTGATCTTGCGGTTACTGAGTGGCGATGGCTGCAGCGGCGAACGAAATTGCTTCAAAGCCTTTACCAAAGGCCTAGTTGGGATAGACGTTCCCTACCTTGATCTGCGCATACGGAAGGCTTGCCTCGGACATGCCCCGGGACGCGTGCACTTCCTCCCATTTTCCACTTCACAAACGGACTCGGTGGGGAGATAGGGTTTGTGAGGACCCCGAGACCAAGGTTTCCCTGACGGCCTTTCGAGTACTCCCCTGCGGGTCTCCGCCGCGGAGCTGCAACGCCTGGGCAACTCACCCACACCAGGATTAGGGGGCGAAAGGATCCGCCGCTGCCGGGGCGTCCCCACTGGCGTTCAGGCGGCTCGGGTCTGTCGGGATTCCCGTACTTGAGCGTATTACAAGTTCCGGCCTGGACTCTGGGTAAAAAAGCCCCGAACGATCACCGTGGCGCGCAAGCTCATCCAGGAGTTGACGGACCGCACGTTGGCCTTGTCGCTGCGCGAACAAATTCGCTGTTGTCAGGCCAAAAGCTTCGCCGACTTCACTGCCGTCAACACCGACCACTGATAAGTCGTCAGGGACTGAGAGAGCCAGTTCCCGAGCGGCAAGAATGACCCCGGCCGCAACGTCGTCCGACGACCCGACAACGGCAGAAGGCCGGTCCATTTTCGGAGCTGTTAGCAGCATCCGCGCAGCTTCGTATCCACCGCCGAGTGTGGATTCGGCCGGAACTATCCATTGCCGGCGCAGCGGAATTCCTGCTTGCTCCATGGCGGCTTGGAATCCTCGGAATCGCCCTGAGGATCTGGACCTTGGGGGGCCGCCCGTCCCGCCCACATGGGCGATCCTTCGATGCCCCAAGGAGATCAGATGAGAAGTCGCTGCGGCGGACGCCTCCAGTTCGTCGCTCCTGACAGCGGCTACACCTGGTGGGGATCCGCCCACACTGACCACCGGCTTGCGCAGGGCAAGAATCTTTCCTATGTCTTCCCTGCGGAGGCAGCTGTTGACGATGATAACTCCGTCCACGCGTTGTCGGAGGAGGAAATCATCCAGCAATGTTTCCTGGTGCCTTCCTCTTCCTGAGTTGTACAGCGTCAGATCATAGCCCTTGGCTACCAGAGCTTCGGCTATCCCCTCCAGGACTGCTGAAAAGTACCAGCGACTCACTGTGGGAAGAAGAACCCCAATATTCCGGTTCCGCCCTGAGGCCAGCCCCGCAGCTGAAAAGGACTTGACGTAACCCAGTTCTTTAGCGGCCGCCCTGACCCGCTCGCGGGTGCTAACGGAGACGCGGGCATCATCACACAGTGCCCGCGACACTGTGGCTGCTGATACTCCGGCAAGCCTGGCAACGTCTTTGATTCCTGGCATTTCGGTTCACCCGAGTCCTTCCTCAACGGAGGCAGGCGCACCCCCGTCCGGCGGCGCCAACCAATTCGCCGGAAGGGCATCCTTTGGCGGTGGCAGGAGCATGACCAGAGCTGCCAAGGACCGTGGGGAGGCTCTCCACCCGGACATTGCCTTGGCCGCCCCGGTCTCCACGGAAGCCCTTGGTGATCCAGAACCGACGAGTTGTACGCGCTGATACCGGGCGGTGCGCTAAATCCATTTGGTTCGCCCTGATACCGAGCGGTGCTAAATCCATTTGGTTCGCCCTGATACCGAGCGGTGCTAAATCCATTTAGCAGCAAGTCTCCTTCCGTCTGGGCGTACTGTCAAGTAGTTCCAAGGAAGACACACTCTGGGGCGTGCTGGGCTGTGAACGCGACGTTGGGTGTGCGACCCCATCGACCTGCCGCCGGGGTGGACATGGGGAACTGCAGCCCTGGCTGCTTTCGGAGTCGGCCTGGAGGGTGCTGTCGCAGCCTGATTGGAACGTCGGCGGATTTTACCCACACAAGGCCGTGCCGTCTATGCTGGCGCTGCTCGGATGGTGGGTGCATGATGTGGCCGGCATCTCGATGCTAAATGCCTTGGTGGCTGATTCAGCGCATTGCAGCCAGCCCCACCGCAGCTTTCTACTTCTGCATGCCGTGGCGGGTGGCTCCTTCGGGAAAAACGCTCGGGACGTTCTCCAACATTCATCCCCCTTACTGCTGGATGACTGGCGCGGCCGCCGTCTCCCCCTCAGAGGCGGGCCGATTTTAGTGGAAATTTGTTGGAAAGCGCCCACTCCTGGTGATGAGTGACCTGGCGATGCCTGGTGGTTCACCTTGCCCCCATAAGCCCACTCCAGGGTTGGCATGCTTGACATGGAACACTAAGGGTGCGAACCTTTTCCGCAAGTAAATCCATTTATCGCCGTGGATCGTGGCCACCTTGCCCGGAAGGCGTGAGTTGAACGACGCGTCGATCTCCCGAGACACGCCGCTTCCGAATCGCCAACATTTCGTCGCCTGAGGCAGCCGAAGCAGTACCAGTACACCATCTCAACAACTAACCCCATATCTGATAGCTATTCCCGCACTTCGACTCCAAAGGAGGAGCCGTCATTATGGACGAAACCCGTGTGGAAAAACCCAGATTGTCCGGTAAGCCCGCCTCTGCCATAATCGCCGCCTGTATCGTTGCCGCCCCCTTCTCAGCAGCCCAGCCGGCGGCCGCCGACACCCTGCCGCCCCTGGCCAGCACAGTTCCGGCCGCGGGCGCCGAAATCATCGGGGAGCAATGGCTCACGTCGCGGACCCTGCAGCTCACGGTAGCGACAGAGGCTTTCACGGCTCCAGTGCCGGTGGAGGTTACGTTCCCCAACAACTACGACAGTGCCGGGAACTGGCCAGTGACCTACTACACCGCCGGAACAAATCACGATGAAACCACATTCAGGGCAGCCTACAACGGCGAAGCCGTTACTGCTTCCTATCCCTCGATAGTCGTCTCTCCCCGCGGGGACAGTGGGTACTGGAGCGACTGGTTCAACCTCGGCGCCGGCGGCCCGCCGAAATACGAGACCTTCGTCGCCAGTCAGCTCGTGCCGCTCATCGACGCCAATTTCCGCACCATCCCGGACCGGGCCCACCGCGCAATTATGGGCGAATCCATGGGCGGCTACGGAACGCTGATGCTCGCGGCACGTCACCCGGACGAGTTCGCCGCAGCTGCCAGCCTCTCCGGGGCCCCGGACAGCAACTGGGCCGGGGGGATGGCAGCCATCTCGGCCAGCCCGACGCTTCAGGGCGCCACACCGGACTCGATCTACGGGCCACGCGCCACAGAGGAGGTCCGCTGGCGCGGCCACAACCCGACAGATCTTGCCGCGAACCTCAGCAGTGTCGACTTGCAGGTGTTCACCGGAAACGGAATCCTCGACGCCACCCGGGAGACTGGGGCAGCCGACTCTAGCGGATGCTCGATTGAGGCGGGAATCGTCCGCCCTGAGAGCCTGAGCCTGCACCAGAGGCTCCTCACCCTGGGCATCCCGCATGCCTGGCAGGACATCCCTTGGGGCTGCCACAGCCCAGCCCTCTTCGACTACGAGATGGCCCAGGCCGTCCAGCGCTTCCAAACAGTCTTCAGCCAGCCCGCGTCAACAACAAGCCATTCCTTCGACTACTCATCGATCGAACCGAGCTTCACGACATTCGGATGGCACATCACAGCCGACCCTGGACGAGCCCCAGAATTCATAGACATAGAGGGTGTTTCTGCCAACGGCCTGACCATCACCGGCAGCGGCAACACGACGATCACCACGCCGCCCCTATTCCAGGGAGCCAAACCTGTCACGCTCACCATCGACGGAATCCCCACCAGCGTCGTCCAGCCGGACAAGAACGGCACCATTACCTTCACGGTCAGGCAGGGAGCCCCCGACGCCCAGCAGCAGTACACAATCGGCGCCGCAACCAACCGAACAACCTCCACTGTCGTCATTACCCGATGAGCGCAAGCAAAAGTCAGAGAGGCCCAGTATGACCGTCAGAACCGGCGACCAGCACCCCAGTTCACACCCCTGCCGATGTGCCACGGAGGTCGGCTCAATGAAGGACCTGGTGAAGACGCATGAATAGAAAACTTCGACGCTGCAAACCCGCGCTGGCAAGCCTCCTGGCTGGAGTGCTGCTCATCGGGGGAACCTGCGGGTCTGCAGCGGCCAACGCACCCGGCCCTACAGAAGTCAACGTAACTCACGGGAACGGGGGAGGGGAGCCGGTGATCGGGCTGGACCCGGTCCATCACAAGATGGTCCTCGCCTACACCACTCAGGACAGCAAATGCGGTTTAGAGGTTTCGGGTGACAACGGCCAGTCTTGGCAAAGTATGCCATTTCCAGCAGATCCCGGCCCAACCCCTGGAGTCCCTTACCATAACTGCTCCGACCCGGCCGTCGCCGTTGGCCCGGACGGAACGATCTACGCCGCCGGCGGCTGGTGGGACCAGCCCACCGGTCCTGCCGACTACTACAATATCTACGTTTCCCGCTCGAGTGACGGCGGTCAAACCTGGAGCGCCCCGGTGTTTGCTACGGGAGACAAAGACGCGGTGGACATCGTGGCCCTCGGTCGTAATACAGGCCACTCGGACCGGGCCTTCATGACCGTAGACAACAGCACCGGAACCGTTTACGTGAGCGCCGCGGACTTCCCCCGAAATCAACGATGGATCGTCGCTTCCCACGACAAGGCCGCGACGTTCGGGAAGCCTCAGGCGATTGACTCGGCGGACTACCCGGAAGCGGGCGGAGAGCCTCTGGGAGACTATATTCCCTCGTCTGCAAATGGCATCCTTGCTATCTCCTACGTGGCCGGTCCTGCATCTACCGGGAGCGCATGCCCATGCAACATCTTTGAGACCAGCACGGACGAAGGCGTTTCCTGGACGCGTCACAGCACTCCCGTTGCCGCAAACTGGACAGCGGCCGACCCTGCTAACCCCGGGCACTTCGCCATCCTGAGTGGCGCCGGGCTCAGCGCTTCCACTTCCAACCCCGACTACCTTGTCATCAGCACGACATTCGATTACGGCGAAACATGGTCCACGCCACAACTGGTCGGTCAGACTCCAGCAAACCAGCGGTACCAACCATGGATCAATTTTTCGCCCCAAGGCCTGCTTGGCGTCGGCTACAAGACCGTGTATGGCACAAGCGTCAACAGCGACACATACGACTATTGGTCCGCACTTTCGTGTGACGGCGGCCTGAGTTTCAGCGCTCCGCTGAGGATTAGCGGCAATGTTTCGGGTCCGGAGCCTGCTGGAGGAGACGACTTCTCCTTCGTGGCACTCGACAACAGTCACCTATATGCCGGGTGGGGTGACATGCGCGCAAGTCCCACAGACCCGACTCCAGGATCACGCTCAGTTTTCTTCGGCAGCGTGCCGGTCAGTACCTACACGAGCCAGAGCGGCACGCGAATGTCCTGCCCACGATAAGAAGACCACCATAGGGCTTCTCACGGGGAAGCTCTATCTCCCAACCAAACGGGCCGTGGTTCCTCCTACTCACAGAGAGACGGGGGAACCACGGAATTAAGGCAGGTCCAGCAAAGGCGCAAAGCAAGTGGGGCCTTCAATAGAAACTAATGGGTGTCTTGGTCGTAAGAGACGCCTCTTCAACCGAAAGAGGATTGCCATGGAGGGTCTCGATTACAGGCCGTATTTTCCTATGTCTCCAGAGGGACATGCCACGTCCTACATACGCTCCGCGGTTCGGATTGACGTGACTGTCCATGAGCTCGGTGCAGATGTGAACAGGCTTTTAGATGAGGCAGTGCAAAGGTTAATCCCGGTGGCCATCAGGCATAAGCACGGCATTCTGGTGACTCAACTTGGCTATGGAAAATATGCCGTTGAAGTAGACCCAAACGTCCCCTTGGGTTTGGTTGAGGAAAAAAAGCTCGGTGAATCACGGGTATAACGCCCCCAAACGATCACGCGGGGCGCCAGCGACCATCCGCATTCATCGTGCGGGGTCAGGAGTGATTCCTCCTGCCAACTCGTCGAAGGCTGCCATGACGAGAGCATCACCTAGGCCATGGGGGAGTCCTCGGCGGCGAAGACCAGGCTTTCCTTTTACGAACTGACGTCGACAGCTTTGCGCGGAGGCTTTGGACTAGAGCTCTGCATGCCAGATCTGCTTTGTGGCCATTGATCCATAGATCACCGGCGCAGTCGTGGCTTCGCTGCAAAATGACTGTAGACAAGGCTCTAGCCTTCT
The DNA here is from genome assembly GCF_052046035.1 of Paenarthrobacter sp. 22069. Taxonomy (NCBI): domain Bacteria; kingdom Bacillati; phylum Actinomycetota; class Actinomycetes; order Micrococcales; family Micrococcaceae; genus Paenarthrobacter; species Paenarthrobacter sp. 22069. The sequence goes on along the minus strand of NZ_JBQEQF010000024.1, from coordinate 46,168 downwards.
TCGGAGGAACCGACCACCATTCACAGAAGGAACCATGAGACATCACACGACCTCAGCACCTCGCCGCCCGGCCCAGAACAGGCCCCGCACGCCGCGTCCATCCTGGGATGCGCAGTCACTGGCTCTTATCTCCGTTTTTGCGGCGTTGCTCGCAGCCTCGGCGATCGTTCCGGGCATTCCCGTCGGCAGCTTGTGAATGCTTGCACCTCCCGCTAAATCCTTTTATCCTGAGGAGGTGCGACTCTAACCGCAGAGAATGCCGCACATGTTCTTGGTGCCCTCCGACCGACCATGATCCGAGAACGCGTAGCCACCCACCCATGCATTGATGGCCTGGAATTGCGGGAGTCAACCGTTGACTGAGGGGTACATCGTTGACGCCGTTCGAACCCCAGCGGGACACCGGCGACCTTCAGCCAGCAAATCTGCCCCTCTACGTCCGAGCCCTGCGGACTCTGACCATTTCCGTAACGACGCAGCGCAAGGACCCAGCACGCGTCAAACCGCAGCTTACTGATGTGTTCCATATTCATAATTCAAGGAGGAATTTCCGTGTTCAATAGCCGAGCAAAGGCTAAGATCTGGCACCTGCGACAGGCTTTGGCCGTCACCGCCGCAGCCGTCTCCGCCGTAGCATTACTGGCCCCCGCGGCACCCGCCACTGCTGACTCACCACCACCGCTCGGAGGCACAGTCCCCGTCTCCGGTGCCCAAATCATTGGCGAACAGTGGCTCACGGACCGAACCCTGCAGCTGACCGTGGCCACGGATGCATTCAGCGCCCCCGCCCCGGTGGAAGTTGTTTTTCCCGTTGGTTACGACACCTCGGGGACCCAAAAGTGGCCCGTGACCTATCACACCCACGGGACGAACGGAAACGAAACATGGTTCCGAACCGCATACGCCGGCGAGGAATTGACAGCCTCCTACCCTTCAATTGTTGTCGCGCCTAAAGGTGAGAGCGGCTACTGGAGTGACTGGCTGAACAACGGACCACGGAATTACGAGACGTTCGTCATGGACCAACTCATACCACTGGTTGACGCGAACTTCCGCACGATTCCCGACCGGGCACACCGCGCCATCATGGGCGACTCCATGGGAGGCTACGGCTCACTCATGCTCGCCGCCCGGCATCCCGACAAGTTCGCAGCAGTGTCCAGCCTCTCCGGCGCGCCCGATAGCAACTTTGCACAGGGCATGGCCGCCATCTCCGCCAGCCCGACCCTCATGGGCGCCCCGGCCGATTCGATTTACGGACCGCGACTCACCGAAGAAGTCCGGTGGCGCGGCCACAACCCGACAGACATCGCTGAAAACCTGCGGGGGGTTGACCTCCAGCTGTTCAGCGGCAGCGGCATTTTGGACCCCACTCGTGGCGAGTCAGCAACGAGCACGCCTTTCTGCGCCGTCGAAAGCGACATCGTCCACCCAGAAACTGTGAGTTTCGACCAAACACTGACTTCCCTCGGAATCAGCCATTCCTGGGAGGACTTGAGCTGGGGATGCCACAGCCCAGCGATGTTCAAGTACGAGATAGCCCAGACAATCCAGCGCTTCCAGGCCGTTTTCGCCCAAGCGCCCACCGCACCCCAGACATTCGATTACACCTCAATTAACCCATCATTCGATGTTTACGGCTGGCACGTTGTCACAGACGCCCAGCGGGCACTCGAGTTCCTCACCCTGAATGACGTCAGCACCAACGGGTTGACCGTTACAGGCAGCGGAACCACAACCATCACCACCCCTCCCCTGTTCAACGGAGCAAAGCAGGTCACGGTTACGGCAAACGGGATCCCGACCAGCGTCCAGCCGGACAAGAATGGCAGCATCACCTTCACCGTCCGCCTTGGACTGGCCGACACCCAGCAGCAATACACGCTGGGAGCAATAACACGCCAAACCTCCACAGTTGTCACCTTCACCCGCTGAAACCCAATAGCTTCCGGGCTGCCACAACTGCCATACAGCAGTCGCGGCAGCCCGGAGGTGTTTATGCGCCCAGCGGGGCTCGGCTGAATGGAAGGCCGTCGGGTAGCGAAATGTGGGGATACGAAGATTCTAGAGACAGGTCTCTGTTCAACTACCTCGCCTGCGTACTGAACACGGCACGTCGGCAAGGTGGGCGAGCACGCCCCATCCGTGGGGTGATCAGCATTTGTGTCAATTCCGCATCCGCCCGTGAGAGCTAAGGCCCTTACAGGCCAGGAGGCAAGACGATGGTTGCCACGCACATCTCTTGACAGGAGAGTGCTTATGCGCGCATCCTATTTGCTAAATCCTTTTAACAGATTACCCAGATCCAATGGAAGACTGTCAGGGAGACCTTCATCGACGATCTGCGGGCTCGGAACGAGTTCTTCTGTCACGCCTCCCCGCAGGGCCCGGTCGAGCTCACCCCGGTCGCTGGCCGCCTACCCCCAGCTGCGGATACCAGCACCCTCATCCACCCCCGAAATAATAGACTCATTGGAGAGCCAGTTATGCATAACAAGAACGCAGTCCGCATCCTCGCCGCGGCCGCCGGTGCAGCAATGGCCGGGGTTGCCTTAATGGCAGGTCCGGTCCAGGCGGCACCCACCTCCGCCCCCAGCCGGGGTCAAAATATGTTGCTCTCGGGAGTTCATATGCGGCCGGCGCCAACGTCGGTCCTGCCGACCCCACGGACGGCAACCAGTGCGGCCGAACCCTCAGCGCCTATCCCAGCCTCGTCGCCAAAGCCCTCAACCTCAACCTTGCCAGCGCCGCGTGCGGCGGAGCCACCACCGAGAACATCACCACGACCCCTCAAAAGTCGGGAAACCATACCTTAGGGCTGCAAATTGACGCGGTCGGTGCAGACACTGACCTCGTGACGATCACCATCGGCGGTAACGACGTAAGTTACGTCAAGAACCTCATCGCCGAATCCTGCATTGGGGATCTTGCAGCCAATCCTTCAAGCCCGCTAAGCAACTACATCAAGCCCTTCGGACTCTGTACCCCAACCTCGGACGACGCCGTGCTGGCAGCCCTGGCACCAATGGAAACGAAAAGCGTTGGATTGGCAACGGCACCAACGGTGACTACCTTCTGATCTGGGCCCGGGACACCGCGGACGGACAGATTAAGGGTTTCATCGTAGAACGCGGGGCACCGGGCTTTTCCGCCACCGCCATCGAGAACAAGATATCCCTGCGCACAGTACAGAACGGCCATATCCGCCTCCACGGCGTTCAGGTACCCGAAACCAACCGCCTTCCCGGGGCCCACGGCTTCAGCGCCGCCAACAAGCTGCTGCTCAACTCTCGGGTCTGGGTAGGCTGGCAGAGCGTCGGTCAACAACTGGCAGCCTTTGACGTCGCCCGCGCGTACGCCATGAGCCGCTACCAATTCGGACGACCAATCGCTTCCTTTCAGTTGGTTCAGGAACCGCTGTCCCGGATACTGGGCAATGCGAGCATGTCACTTTCCCTCATGATTCAGCTCGCCCGGCTGCAGGCAGGCGGCGAGCTGCGAATGGAACACGCAGCAATGGCCAAGGCCTCCTGTACCACCCGAATGCGCGAATCCGTCGCCTTGGCCCGCAACATCCTTGGCGGCAACGGCATTACTACGGACTTTGAGATCGCTAAGATTTTCTCCGACGCAGAAGCGATTTACGCATACGAAGGTAGTTACGAAGTGAACGCGCTCATCGTGGGGCGAGCGGTAACGGAAATATCCGCCTTCTGATCCGCGGTGAGTTGCTCCCTGCGCAGATCCCAGCCGCCCGAGAAAGCTCCTTTGGAGAGTTTCCGTGACCAGCCTGGACAGTGCTTGCGCGGTCCACGGGCCCGGGATCAACAACCTCGTGCGCGTCGCCGGGCTCGGCGTGGACACTTACGGCCTGCGGCAACAGGACTTTTCCATCGGTATCTTCCTTGACGGCGCGAGGGCGGCTCTTCAGAGGGGCAACGGGTATACCGGCGGCTCATGACGATGGCCTGGGCCGGGGAAGAAGATCGAGGGCCCCATCAGGACGCTGACAAAAGAACTCTTCAGCGGTTCCCGTGCTGCACTTTCACGGTTCGTAGTGCGGTGAAAAATGCGCGAAAACAGAGTAGCCCTCTTCCCGAGACATAATTTGCCGCGGTAGTGCACCCTCAGCCGACAGCCAAAGTAGCGTGCTGTCCGGCATTACTACCTCTACCGTTCCGCTGCGGACAAATCGTCCGTCTTTCCAAATTTCCACACGCTGCCCTAGGGCACGCTGCCAGTCTGGTTGCAGGTGGAGGTCCATCTTTCTCCTATTGCTTTATCGGGTCTATTGTCGGGAAGCCTTCCTCCAGGACGAAGGCCTGGGGAGCGTTGCCAGCATGAGCCCCGGATTGCTCAGGCACCCCGTACTCATGCCTGCATTCCGCATCTCTGACGGGAAGGGCACTGTGGCTCAGGCGGCGTATTCCAAGATCTTGATATCAACCCTGATGTTGCCGCGGGTGGCATTTGAGTAGGGGCAAACCTCATGTGCTTTGGCAACCAGGGCCTCAGCGGTGACCAAATCCAGGGCCGGCAATGCGATCTCGAGTTCAACCGCGAGCCCAAATCCCGCAGGACCATCCAACTGGCCGAGATGAACCTTGGCGGCCACGGCGGAGTCAGTAAGGTCGGCGCGCACCTGGCGCGCCACCAGGCGGAGAGCAGAGTGGAAGCAGGCGGCATAACCGGCAGCGAACAGCTGTTCGGGGTTGGTTCCGCGACCGCTGCCACCAAGCTCGACAGGGCTGGCGAGGCTGACGTCAAGTTTCCCGTCGTTGCTGCGCGCGCTCCCGTCCCGTCCCTCTCCGGAGGCTAGGGCTTCTGCAGTGTAAAGAGGCTTCATAAGGTTGTTTCCGTTCTGTAGGCGATCAGCAGGATCGACTGAGCAGGACAGGTCCCGCGTCGCCGCGTCAGGTGTTCACGGGGTGGGGAGCAAAGAGGTTCCAGGCAAGACCCTCGGTGGTCCCGGCGGCACAGAGGGGAGTGGGCCGATGCCAATGCAGATAGCTGGCAAACGCTCGACATTAATTATTGAAAGGATTCAATAAAAGCGCAAGTCCGTCATCGGCCCGCTCCATATGGCCAAGCAACGCGATCGTGACCGTGCGCTTAGACTAACGAAGCCACTCGGTCACCTGATCCCTCGGAGGCCTCGGGGTCGACGGGTCTGGGAATTCGTACACCGGCCGTGCGCTCGATGGCGTGGTCAAGGCGGTCATCGATGCTTGCCACAAGGCGGACAACGAGAGCTTCCAGGTGCTGGAAGTCGGCGTCATCCCAGTCTCGAAATATCATCTCGTAGGCCTCCCTCGAGACGGCAACGATGCGCTCGGCTACTTCCCGCCCTGCCGGGGTCAGCCCCACCACGCTCTGCCGGCCGTCCTGAGGATCCGCCATCCGCCCGACGAGTCCCGCGAGCTCAAGCCGCCTAACAATCTTGCTCACGTTTGAGCGGCCCGTGCCAATCGCGTCGGCCATGTCTGTAGGGCGGGCCGTAGTGCGGTAAATCAGCTGATTGAGCAGTAAAAATGCCGGCATGTCACCAGGCAGGGGAAACGCGCTCCGAACCAGAATGCTCTCACGTACCGCCGTGGAGTTCATTGCCGTGACGAGAGCTTGGAGGGCGATGGAAAAGTCAGCTCCGCGCCCATGCAGGAGGGGCACGCGGCTCAACTCAACGCCTCGCAGGTCAATACTCTCTTGTGGTCTCCTTGCCATGGCTTCATTATGCCGGTGCCAACGACATCTCCAAATGATTGTCCTCAAGACAATCAGGGTGTACAGTGATCTGCGTCGCAATCATTGAGTCGTTTCAATCCCTGTGATCGGAAGCTCCGATCCCTCATTTCTTTTTCTTCAAAGGAGAAGCTCGTGTCCCAGCTCGCATCAGACCGCAGGGTCCGCCCCTGGTGGACAGCGGTTGTCTCGGGGATGGCCTCGTACATAGATGCCGCCGCCATCGTCAGTTTCGGCACCGCCATGGTTCTGTATCAGGCTGCTATTGGCCTCACCCCCGGCGAGATCGGACTTGCCTCCGGCGGCTTGACTCTTGGAATTGCGTTCGGAGCCATCATCGGCGGTCGGCTGGGTGACCGGTTTGGACGCAGGCCGGTATTCACCGTCACCATGGTGCTGATCATTGCGTCAGCCATGGCGTTGGCGTTCGCCGGCTCGTTCCCGGTAATCGTGATTGCGGCCCTGCTGCTGGGCCTGGGCACCGGAGCTGACCTGCCCGTATCGCTCTCCACGATCTCCGAAGCCGCCTCGGATGACAACCGCGGAAAGCTCATTGGCTTCTCCCACCTGCTGTGGGCTGCCGGCATCATTGCCTGCTCTTTCCTTAGCGAAGGTGTCGCGAGTCTGGGTGCACTCGGTGCTCAGATTCTGTTCCTTCATATCGCCGTCGTCGCGGCCTTGGTCCTGGTTGGACGCCTGACCATTCCCGAGTCGGACACGTGGCTGACCGCCCGGGACGAGCGCCGCCGAGGCATCAAGACAGTCCGGGCCGATCGCGCCTCCGTGAAGGACCTGTTGCGCGGCTCCTACAAGACTCCCTTCCTGGCTCTGCTCGGTTTCTATGCCCTCACCAACCTCGCGGCCAACACGGGCGGCCAGTTCGGCTCCTACCTCCTGGTCAACGCCGGAGGAGTAGACCTGCAGACCGCCACGCTGATCGGCCTGCCCTTCATCCCGCTGGGTATCGTCGGTGCGCTCTGGTTCATGAAGATCGCCGACTCATCCAAGCGCTTCACCTATTTCAAGATCGGTGCGATCTGCTGGGTTGTCTCCCAGCTGGTCTACGTCTTCTTCGGCATCAGCCTGACCACCGCGATCGTTGCCGGACTGATCGGGCTGGTTGGCAGTTCATTCGCTTCCGAGGGAATCATGAAGGTGTGGACGCAGGAGCAGTTCCCCACCCTCCTGCGCACCACCGCCCAGGGCACCATCATCGCCGTCGCTCGCTTGTTCGCCGCGGCCCTGGCCACGGTAACCCCACTTCTGGTCGCGTTCAGCCCGAGCATGTTCTACCTCTTCCTGGCCATCGTGATTGCAATCGGCTGCGGCATCGCCTGGAAAGTGTTCCTCACCCGGGACCGCCACGACGAATTCGACACCGAAACGCAGAAGGACTTGGAGCCAGTGGGGGCCTGAGCGCCAAATCAAGCCGAAGAACTGGCCCAGCGCAGATCTCCCACTAAACGCGACCAGAAGCGGGTCCCCTCATGGTGAAAACACCAGGAGGGGACCCGCATTCCAATTGGGTAGCGTCCGGCAAAGGCGGACTAACGTCTAAGACCCGGGTCAACCCGGGGCTTGGTTCAACACCAAAAGAAGGGACCGCCAGTCAAGTCCTCGATAAAGATTCAACGCCGAGCATGGCCATGGCCGAGCCGCGTTTCTGCCTGGACGGACGGCTGGCCGATGGCCACTTCCTAAACTGCACTCACCGAGGGGACGATCCAATTCGCCAACGGCACTCTGTAGCAGACCCCTGAAAAGCGAGGCAAATCGGATGCAGCCAGCGCAAAAGCCGTGCATTTGACGCGATGCGTCCTGCATGGAGGCAATGCGTCTGCGCCGGCTGAGCTGTGACAAGGTGTCTGTGAGACCGTACGTCCTCTCCGCCATCAAGCTGACAGACGCCACAGCGGATGCCCAAACGCTCTCTGCCCCTACCCACATTGAACCGGCATTCCCTAGCCAGGTTCCGCCTCTTGCGCCAACCACCAGGTTTTCAACATCAAATGCAGTTCACACTGTTGAGCAAACGTGCTCGCAGCAAACGGCCCAATTTGAAGGTCTGTAAACAATTGCATACTGAGCTGCGACGCAGCTTGGAGCTCTTCCGGCAGAGCTCCTTCGAAAGGACCTCTTAGAGTCGAATGCCGCTATTTTCGACGCAGGCCTGTGCTTTGGCGCACAACAAGTTCGGGAGTGAACACCACGGAGCGGTGCTTAGAGTTTTGTGATCCGACCTCTTCAGTTAGGAGTTCGATAGCGGTCCGGCCCAGCGCCTCTGTTGGCTGGCGGATGGAAGACAGCGGCACCACCGCGGAGACGGCGAAGTCGATGTCGTCATAACCGATCAGGGCCACGTCCTCGGGGATCCGGAAGGTGTGGGTCATGGTCATGGACTGCATGACGCCCAGCGCCAGGAGGTCGTTGGCACAGAAAATGCCCTCCGGCAGCTCCTTCCGCCCCCGCTCCACCAGCATGTCGCCCACGCTGCGGCCAGCCAAAACCGTCTGGCCCTCGGCATCCAGCACCTCAAGCGTGGCGTCAGCTTCCTCCGCCACGGCCCGCAGGGCCCCCTGCAGGCGGTCCGCCACCTGGCGAATGGACGCGGAACCACCAACAAAGGCGAGCCTACGGCGGCCGGTATCCAGCAGGTGCCGGGCAGCGAGGTACCCTCCGGCGTCGTCATCCACGGCAACGGAGCTGAACGTGGACGCGTCAGCCAGCCGATCCACCAACACCGTGGGCACCCCGCGCTCCAGGAGGAGATCCAAGCGCTCGGTGACATCGCCGACAGGCGAAATCAGCAGGCCCTGGACCCGCTGTTCCTGGAAAAGGTCAATGTACTTTGCCTCCCGGCTGGCGTTGTGGCCGCTGTCGCCCAACAGGACCGCACTTCCCTGTAGTGCAGCGGCGTCCTCAGCGGCCCGCACAACCGAAGTGAAGAAGGGGTTGCCCACGTCCAGGACGATGAGTCCGATGGTGCGGCTGTGGCCCGCGCGGAGCTGTCGCGCCGCGTCATTGCGGACGAACCCCAACTCGTCGATGGCACGCAGGACCCGCTCCCTGGTGCGCTCAGACACTCGGTCAGGATAATTCAGGACATTCGAAACAGTGCCCACAGCAACACTGGCGTGGGTGGCTACATCCTTAACACTGGCGGTGCGGTTCATGAATCTCCGTAATGGTGAGTTTGCGGGTTTCTTCCCGGCCTTGGTCATCCGCAGGTCTTCGCATACTTGACACCTGGTCACTTCCAAGAGTACTTTGAATCGACATAATGAAACGATTCAACGCGCGGGAGTTGAGGAGTTCACAGGATGCGCCGGACGTTGAACAGTGTTCGCAGGTGTACACGATCAAGCTTGCGGACGACGCTCCAAACGAGGAGGGCCTGGTCCTTGAACCGTCCTGACCCAAACCGGCCGGCCTCCGCAGAGTCCTCCGTCTGACAGGCGTAGGCTTCCTGCCCTACACGCTCAGTGCCGGGGCCGGACTGGGCCCCGGCAAGACCACCACAGCATTACTAGACACCGGAAAGAACCATCATGAATGACGTAGCAACGGCGCTGGGCAGGCTCGGGGAGCTTGCCATCGAGGTCCCCTCGTGGGCCTATGGAAATTCAGGCACGCGGTTCAAGGTGTTCGGCACACCGGGTACGCCGCGGACCGTCCAGGAGAAACTGGCGGACGCCGCCAAGGTCCATGAGCTGACCGGCCTGGCCCCGACTGTGGCCCTCCACATTCCGTGGGACAAGGTGGACGACTATGCCGCCCTCAAGGAGTACGCGGCCGGCGTGGGCGTGGGCCTGGGCACTATCAACTCCAACACGTTCCAGGATGACGAGTACAAGTTCGGTTCCCTGACTTCCTCCAACGAGGCTGTCCGCCGCCGCGCGATCGACCACCACCTGGACTGCATCGACATCATGCACGCCACGGGTTCGCAGGACTTGAAGATCTGGCTGGCGGACGGTACCAATTACCCGGGCCAGGATGACCTGCGCGGCCGCCAGGACCGCCTGGCCGAGTCCCTGCAGGAGATCTACGCGGCCCTGGGTGAAGAGCAGCGCCTTGTGCTGGAGTACAAGTTCTTCGAGCCCGCTTTCTACCACACCGACGTTCCGGACTGGGGCACGTCCTACGCCCAGACCCTGGCCCTGGGGGAGAAAGCGTTCGTCTGCCTGGACACCGGCCACCATGCGCCGGGCACCAACATCGAGTTCATCGTGATGCAGCTGCTGCGCCTGGGCAAGCTGGGATCCTTCGACTTCAACTCCCGCTTCTACGCCGACGACGACCTCATTGTGGGTGCCGCGGACCCGTTCCAGCTCTTCCGCATCATGCACGAAGTGATCCGCGGCGGCGGGTTCGGCAAGGACTCCGGCGTGGCCCTCATGCTGGACCAGTGCCACAACCTGGAAGAGAAGATCCCGGGCCAGATCCGCTCCGTGCTGAACGTCCAGGAAATGACGGCCCGCGCGCTGCTGATCGACACCGCGGCCCTCAACGAGGCCCAGCGTGCCGGGGACGTCCTGGCCGCCAACGGCATTTTCAACGATGCCTTCTACACCGACGTGCGTCCGGCCCTGGCCGAATGGCGCGAATCCCGCGGCCTGCCCGCCGACCCGATCGCTGCCTACAAGGCCAGCGGCTACCAGAAGAAGATCAACGAGGACCGCGTGGGCGGCCAGCAAGCCGGATGGGGCGCATAAAGAGTTATGACGAACAAGACTGTTGAAGAGCTGATTGCCCGTTCCAACCGCCTGGGCGCGGACAAGCGGAACACCAATTACGCCGGCGGCAACACCTCGGCCAAGGGCTCCGACAAGGATCCCGTGACCGGTGAGGACGTCCAGCTGCTGTGGGTCAAGGGTTCCGGCGGTGACCTGGGCACCCTGAAGGAGCAGAACCTTGCGGTGCTGCGGCTGGACCGGCTGAACGCTTTGAAGAACGTCTACCCCGGCGTCGAGCGTGAGGACGAGATGGTGGCTGCCTTCGATTACTGCCTCCACGGCAAGGGCGGCGCCGCACCGTCGATCGACACCGCCATGCATGGGCTGGTGGACGCCGCGCACGTGGACCACCTGCACCCGGACTCCGGTATCGCCATCGCGACGGCGGTGGACGGCGAGGCGCTGACCACCAAGATCTTCGGTGACAAGGTGGTGTGGGTGCCGTGGCGCCGTCCCGGGTTCCAGCTGGGCCTGGACATCGCCGCGATCAAGGAGGCCAACCCGCAGGCCATCGGCACCATCCTGGGCGGCCACGGCATCACCGCCTGGGGCGCCACCAGCGAAGAAGCAGAGCAGAACTCGCGGTGGATCATCGAGCAGGCTGAGCAGTACATCGCCGAGAACGGCAAGTCCGAGCCCTTCGGTGCCAAGCTCCCCGGCTACGCAGCCCTGCCCGAGGCTGAGCGCCGTGCGAAGGCCGCGGCCCTGGCACCGGTGATCCGCGGCCTGGCCTCCACGGACAAACCGCAGCTGGGGCACTTCAGTGATGACGCCGTCGTCCTGGACTTCCTCGAAGCCGCCGAACACCCGCGCCTGGGTGCCCTGGGTACCTCCTGCCCGGACCACTTCCTGCGCACCAAGGTCAAGCCGCTGATCCTGGACCTGCCGGCCGACGCCAGCGTGGAGGACTCGATCTCACGGCTGCACGAGCTGCACGCGGACTACCGCGAGGACTACCAGGCATACTACGACCGCCACGCGGACGAAAACAGCCCGGCCTTGCGCGGGGCGGACCCGGCCATCGTGCTGGTTCCCGGCGTGGGCATGTTCTCCTTCGGCGCGAACAAGCAGACCGCACGGGTTGCCGGTGAGTTCTATATCAACGCGATCAACGTGATGCGCGGTGCCGAGGCGATCTCCACCTACGCCCCGATCGAGGAAGCCGAGAAGTTCCGGATCGAGTACTGGGCGCTGGAGGAAGCCAAGCTCGCCCGGATGCCCAAGCCCAAGTCGCACGCCACCCGGGTGGCGCTGGTGACCGGCGCCGCGTCCGGGATCGGCAAGGCCATCGCCACGCGGTTGGCGTCCGACGGCGCGTGCGTGGTCATTGCCGACCTGAACCTTGAGAACGCACAGAAGGTCGCCGAGGAGCTGGGCGGTGCCGACGTCGCCGTCGGCGTGCAGGCGGACGTCACGGACGAGGCGCAGGTCGCGGCAGCGATCGACGCCGCTGTCCTTGCCTTCGGCGGCGTGGACCTGGTGGTCAACAACGCCGGACTGTCCATCTCCAAGCCGCTGCTGGAAACCACCGAAAAGGACTGGGACCTCCAGCACAACGTCATGGCCAAGGGCTCGTTCCTGGTGGCCAAGGCCGCCGCGAAGGTCATGATCGCCCAGGGCATGGGCGGGGACATCATCTACATCTCCTCCAAGAACTCGGTGTTCGCCGGGCCCAACAACATCGCCTACTCCGCCACCAAGGCAGACCAGGCCCACCAGGTCCGCCTGCTCGCGGCCGAACTGGGCGAGCACGGCATCCGCGTGAACGGCATCAACCCCGACGGCGTGGTCCGCGGCTCCGGGATCTTCGCCGGCGGCTGGGGCGCCAAGCGCGCCGCGGTCTACGGCGTGGACGAGGAGAAGCTGGGCGAGTACTACGCCCAGCGCACCCTGCTCAAGCGCGAAGTCCTGCCCGAGCACGTGGCCAACGCCGCCGCCGTTCTCACCAGCAACGAACTGTCCCACACCACCGGCCTGCACATCCCCGTGGACGCCGGCGTCGCCGCAGCCTTCCTCCGATGAGCGCGGCACACAACAGCCAGTCCGCTCCGGCTCCGGCCGGGGCGGATTCCGCTGCCACCCTTGGCGTATTCGCCGCCATCGACATCGGCGCCTCTTCCGGCCGCGTCATCCTTGGCCGGGTAGCCGAAGGAGGGGTACAGCTGGAAACCGTCCACCGGTTCCCGAACGGGGTGGCGGAAATCGACGGCGGACTCCGCTGGAACTTCGAAGCCCTGTATGCGGAGGTGCTTGAGGGACTCAAGGCCGCGGCCGCGGTGGCAGCCGTGCAGGGCGAGACCATCGCCAGCCTCGGCATCGACACGTGGGCGGTGGACTACGGGCTGGTGGACAAGGCCGGCCGGCTGGTGGCCCAGCCATTCAGCTACCGCGATGAACGCAGCCGGGCCGCCGTGGCACCCGTGCACGCCAAACTGGACCCGGCCCGCCTGTACCAAACCACTGGCCTGCAGTTCCTGCAGTTCAATACCATCTACCAGCTCGCCGCCGAACGGGACCTGGCCGGGCTGCAGACGCTGCTCATCCCGGACCTGATCGCGTTCCGGCTGACCGGCAAGCGCCGGACGGAGGCCACCAACGCCTCCACCACCGGCCTATTCGACGCCGTGGCGGGGGAGTGGGCCACAGAGTTTCTCACTGCCCTTGGCCTGCGAAAAGACCTGTTCCCGCCGCTGATCCAGCCGGGCGAGGCCTACGGCACGCTCCTGCCGGGCATCGCCGAGCAGGTCGGCCTGCGGCCGGACACCGAGGTGGTGGCCGTGGGCTCACACGACACCGCCTCGGCCGTCGCCGCGGTCCCCGCTCAGGAGGAAAACTTCGCCTACATCTCGTCCGGCACCTGGTCGCTGGTGGGGCTCGAGTTGAAGCACCCCGTCCTCACCGAGGCCAGCCGGGAAGCGAACTTCACCAACGAACGCGGTGTGGACGGCACCATTCGCTACCTGCGCAACATGGGCGGCCTGTGGCTGCTCACCGAATGCCAGCGCACCTGGGCGTCCGCCGGCATGCAGCACGACCTTGCCGCCCTGCTGGCAGCCGCGGCCGCGCTGCCGGATGGCGGCCCCAAAATCAACCCTGATGACCCCTACTTCATCGCCCCGGACAACATGCCCGAGCGCATCCGGGCGGCGGCCCGCCTGACTGGCGCGGTGCTGGCCGATGATCCGGCGGCCATCACCCGCTGCATCATGGACAGCCTGGCCACAGGCTACGCGCGGACCCTAGGCGAAGCCGAGCGCCTGGCTGGCAAGTCCGTCGACGTGGTGCACGTGGTGGGCGGCGGCTCGCAAAATGCCCTCCTGTGCCAGCTGACCGCCAACGCGACGCGGCGCCCAGTCATCGCCGGCCCCGTCGAGGCCACAGCGCTGGGCAACGTGCTGATGCAGGCCCGGGCCGCAGGAGCCTTGGCGGGCAGCCTGGCTGACCTGCGGGCCCTTGTCAGCGCCGGCAGCAGCCTGACGCGCTACGAGCCCGCCGAACTTCCCGTCACCACCTCCCGGAAATGAACCCATGAAAATCGCACTCTTCGCCACCTGCATCGTGGACGGCATGTACCCGCGTGCAGCCCAGGCTACCGTGGAGGTCCTGGAACGGCTGGGCCACGAGGTTGTCTTCCCCAAGGCACAGGCCTGCTGCGGCCAGATGCACGTCAACAGCGGCTACTTCAAGGAAGCCGTGCCCGTGGTGGCCAACCACGTGCGCGCCTTCGAGGCGGAGAACTACGACGTCGCCGTGGCACCCTCCGGATCCTGCGTCGCCTCAGTGAAACACCAGCACCCCATGGTGGCCCGGCAGGCCGGTGATGCCGGGCTCGAAGAGCGGGCCGTCGCCGTCGGAAAGAAGACATACGAACTGTCCGAACTCCTGGTGGACGTTCTGGGCGTCACCGATCCTGCTGAGCAGCTGGGTTCCTACTTCCCGCACACGGTGACGTACCATCCCTCCTGCCACGGTATGCGGCTGCTCAAGCTGGGCGACCGGCAAGCCGGGCTGCTGCGCGGCGTCAAGGGCCTGGAGCTGGTAGACCTCCCCGAAGCCGACCAGTGCTGCGGCTTTGGTGGGACGTTCTCGGTGAAGAACGCCGACGTCTCCTCAGCGATGCTGGCAGACAAGACGGCGAACATCCGCAGCACCGGGGCGTCCGTCTGCGCCGGGGGTGACTACTCCTGCCTGATGCATATCGGTGGTGGCCTTTCCCGGCAGGACGCGGGCGTGGCCACGCTGCACCTGGCCGAGATCCTCGCCAGCACCGAAGCCGAACCCGTCACCGTTCCAGGACCCGCCGGACAAACCGTGAAAGTGGTGGTCAAATAATGTCCCGCACACAGCTTGGCATGCCCGGCCTGCGCCCCGGCTCCGGGAACCTCTTCGCTGAGGAAAATTCCCCTCGGCGGCCCGGCGGGAGCTCGGCAACACCCAGCTACGGAGGAACCTGAAACACGCCACCTCCACCATCCGCGGCAAGCGCCTGGCCGTCACCGGGGAGCTTCCGGACTGGGAGGAACTCCGCGAGGCCGGCAGCGCCCTGAAAACCTCGGTCATGGCCCGCCTCCCTGAGCTGCTGGAGGCCTTCGAAGCCAACGTCACCGCCCGCGGCGGAATTGTGCACTGGGCCCGTGATGCGGACGAGGCCAACAGCATCATCCACGACCTGATCAAGGCTGAGGGCGTGGACGAGGTAGTCAAAGTCAAATCCATGGCCACCCAGGAAATCGGCATGAACGAATACCTGGAAGAACACGGCATCGCCGCCTACGAGACCGACCTTGCCGAGCTGATCGTCCAGCTGGGACACGACAAGCCCAGCCACATCCTGGTCCCCGCCATCCACAAGAACCGCACCGAGGTCCGGGACATCTTCCTCAAGGAAATGCCCGGCGTCGACCCCGGATTGACCGATGAACCGCGCCGCCTTGCAATGGCCGCCCGCGCGCATCTGCGGGCCAAATTCCTCACCGCCAAGGTGGCGATCTCCGGAGCGAACTTCGGCATCGCCGACTCCGGCACCCTGGGCGTAGTGGAGTCCGAGGGCAACGGCCGGATGTGCCTGACGTTGCCCGAAACCCTCATCACCGTGATGGGCATCGAGAAGCTCCTGCCCACGTTCTCCGACCTCGAGGTCTTCCTGCAGCTGCTGCCCCGTTCCTCAACGGGCGAGCGGATGAACCCCTACACCTCGCTGTGGACCGGCGTCACCGAAGGCGACGGTCCCTCGAAATTCCACGTCATCCTGCTGGACAACGGACGCACCAACGCCCTGGCCGACGAATTGGGACGCTCGGCGCTTCACTGCATTCGCTGTAGCGCCTGCATCAACGTCTGCCCGGTCTACGAACGCACCGGCGGCCACGCCTACGGCTCCACCTACCCTGGCCCCATCGGCGCCATCCTCTCGCCGCTGATGACCGGCGTCGAGGCGGAAGAGAACGGCTCGCTGCCGTACGCCTCCTCGCTCTGCGGGGCCTGCTACGACGCCTGTCCGGTGAAGATCAACATCCCGGACATCCTGGTCCACCTGCGTGGCAAGGACGTGGACGCCCACCGTGGCGGTCTGCCCTCCCAGATGGACGTGGGCCTGAAGGCAGCCTCCTGGGCGCTGTCCTCCGGAGGCCGGCTCGGCGCCGTCGAAAAGCTCCTGCCCCTGGGGCGCGCAGCCGCGGGGCGGGACAAGAAAATTAAAAAGCTGCCCGGCATCGCCGCCGGCTGGACCCAAAGCCGGGACATCCCGGCGCCACCGGCACAGTCCTTCCGTGACTGGTGGGACAAGGAGCACAAGAAACCATGAGCACCCGCGAACACATCCTCGCCGCAGTCCGGACCGCCCTCAAGGATGCACCCGCCGTCCCGGACATCCCGCGGGGCTACCGGCTGGAGGGGGAAGCCGACGCGCAGCAGCGCATCGAGATCCTGGTGGACCGGCTGGAAGACTACAAGGCCGGCGTCACGGTGGTGGACGAAGACGCAATCCCCGCCACCATCCAGTCCATCCTCGCTGGCGCCACCACGTACGTGGCCCCCGCCGGCCTGGACCCGGCCTGGCTCGCTTGGGAAACGGACACTTCCCGGACGATTTACGACGGCGGTGCGCATGGCCCACGGTCCGTCACCGAGCTCGACGGAACCGACGCCGTCGTTACCGGCAGCGCGGTGACCGTGGCCGAATCCGGAACCATCATCCTGGACGGAAGCCCGAACCAAGGCCGCCGCGCCATCTCGCTCATCCCCGACCACCACATCTGCGTAGTCCGCAGCCAGGACATTACCGCGATCCTCCCAGAAGCCCTCCGCAAGGTGGACGGCACAGCACCGCTGACGATGATCAGCGGCCCCAGCGCCACCTCCGACATCGAACTTGAACGCGTGGAAGGTGTCCACGGCCCCCGCCGCCTGGACGTCATCATCGCACGGTCGTAGCAAGAGCACCCGGGGCTGGGCCTGCAACACAGAGATTCGTACTCCTGAGAACCCGTTGCTTTACGGGGCAACCGGCTGGAGACTGCTCATAAAGGCCCGACCCATTATCCTGTCGGGGACGCCGCCCAGTTAGCTCGCGAGAGCCTGGCGTNGGGGCAGGACGCCAGGCTTTTGTTTTCTGCCCGTGGTGAGGGCAGTTCAGGCAGTGGCCGCCATAGTGACCTCGAAGCTGTGCCTTCCTGATCCGATGGTTTTGGTTGTGCCGTCAGGGAGCACCACGTCAGCTGTTACGCCTTCTGGGACAAGTGCCTCCACCGCGAGGCGTTCGCCGTCGCGCGACCAGCCGCATGTGGCCGGGCCGTGGGGAGTGTGCAGGGTTGCTTTGGCGTAATCGAGACCTGGTCCGGGTATGGGTTGCAGCAGTAACCGTGAGTAGCCAGGTTCGGCCGGCCGGAGGCCGGCGACATGGGTGTAGAGCCAGTCGACGACGGCGCCGAGGGCGTAGTGATTGAAGCTGGTCATGTCCCCGGGGTTGATTGTGCCGTCCTCGAGCATCGAGTCCCAGCGCTCCCAAATGGTGGTGGCACCCATGCTGACGGGATACAGCCAGGAGGGGTTGCCGGTTTCCAGGAGCAGGCGGTAAGCCTCCTCGACGTGTCCGGTTTCGGAGAGGGCCCGGTTGATGAAGGGCGTGCCTGCGAACCCTGTGGAGATCCGATACCCAGCGTCTCGAACCAGCTCGGCGAGCCGATCACCGGCTGGTTCCAACAGAGTTTCGGGAAGCAGCCCGAAACAGATCGCCAGGGTATAGACCGTCGTGCAGTCTGAGGTGATCCTTCCGGCCGCGTCGACATACGCGTCGTTGAAGGCTGTGCGTGTGCGAATCGCCAACTCCTGCCACCGTTCGGCGTCACCGATTTTGCCAAGCAGCGCGGCGGTCTTGGCGGCGAAGCATGCTGAGCGGTAGAGGCAGGCCGTTGCTACGACGCCGGGATCGGCCTTGGCCTTCCATGGTTCGTCGGGTGCGGCATCAGGGTCAAGCCAGTCGCCGAACTGGAAGCCCTGATCCCACACCCCGTTTTCACTGAGCCGCGGCAGCACGGATTCAAGGTGGAGGACCATACCGGGATAGTGCTCGGCCAGCCGGGTGCGGTCGCCGTAGGCGTCCCAGAGCGCTTCCGGGACCCAGACAGCCGCATCACCCCAGATGGTCTTTGGCCCCGCTACCAGTTCTTCAATTTCTGCATGCTCTTCCGGGTAGTTGGCGTACTTGAGCACGTCGGGAACAACGTGGGGCACCCCGTGCTTGCCGTGGCGGGTTTCTTCGGCGAGATCGAGCAACCATTTGTGCAGGAAATCTGCGGTCTCGAACTGGAACGTTGCGGTAGCAGCGTAGGCAGCAAGGTCTCCGGTCCAGCCGAGCCGCTCGTCCCGCTGGGGGCAGTCGGTGGGCACGTCAAGAAAGTTGCCCTTCTGACTCCAGACAGAATTGTTGACCAGCTGGTTGACCAGCTGGTTTGAGCACTCAAACCAACCGGTGCGGCGCATTTCGGAATGGACCACGATGGCTTCGATGTTCTCGGTGCTAAGACTGCCGGGCCAGCCGGTAATCTCGGCGTACCGGAAACCATGGAAGGTCAGGGTGGGCTCAAACGCGTCCAGTTCCCCGGAGAGCACAAAGGTGTCGGTAGCCTTGGCTGCGCGCAGGGGACGGGTCCCCAGTTCATTGTGCTCGAGGACTTCGGCGTGCCGGATGGTTATTTCGGTGCCGGCGGGGCCCTGGACCTGGAAGCGAAGCCAGCCGACAAGGTTTTGTCCGAAGTCCACCAGGGTGCGGCCGGCCGGAGAGGTCCAGATGCGCTGCGGGCGCAGCGTTTCCTGACGCACCACCGGCGGGCCGACCTGCTTTATCAGGGTGGACCGGTCGAAATCTACGTGGTGGATTTCCAGGGCTGTCCCGGCGCCGCGGAGCCGGGCGTCTATTTTTTGTCCGTTGTAGAGGCTGTTGTCGGGGATGTCGCTGGTGCGCGCACTCCAATAGTGGTCTGTGACGATCTTCTGGGCGGTCCCGTCGGAGTAGCTCAGTTCAAGCTCACCGATAAAGCCAATGTCTTCGCCGTAGTTGGCGTTGGCATTCTCGAAGCCCAGGTCACCGCGGTACCAACCGTTGCCCAGTAGGACCTGCAGCTCGACGCCGTCCTGAACCATATGTGTGACGTCGACCTCCTGGACCTGCAGACGCCATTCGTAGGAGGTCCACCCAGGCGACAACAATGCGTCTGAGACGGGCTGGCCTCCAATGCGGGCTTCGTACACGCCGTGGGCGGTGGCACGCAAAGTTGCCCTCTGGAGGGGTCCGGCCTGCTTATCGAGCGTGATGGTACGGGCCAGTATGACGGCGGCGCTGCGATCAGGACCGGCGGTGATCATTGTCGCGGTTTCGAGCATGGGGGTTTCCTTAGGTAGGCCAGTGTGAGCGCGGTTGTCAGCCCCGTGCGAATGGCCGGAACGGCCCCCTGGATGACCAGGAGGCCGTTCTGCGGCTTGCTGCAGGACGTTTTAGAGACATGCTTGGCGGGCTGGTGTCAATCCCGCTGCGGGGGGTGGACGTCTTGCCCCGAGCGCTTTGGTTGCATCGCGAGATCTATGACGTCGGGACCGCGTATTTGTTGACCTGGTCAGCACGCTCTGTTTCCACGTCAACTGTTTCGAGGAGCGCCGTTACTTTCTCGTCGATATCGAAATTGGTCTGTCCTGCCTTTTGGGCGAAGTTGAGGAGGGTGGGAAGTGGCATGGATCCGAAGAGCCGTGCTGTTTCCTCGTCCGCAACCAGGCCGGCGCCCTGTCCCATTTCGGACATTGCGGCCTGCAGTACGCCCGCGCTGATAGGGCGGCTGAGCCATTCCTCCAGGGTTGAGTTTTTGTCCAGGGGAACGGGGGGTGCCGGAACCTCGAGTGTTATGTCAGTGCTCAGGGGCAGGTCCTGGGAGTTGAATCCGGCCTCAATCCGGAATGTTCCCGGTTCCACCGTCCACCCCGCGCGGCCCCAGAAGGCAAATGCCCGGGCGTCCAGTTCGATTCGGACGGTGCGGCGTTCTCCGGGTGCCAGGTGAACTTTCTCGAAGCCTTTCAATTCCCGCAGCGGTCGCTGAACGGAGGATTCGAGGTCGCTCACGTA
This sequence comes from Paenarthrobacter sp. 22069, assembly GCF_052046035.1. Taxonomy (NCBI): domain Bacteria; kingdom Bacillati; phylum Actinomycetota; class Actinomycetes; order Micrococcales; family Micrococcaceae; genus Paenarthrobacter; species Paenarthrobacter sp. 22069. The sequence goes on along the minus strand of NZ_JBQEQF010000024.1, from coordinate 26,083 downwards.
AACCTGGGCGACATCGGAGCCGGGGCGGGCACCCGTGTTCGTGATGGTGAATTCCACTATTGCCCGGGCAGTTGCGGCGTCGGGAACTGAAACTGAAAGGTTGGAGTATTCGAAGGAGGTGTAGCTGAGCCCAAAGCCGAAGGGGAAGGCTACTGCCCGGTCGGTGGCGTCGTACCAGCGGTAGCCCACGAAGACGCCCTCGCCGTAGCGGACGACACCATCGTTGCCGGGCCAATTTACGTGCGCGGGGGTGTGCGCCAGAGAGTGGGGGATGGTTTCGGCGAGGCGTCCACCGGGTTCGGATGCGCCAAAAATGATGTCAGCCGCTGCGGAACCGGACGCTTGTCCGCCCAGCCACGTCTCGAGGATTGCGGGGGCAACCCCGGACACTCCGTCGAGTGTTACTACGCCACCGTTACTCAGAACAACTGCGACCTTGCTGTTTACAGCCGCAATCGCTTTCAGAAGAGCGAGTTGAGCTTCCGGGAGCCCCAGGTGTGTCCGGTCGAAGCCCTCGGACTCCTCAGCCGCGGGCAGGCCGAGGAAGAGCAGGACCACGCTGGATGTGGCAGCCAGGGCTACTGCTTCTTCGTGGAGAAGCTGGTTCGTCGTACCGTCCAGGGTGAAGCCGGGGGCGAATGCCACCTGTCGGTCTGTGGCGTCGATGATTGCCGTGAGCGCATCATCGAGTTGGACCGGGTTGATGTGGGAGCTGCCGGCGCCCTGATACCTCGGTGTGTGCGCGAACTCCCCGATAACTGCGATCGGACCGCCCCGTGCGGGGTCCAGCGGAAGGAGGTCGCCATCGTTGGCCAGCAGCACGGTGCTCTCAGCGGCGATCCTGCGGGCGAGGTCGTGGTGCGCGGCGAAGTCCACGGCCCCGGCATCCGCCCTGTCGGTGAGGAGCCGATCGTGAACGGTCAGGACCCGGGAGACCGCCTTGTCGAGAGCGGATTCATCCAGCTTTCCTGAGCGGACGGCTTCCACGATGCGCTGCGGGCTTCGATCGCCTGTGCTGGGCATTTCAAGGTCAAGACCGGAGCTGACGGATGCGACTGGATCCACTACGGCGCCCCAGTCAGAGACGACATATCCGTCATAGCCCCAGTCACCCCGGAGTATCTCCTCCAGCACCCGTGAGTTCTGGGACAGGAAGACACCGTTGAGCCTGTTGTAGGAGCACATGATGGTTGCCGGCTGGGCGCTACGGACAGTGTTCTCAAATGCCGGCAGATAGATCTCGCGCAGGGTCCGTTCGTCGACCTCCGCGCTGATGCGCATCCGATCTGTTTCCTGGTTATTGGCAGCGAAGTGCTTAAGGGAAGCACCTACCCCAACCGACTGGATGCCGTTGACCCAGGCAGCTCCGAGAGCGCCCGAGAGCAGGGGGTCCTCCGAAAAGTACTCGAAGTTCCGCCCGCACAGAGGAGAGCGCTTAATGTTCACTCCTGGCCCCAGGAGGATATCGACACCCAGTGCTCGGGATTCGGTGCCCAGCGCGCGTCCCATTTCCTCGAGCAATTCAGGGTTCCAGGTCGACCCTGTCGCGGCAGCGGTCGGGAAACTGGTCGCGGGCTCGCTTTCGTTGATGCCGAGATGGTCAGCTGATGCTCTCTGCATGCGGACCCCGTGGGGACCGTCGGTCATCGTGACGGACGGGATATCGAGCCTTTCAACGGCTCGTGTTGTCCAGAATGAACCTCCGGAAACAAGTCCGGCCTTCTCTTCCAGGGTCAGTTCAGAAACAAGGCGATGCATGGTAAAGCCCTCCTGCTGAGTGTGTCAGCGGAATTTTTTGATGGAATGGTGGTCAGCCCAGATGGAACCGCACCTACCGGCTGGACGTGTTTCGGTAGTTGGTGTGGTCAACGTCGTTCCTGCGGGGGAGGAGCGGCAGGGTCTTCTTACTCCGGTACGGTTGCCAGAAGTCGCCGTCGTTCGTCCCGCCGCCTGGCTTGGCGGTCGGGGTCTGCTATAGGCGCGGCCATCATGAGGCGTCGCGTGTACGGGTCGGCGGGTTGTTCGGTCACCTGGTCGATGTCCCCGTGTTCCACGATTTCCCCTCGGTACATCACCGCGACGTCATGGCTGATATAGCGGACGGCCCCAAGGTCGTGCGTGATAAAGACGTATGCCACCCCAGTGCTTTCCTGAATTTCGATGAGCAGGTCGAGGATTTTCAACTGTGTAGAGAGGTCCAGGGCGGAGACGGCCTCATCACAGACGATGACTCGCGGGTCGACAGCGAGGGCCCGTGCGATGGCAATCCGCTGCCGCTGCCCGCCTGAGAACTCGCGTGGAAGGCGGTCACCGGCATCGGCGGGCAGGCCCACCCTGTCCAGCAGCGACCGTACGGTGGCGGAAGCATCACGCTTGGAGGCCCCGCCTCCTACGAGGGGTTCGGCCAGGATGTCGGCGATCCTCATGGAGGGGTTGAGGGATGAGTAGGGGTCCTGAAAGACAACCTGGATCTCACGGGAGAGCCGGCGCTGGTCGGCGCGGGATCGGCGCGTGATGTCCTCGCCGTTGTACGTGATGGTGCCGGAAACCGGCGTTACCAGACCGACGACTGCGCGACCGAAGGTGCTCTTGCCTGACCCGGACTCGCCGACGAGGCCGAGGGTGCGGCCGGCGTCCACGGACATCGAGACACCGTGCAGGACGCGGTGGGGTTTGGTGCGCCATCCGGGGCGCGGGTACTCGACGACGACGTCTTTGGCGTTGAGCAGGTGGAGATCATTCACTGGAGGGCCTCCCTGGCGGAGCGGGACGGTCTGCCTTCGAGGCTGGCCTCAAGCAGAGAGCGCGTGTATTCATGCTGGGGCCGGGCGAAGATGTCGCGGACGGCTGCTGTTTCAACAATCCGTCCTCCCTGCATGACGGCGACGGTGTCGCAAATGTCGGCAACGACTCCAAAGTTATGGGTCACGAGCAGCATGGCGCAGTGGGATTCGCGTTGCAGTTCACGCAGAAGGTCGAGCACTTCAGCCTGCACCGTGACGTCGAGGGCGGTCGATGGTTCGTCAGCGATAATGAGGTCGGGTTCTGTCGCCAGAGCACCGGCAATAAGTACGCGCTGGGCCATTCCGCCTGATACTTGGTGGGGGTAGCTGGCCATGACTCGCGCGGGATCCGCGATTCCGACCCGGTCCAGCATTCCCTTCATCTTTGTTGCTGCCTGCGCACGGGACATGTTGGTGTTCGACCGCAGGCGTTCGATGAGTTGATTACCGATGCTGAACATGGGGTCAAGGTTCGTCATGGGTTCCTGGGGTATATAAGCGATCTTCTTTCCCAGAATGCCCCGCATTTCGCCCGGTCCCAGCCCATTGATCTGGAGACCGTTGAACATGATGCGTCCGCCAGATACAAAGCCGCCTTCTGGCAGGAGCCCGAGGATGGCAAGTGATGTCTGGGTTTTTCCGCTGCCGGACTCACCGACAAGGCCGAGGACTTCGCCGCGTCGGATAGAGAGGTTGACCCCGTGAACGACTTCCTTGGTGGCGGACTTGGAGATTCCGTAACTGACCCGGAGATCTTCAGCGGCGAGAAGTTCGTTCGGATCGTCCATGACGTCCATGGAAGCCTGAGTGGCCTCACGCTGCTGCCGGCGTGCTGCGCGGACTGCTGCCGGGGAAACGCGGACTACATCGCCTTCTTCGAGGACATCGCGGATCGAGTTGCCGATCAGGGCGGCGGCACCGGCAGTGAGGCCGATCATCAGCCCGGGCCAGAGGATCTGCAGCGGGGAGGTGTAAATGGACCGGAAAGCATCGGAGAGCATGACGCCCCAGCTTGGCAAGGTCGGGTCACCCAATCCCAGGAAGTCGAGACCGGCTTGGATCACAACGGCGATGCCGACTGCGCCAGCGATCTGGATCAGCAGCGGGCCCCGCACCACCGTCAGAATGTGACGGAACAGGATGCGCGCCGGGCTGATCCCGAAGACACGAGCGGCGTCCACAAATGCCTCGTTCCGGACAGCGCGGACGTTCGTGCGGGTCATCCGGTAGAAGCCCGGGGAGAGCAAGACACCGAAGATGGTCATGGAGATCCAGATTGAACGGCCAAGGGCTGCAGCGCTGGCCATCAGGATGATGATCCCGGGAAAAGCCATCAGGGCGTTCGAAATCCAGTTGCCAATGGTGTCGAACAAGCCGCCCCGGTAGCCGGCCACAAGGCCCAAGCTGACACCCAGAACGCAGGCAACCACCAGAACAATGGCACCGGACAGGAGGCTGGCCCTACCGCCCCAGAGCAGGCGTGCAAGGACGTCGCGGCCAACGCCGTCCCCGCCGAGTGGGTGCGCCGCGCTGGGTGGCGCGAAGACCAGGTTCAGCGAGGTGAAGTTCGGGTCATAGGGGCTCAGCAGGGGTGCCGCCAGGCTGGCCACGATGATGATGAGAAGGACGACCGCTGACCCTGCACCGAGCGGGTCACGGAGGAACCGCTCAAGGGCGGTGCGGCGTGTTCGGGTCTCCGAAGCCTGGGTGCCAGTTGCTGTACTCACGAGATTCGCACTTTCGGGTTGAGGATGCCGTTGGCAATATCGACGAGGAGATTGACGACGATGACGATGATGACCATCAGCACCACGACGCCCAGTACCAGTGGCAGGTCTCCTCGTGCCGTTGCCTGCTCTGCTACCGACCCGATGCCGGGAAGGGCGAAAATCTTCTCAATGATGACGGCGCCGCCAAGAAGCCCTACGAGTTGAAGGGAGAGAACGGTGAGCCAGGGCGGGGCGGCGCTTCGGAGCGCATGGCGGAAAAGGACGCTGCGTTCGCTGACACCCCCTGCTCGAAGAGTACGGATGAAGTCCGAGCGGAGCACGTCGATAAGTGATCCACGCAAAGTCTGGGCCAGCGCGGCCACGGATCCGATGGCCAGTGACGCGACCGGAAGGGTGATGGTGGACAACCATCCTGCGACCGACGTGTTCGGCGCAATGTATCCGGTCGCCGCAAACACGTGTGCCTGGACTGCAAGAGTCGAGACGAGGAGCAGTGCAACCCAGAAGCCAGGCAGAGCAAAACCCACGATGGCGGCGATCTGCACAGCCCGGTCAACCCAGCCGCGGTAGACGGCTGCGGCGACACCCAGGAGTGTGGACAGCACAGCGGTGACGATGACGGTGCAGATGACCACGGACAGCGTCACTGGCAGGCGTGAGGTAAGAATGTTGGTTACCTGTTCGCTGCCAAACCAGGACCGACCCAGGTCGCCGGTGACAGCATGGCTTAGCCAGTCGCCGAAGCGAGTCCAGAACGGCGCGAGCAGGCCAAGTTGTTCGGCCCGCTGGTGTACCTGCTCCTCGGTGGCCAGAGGCCCAAGAATGGTGCGGGCCACGGCCTGCCCACTGGTGAGATTCAAGAGGCTGAAGGTAAGAAGGGAAACGACAAACAGCAGCACCAGGCTCGCTAGGGCACGCTTTACGAAGAAGATGATCATGATGTTCCCGGGGGTATGAGATGTCGAGCGGGGAGCCGCAGCTGTCCTGCGGCTCCCCGCTCCGCCGGATCAGCTGGCGGGCTTGAAGTTGTAGATGCTCGGCAGGGTCTGCTGGTACTGCATCTCCACGCCAACATGATCAGCCTTGAAGGCGTACGGGGATGCGAGGCGGTACCAGGGTGCGAACCAGGCGTTATCGACGAGGTAGGTGTTGACCTTCTTTACCGCAGTGGCACGGGCGGCATCGTCGGCGGCGAACTGCACATCCTTGATCATGGCCTCCAGTTCAGGCGTCTGATCCTTCAGCGGGTTCCACGGGGCGTTCGGGGCCACGAGCTGGTTGATCATTTCCCAGCCTCCCTTGGCGCCCAGCTGCATCGGGTTAATAGCGCTCTTGCCCGAGAACATGGTGCTAAGGAAAGCGTTGATGTCCTGCGTTTCCCAGGTCACGCGGATGCCGGCTTCTGCCAACTGCTGGGCGTACACCGACAGAACGTCAGCCGGAGTAACCGATGCCGCCACCATGGTGATGTCGATCCCGTCCGGGTAGCCCGCATCAGCGAGCAGCTTTTTCGCCTGCTGCGGGTCATGGCTGTACTTCTTGTCCAGTTCCGGGACGTACCCTGGGTCCTCCGGGCTGAAGATCTGCGTGGTGACGGTGCCCAGGCCCTTCTGCAGCGTCTGGAGGAGTGCTTCCTTGTCCAGCGCCATGTTGAATGCCTGACGCACGCGCACGTCACCCAGAGGCTTCGAGAGCTTGCCGGTGCGGTCGAACATCATAAACCCGGCCCAGTCGCCTTCCACGGTGTCAACCTGTGCGCCGGATCCCTTGAACTGATCAAGGTTTGTAACCCCTGCAGGCCCGGCATCGATCTGACCGGACGCGAACGCGTTGGCCATGGCGGAGGGGTCGGTCAAGACGCGGATCTCGATCTTGTTGAACTTGACCGCGTCCTTGTTCCAGTAATTGTCGCGCGCTATGTAGGTGTAGATGCTGCCCGAGGTGGTGGCCGAGGTGTCGAGCTTGTATGGCCCGGATCCCGCCGGCTCGGTCGCGAGTGAGGGGTTGTCGAAGGACGCGGGGCTGACCTGCAGGCCTGCGACCGTTGTCAGGTAGGAAGCGAGAGCCGGGTTCGGCTGCGCCAGGGTAAGTGTGACGGTGTCAGCGTCGGTAGCTGCGACGTTGCTGACGTCGGCCAGCATCGAGGCCTGAGGGCCGCCCCTGGACTTGAATCGATTCAGATTGTCGGCAGCGCTTTTGGCGTCAAACTTGGTTCCGTCGCTGAATGTCACGTCGTCCCGCAGGTCGAGGGTGAGCTGGGTCTTGTTGTCGTTGTACTTCCAGTCCTTGGCGAGCCATGGCTGGATGTCGCCATTGGGGGCCCGGTGGAGAAGGGAATCGTAGACCGGCTGTGCCAGCTCCAGGGCGTTGCCGTTGTTTTCGATCTGCGCCGGGTCGAAGGACGCGGGTGCAGCACCGACGCCGAGTTTCAGGGTGGTCGTGGCCTCGCCGCTGCTGGGGGTGCCGCCGCCACCACTGCACGCCGAGAGGGAAAACATAACGGCTGCAAGGGTAAGGACGGTGCCTGAGCGCACCAGATGTGCTTTGGGTTTCATGGGAACTCCTTTGTCCAGGGTCACGCGATGTGGCGCTGGACACAAACACTAAATTGAAACCTTCCAAAAATCAACCACCGGTAGGATTTCGTTGCTGGGGAGTAATATCGGAGCCATGTCACCACCCAGGGGTCCTTACGCAAAGACGGCGGATATCCGCGAAACCGTACTCGACACAACCCTTCGGATGGTTGATGAAATCGGCTACGAAGATCTCACCTTCACCGCAGTGGCCAAGGAGTGCGGGATGAGCAAGGCCGGCCTCCTATACCACTTCGATTCATGGCATGAGCTTCTGCTGGCAGCGCTTGAGCGGCGCCGCAACCTTGACGCCGACCGGATAGCCAACACTCCGAACTTGAGCGATGCTTTCGCGCTTACCTTCGAGCACAACTCTCAGGTGCCAGGTGCCGTGGCCCTGTTCACGGCCATGGCGGGGCACGCTGCCGCGTCCCCAAAAACCGATTCCGCGGGTCGCCAATTTTTTGAGCGCCACTACCAGGAGGCCACCGCCGAATTCACCCGGATCGTGAGTTCGGAACAGGAACGCGGTCTTATGGATCCCGATGTTGACCCAAAGACAGTCGCGCGCATCTTACTGGCGGTGTCGGACGGCCTCCAGATTCAATGGCTTCTGGATCCCGGCATAGGAATGGCGGAGCATTTCAAGGTGCTCGGCAAGCTAATGGCTGGAGGGTTCCGCGAAAACCCACCAGCGGTTGAAATTCGCGCTGAGCCGGGATAACCTCCTCGTTACGCATACGAGACAAAGGGGTACCATCGGCAATGGCGACTGATCTTGACACTGCCGAGGACGCGACGATCGCATCCGGTGGCCAAACCTGGTTTTTCGCCCCGCACTCGGATGACGCCAGGGGCATCGCCGATATCCATCTGTTCCGCGCCGTTGTTGACGTCGGGCAGCCCCAGCCGACATCCCTGACGATCGCAGCTGACTCCCGATACAAGCTCCGGGTTAACGGCGAGCTTCTGTCCGTGGGCCCCGCCAAGCCCCGCCGCTCCGCCTGGTTTTTCGACGAAGTAGCGATTGGCCATGCGTTGCGACCCGGCCCCAATGCGATCACCATCGAAGTTCTGTCTTACCGCAGCAACGAACACGGCAACTTCTCGGTCCGGCGTCGATCATCCCCGGCGCTCCACGTGACAGGTGTCGCGGGTGACACGGATCTGGCAGCCGTGGATGCATGGCGGGTCACCAGGCTTCCGGTGACCGTTTCACAGGGCCTGTACACGGTTTTCCTTGGCATTCAAGAGGAAACGGAGGGCAACGCTGTCGCTGCGGACTTCCACTACCCCGAAGCAGACGATTCCCACTGGAAGACGCCCCGCGCAGCAGTCGGGCATCCAGGCTTTCCGGCAGCTGCGCCGGCACCCCTGTTCAATCGGCCAACTGCACCCCTGTCCCTGGAGGATGTTAATTTCGTCGGTGTGACCGCCCGCGAAGGTGACCTCGACCCCACTCCGCTGCTGCGCGGTGAGCCACTTGTCATTCCAGCCGGCCGCCGCATCGTTCTCGATTTCGACGCTGGCGTCCTTCTGACCGCACAACTCTCATTTAAGGCACACGGGCCGGAGAACACCCGATTCGAGATACTCGCAGCTGAGTGTTATGAGCTCGAACCAATCTTTGCCCCCTGGGCCCGCAGAAAAGGTGACAGATCCGATTCCCGCAACGGTGACCTCTACGGCGACGCCGACATATACACGTTCGCCGATGCAGGTCAGCATCATTATGAACCGTTTTGGTACCGGACCCTGCGTTACCTGCGAATCACCGTTGAGCCGGCGTCAGCTCCCGTCACTCTCACCCCACCGCGACTGACCCGCATCCAAGCCGACTTCACGGTCACGGGTTCCTTTCACTCCGACCTTCCTCTGGACACACGCCTATGGGAGGTCAGCGAACGGACTCTGCGTGCGTGCATGCACGACACTTTCGAGGACTGCCCCTACTACGAACAACTGCAGTACGCCATGGACACCCGGTCGCAGGCGCTATTCGCCCTGCACCTGGGGCAGGATGACAGAATGGTGCGCCGCGCGATCGAAGATTTCGCCGACTCCGGGGAATTCGACGGGCTCGTAGAAGCCCGGTCACCCTCGGCGGGTGCCCCGCAATACATTCCCGGGTTCGCCCTGTATTGGGTGTTCATGATCGCCGACCATCTCATGCTTCGCGCAGACCGTGCGTTCAGCCGGCGTTTCCTCCCACGAATCGACGCCGTATTCGCTGCATATGAGAGGGCAGTGACGAAGGACGGGTTCGTCGCCTTCACGGGCGAGGAATATTGGAACTTCGTGGACTGGACTTCCCAATGGAACGAGTCCAGGGGAGTGCCCGTCGTGCGTCACGACGGGGCAAGCACAATCCTTACCCTGATGTACTCGGTAGCCCTCACCAACGCGGCGCTCATCGCCCAGGAATGCGATGAGCAGGCCAAGGCGGAGGCGTATGCAGCACGCGCTGCCGAACTGGCAGATGTCGCACTCGAGGGGAGTATCGACCCGGCCACCGGCCTGTATGCAGACGCCCCAGGCGGCCTTCCCGAGAGCGTCCACGCACAGGTGTGGGCAGTCCTGACCGGGCGGCTGACCAAAACGGCGGCCGCTGACCTCCTACGCTTGGCCTTAGATAATCCAGCCCTCGCCGCTTGTTCCTATGCCATGGCCCTCCCGCAAATACAGGCACTCGAGCAAGCAGGTCTCAGCGACCTGGTGGATTGGTCGCCGTGGTCAGAAATGCTCGACCACAACCTCACTACATGGGCAGAAGACACGACCAGTCTCCGCAGCGACTGCCACGCCTGGGGTGCTGTGCCGTTGCTTTACTTCCCCCGCTACGTCCTGGGAGCTGTCCCTCTCGAGCCTGGCTGGTCACGCGTCAGCGTGGCACCACGACTCGGCAACCGCTCCAAAGCCGCCGGTGTTATCCCCACACCCCACGGTGAGCTACAGATCTCCTGCGAACGACGCGGCCAGAAGACCTATGTACAGGTCACGGCCCCGATGGCCATCTCTGTCGAAATACCCTCCGATGCCGTGTCTGGCCACCCTGCCCCGGAGCCAGGCTCGATGCGCCCGATAGCTTTCACACTTGACCGTGGAGCAGAGTAAGAGGACAAACATCAGAGCCAGGTAAGGCACACCTGTAGAAATGGGCTGCTGCATGGGCAAGTCTCGACGATGAGCCTGAGATTTTGCGGCGCTTCGAGCTCCTGGCTCGTTAGTTTTGTTTCAGGTACGTCAGGTCCCGCAGGCAGCCTTTGGCTGGGAGAACGCGCGCCTATACAGCTGTGAAGAGCCTGGCGACAGGGCCCGAAAAGGACTGTTGCTTTGATCAGCTGCTCGCGTTAGGTTCAAGCGAAGCGTTCTACGAGTACGACTTTGGCGACAGCTGGCTACACCGGCTCGAGTTGGTGTCGCGACGGTGCCTAAAGATGGCGTGTCACCGGCTCGGCTGATTGACGGTGCCCGGAACGACCCACTGAAGGACTCGGGAGCATTGCCGGGGTACGAGGAGATCACCGTGTCGGTGACGGTCGAAAACTGAGCCATTGTGACGGCGCGAAATGGCTCAGTTTTCGACCATCGCTGACACACCGAAGCCTGCCGACCCAGACCATCCCGATCACGCCAAACATGTTGCCTGGGTGGCAGGCATGACCCGCTCTGACGCACCGTTTGACTCTGCCTTCGCCCGCCGAGCTGTTCTGACGCACCGGACTTCGGGGAAAAAGCGCTACGACTGACGGTCAGAACAGCACCTTTTCCAGGCTCTCCCTTGCCTGTTTTTAAACGCCGATAATGGAGATTCTGTAAGGCTGAGGTTCGATGGCGGGGGAGTGGCCAGGGTCTCCGGAAGCGAGCGGCGTCGGCTGCAAGAATGGCCTGCATGGAGAACATTTCTACCACCATGGGCCGGACATCGGGGTGGATGCTGGAGGTTCGCGTCGAGCTGGTCGACAGTAACCCAAAAATATGGCGCCAACTGGAGGTCCGCGGCTCATTGAGCCTGGACCGGGTCCACCAGATCCTGCAAACTGCCTTTGGCTGGGAGGACATGCACCTGCACAGGTTCACAGCCGATGACTCGTTCGCGCCGCTGCGGCCGGTGGATGGTCAGATTCCAGAGACGCTGCAATGGCTTCCCCGGCGGGAGTGCGACGAACCGGATGACAGGCCAGAGGAAGACTTGGCCCTTGCGCAGCTGCTGGCGCTGGGCGGTGGCGCGGCCTTTTACGAATACGACTTCGGCGACAGCTGGCTGCACCGGCTTGAGCTGGTGACGCGGCGCCCCGCAGCCGACGGCACTCCGGCGGCCCGCGTGCTCGACGGTGCCCGCCGCGGCCCGCTGGAAGACTCGGGAGGATTCCCGGGGTACGAAGAACTCCTCGAGGCATTGGCCGACCCGGCTCATCCAGACCACACAGAGCACACCGAGTGGGCCGCAGAGACCACCGGCACGGATGAACCATTTGACCCCGTCTTCCTGGACATCCCGGCGTTGAACCAGGCGCTGGCAGCACAGGTGATTAGTGACTGAGATTTTCGCCCGTAGGCTGTGGTTGTGAGGGTAGCGAAATCGGATGTCATCGCCGGGCTGCCGGCCGACTTGGCCCGCGCGATCGTCCGCCGGTTCAGGGGCCGGGAAATGACCGACGTGGGTGTGGCAGACCTCCTCGACGGCACCGGGCATCAACCAGGGACGGTGCTGGCCCAATTGGAAGCTGCCGGATACATGGAGAGGGTCGAGACCGACGCCGCCGGGGACATCTGGTGGGACACGACCATCCAGGGCAACGCTCTGGCGATGGCAAGCTTCGGGAAACCGATCAGCCGGAAAACCGCCGACCGCCTGGTGTCGGAACTGCTGGAGCGGGCACGCGCCTACAACGCCGACCCGGCCAAGCCTCTGTTCATCGACACGTTGCGGGTTTTCGGCAGCTACCTCAACCCTCAGATCGACCCGCTGGGCGACGTCGACCTCGAACTCACCTACGGCAGAAGGATCACCGACCCTACGCTCGTCGCAGCCTATGCCAAAGCAAGCGGCCGGTCGTTCAACACCTACGTGGACCGGCTGCTGTGGCCGTATACGGAGCTGGTCCAGCACCTGAAGAACCGGTCGGCGTTCATCAGCATCACGACCGAGAACATTGCCTTGCTCACCGACCACTCAGAAATCATCTACAGCATCGACACCGACCCGGCAGCCGCGCCGCCGCCGGCCGACAGAACCCTCACCGGCCGCTAAAACCGGGCATTTTTAGGCCTCTCCCCCAGCAATTTTAAAGAGCCGATATCGGATCTTACGTAAAGCTGGAGCTGGGAAGGGGCAGAGGCGGGCCCTCCCCGGGCTCAGGAAAAGTTGTGTATTGCCCCGGCCCAGCGCGGACCGGAGACGGCCCGGCGGACCGCACGGGCGCGCCCATGGAAATCGATTTTGGGAACCCGTTGGGAGCCCGCCGGAGCAGGCGGGTCATTGTAGGCTCGATGTCCGATAGCGCTGAGGGTCGTACAGGAATCGGTAATCAGTCCCATGCCGGCGTACTCGCGGACGGCGGCGATCCCTGCCACGGCGTCGGTCTTGGTCGTGAAGGGTCTGGATACGGCCATTACGGTGCCGTCCGGTGCTGTCAGACGGAACCTGAAAGCTGATTGTGCGTCGATAAACAGTTCGAACATTCCTGCCATTGCGATCCTTTCGGTCTGCGGGACCTCGTGGCTGCACCTTCGCAGCCGGCGGGCGCCAAGCATCGTTGCCAGCGCTTTTCGTGGTGTATCCCGCTCCAAATTTTTCATCAACTCAGCATGCGTCCCCCGAGTCTTGCCCAGGGACGCCCGCGGACGCAAGCCTCGCGTGGCATCCAGGGCGAATTGATGTCCTGCTCTCGGTCCCATTCCAGGGGGCGGCTTCCCCGCATTCTAGGCGTGGGCAGCTGGCATGGAACCAAGCCGGGCCTCCGCTTGCTCCAGCAGCATGGGGGAAGCGGCAGTCAGAGCCTCTACGTCGCACTGCAGGGCCGTTGCATGTACCCGCGCGGACGTGAAATTCCTGGCCCCGACCAGTGGCAGGATGATCGCGCAGCGCTCGGCAATGTGCTTTGCGCCAGCCATGGACGATGCAGTGTGCAAACTACGGACAGCATTAGCTGAGCCCGCGGGGTCCTCCTCGGCCAGAGTGGCGAGGATCCGGGACACTCGAGCCTGCTGCAGGCTGAAAAAGTCGCTGAGGAATTGCAGGGCCAGGGCAGGGCCCTGCGTATCCTCGGCAATGTTCCACAGGCTTTGCAGGTCGAGAGCCGACATATCGCCGGTGACACCCGGCAACGAAGCGGCCGAGTCAGCGTCCCGTGGGCCCATCGCCTCAGCAGCTCCGGGTCGTTCTAAACGCAATATATTGACGGTGGTTCTCAAACGGATCCTCAAAGATTACGAGCGCCGCCAACGGAACCCGAGCCCCGTTACTGGCCAGGCGCTCTGCATGACCTGACCAAGACACTCTTCCTGAAAAGGATCAAGCGGGTGCTTCCTGCGGATCAAGATTTCCTCAAGATGCACGCCTGAAAATGAGTCTCCACTGCCAATTTGTTGGAGCGAAGCTTTTGATGAATCATAGGTTTCGGCGGAGGATGCGCCGCGCGGAAAGTGTTGTTTTCCAAACCCAGCCGGGATCCCATCCCGCCCGTCTTTCATCACAAACTGTTAGGTCGCCAGCTACCGCCGCGGCCCAACGAAGCCGCCTCCGCAGAGCCTGAAACCAAGCAGGCAAGCCGAGCACGCATTCATCGGCTCCAAGCTGACCCAGGGGCCCACAAGCCCCCTGAGGGCGGCGAGATGGCACACCAAACAGCACAACCAAAATCTGTTGCAGCGCGCCCGTCGGCGGCTCCCAGGGTTTTGAAGATCCACCACTCTTCCGGCAACCAGCCCAGCCAAAAGCTTTGCCGCCACTCTTACATTGGACAAAGGAGACCAACAATGTTCACCCACGACACCATCATCATCGAAGCCCACGACCGCGCATCCAGAGATCTGCAGCTTGAAGAAGCCACCCGCCTGCTCAGCGAGAAGGCAACGGACCGCGGCATACTAATCACCCGACACAGCTTCAGGTCATTCACTGCCACCCTAAGCACCGGCGTTGAATACGGACTCATCCAGGAATTGGATCTGCTCTAAAAGCCCTGCCCCTCCCCGAACGGCTCACTGCCGGCAGTGAGTCACCAGCAGTGGCAGGGGTCAGGGAACGACGAAAAGTCCTCGGCGTCGGGAAGGTTGCGGGAGCCGTCCCGAGGTTGTCAGCCTTCGCACTCGATGCAGTAAGGCTGGCCGTTGCGTTCGACGGCGAGCTGGGACCGGTGCCGGACGAGGAAGCAGGATGCGCAGGTGAACTCGTCCTTGCCCTGCGGGATGACCTGGACGATGAGTTCCTCGGAGACGATTTCCCCGCCGGGCGTCAGCCCTTCGTCGTCGGCCACGTCCAGTTCGGTGACGACGCTGCGGGCATCAGGAGCGCTGGCCGACTTCAACGCCTCGAGGGACCGGTCCTGGGATTCCTTGACGTCGGAACGGACTTCGTCGTAATCGGTAGCCACGGTAGGCGGTGCTCATTTCAGTCTTTGACCGGGTCTTTCCCGACCAGAGAGCAACGTACACCATGGCAGGGTTGTTCCCCTGCCGGACGTGCGTTCCTTGGCAATTAGTCGTCAGGCGGTTTTGGACAGACCCGTGTCTTGACCTCTGCGCTGGTGGGGTCGACACTCGTTCTCACACCGCGAGGATTGGAGGCCGTCGTGAATGGTCAGCGCATCGGCTACGTGCGGGTGAGCACCGTGGACCAAAATGAGCTGCGCCAGCTTGATGGCCAGGTCCTGGACCGGACGTTCACCGACAAGGCCTCCGGCCGGGACACCGCAAGGCCGCAGCTGACCGAGTTGCTGCGGTTCGTCCGCGACGGGGACACCGTGGTCGTGCACAGCATGGACCGGCTCGCCCGCAACCTCGATGACCTTCGCGCCCTGGTCCAAGGGCTCACCCGGCGCGGGGTCCGGGTGGAGTTCCTCAAAGAACAGCTCGTCTTCACCGGCGAGGACTCCCCCATGGCCAACCTCATGCTCTCCGTCATGGGCGCCTTCGCCGAATTCGAACGCTCACTGATCAGGGAACGCCAGCGCGAAGGCATCGCGCTGGCCAGACAACGCGGCGCCTACAAAGGACGGAAAAAGACTCTGACACCCGAGCGTGCGGCCGAACTGGTCCAGCGAGCCGGCACCGGCATCCCTAAAGTCGTACTGGCCCGCGATTACGGAATCAGCAGGGAAACGGTCTACCAGTACCTCCGCCAAGCGGCGCTGAAGTAAACCCCTCCCCTGCCCGGCGCTCCCACACAACCCCAAGGTTCACCCTGCAGTGTTGTCCACGGAACTCCGGCCAACCGCTATTTGGCCGGAGTTTCGCCAATTCCAGTGCCTTCGGCCGGCGCCGGCATCGCCTGCCCACTGTCACTGAGGGGTCAGCGTGCGAACGGCGGAACGGAGCATACTGAGCTCTAGCGCTCCCCACTCCCCCGGCCCTACAGAACGTCCATTATCGGCACTTTGGCCCCGCATGTAGAAGTGGCCCAAATTAGGAGTCCGCCCTCTGCCTCATCACCTGAAGCACGGCGAAATTTGGAAGCACA
Organism: Paenarthrobacter sp. 22069; assembly: GCF_052046035.1. NCBI lineage: Bacteria > Bacillati > Actinomycetota > Actinomycetes > Micrococcales > Micrococcaceae > Paenarthrobacter > Paenarthrobacter sp. 22069. The sequence goes on along the minus strand of NZ_JBQEQF010000024.1, from coordinate 10,311 downwards.
GTGCTCTGCTGCTGGCAACGAGCGCGTACGTGATGGCTTGGCCGCGTAGTGTTTGATTGCGGATACATGACGGTTGGTCCAGGTGAAGAGTTAGGAGGCGCGGCTGTGGCAGGAGCAGCGACGCACCCGGAGGTGAACGGCTCCGGCTCGAACCCGCCCCAGCGGCGGATGACTATTAAAGAAGTCGCACAAATGGCAGGCGTTTCATACGGAACCGTCTCCCGAGTTCTTAACGGCCATCCCGAAGTCAACGAGTCTACCCGGCAGCGGGTATTGCAGATCATTAAGGATGTTGGGTATCGCCGCAATAGGGCCGCTACCACTCTTGTGACCAGTCGCTCGACATCCATCGGCATCGTAACCGATGGGTCCCCGCGTTTTGGGCCGGTCGGAACGCTTCTGGCGCTGGAGAACGTAGCCAGGGAAAAGGGATACTCAACCACTGTAGCTTCCGTCCGACCCCCGTACGAGGAATCGATCCCAAACGCGCTCAACACCTTGGAAGACCTCGGAGTCGACGGCATAATTGTCATCGCGCCGCTGGTGTCCATGGCTGCTGCCGTTTGGCGCGCAACACGTCGGGTGCCTCTTGAAATGGTGGCAGCGGGTGTTTCTTCCACTCCTGATGTCTTCACTTACTCTGAAAATCAAGAACTCGGGGCCCGGCTGGCAACTCAGCACCTCATTGACCTCGGACACACAGACATCGCCCACATCGCAGGTTCCATGGAGTGGTTTGACGGGCGCGTGCGAAAGCGCGGGTGGGAAGCAGCGCTCAAGGACGCCGGCCGAACTGCACAGGCAAGACTTGCCACTGCTGGGATACGCACTGGGCGAGAGTCCGCTCAATTCCGTTTTCTCTCCTCGGGAAATCTTGTGCAAACCTCTTCAATTGCACGGAGTACGTAAAAACCCTGTGCAGAAATTACATAAAAAGGACAAGCCTATCTTGTGAGGGACGCCCTAGTGTTGATGAGAAATTACCCGATCTGACCGTTCTGAGCCCTACCTATTAGGGTGGGCTTGTGACTGAGCAATCGTAAAGAAACGAAGAGAGCTATAACATTGAAACCCTCCGACGTAATGACCTCCCGTACCGCTGACACGCGTGTTCCAATCATCTCGGAGCTGTCTCAGCGTTGGAGCCCTCGGTCCTTCGATCCGGACGTTAGCATCACCGATGCTCAGCTTGACGCGCTTCTTGAGGCTGCGCGCTGGGCTCCCTCGGCGAGCAACAATCAACCCCGCCGTTTCATCGTGACTCGCCGAAATACACCGGAATTCGACACTATCGTCTCTGCCCTTGCTGGTTTAAACGCTTCATGGGCGCACACCGCGTCGGCGCTGGTGGTGGGCATCGCGGAGACGTCCTCGCCGGAAGGGGATGGGCGACCGTACGCAGAGTACGACCTTGGCCAGTCGTTGGCTCACTTTAGTGTGCAGGCGCAGGCAGACGGCCTTTACACCCACCAGATGGCGGGCGTCGATTGGAACAAGCTCACGAAAGCCTTCAATCTTGCTGAAAATCTTAAGCCCATGACCGTCACTGCCGTGGGCACGGTTGCAAGCGCGGATCGCCTCTCCGAGATTCTGGAGCAACGAGAGACAGCCCCACGAAAGCGCCTTCCACTCGACGAGCTTGTATTACTACGCAGTTAAACCCTACAGCGCACAAAAGAAACTTGCCCTAATCAAACAGCGCGGCGCCTACAAAGGGTGGAAAAAGCCGCCTGCGCCAGACCAAGGTGGAGGGAACCAACCTCCCCTGCCTGCGCCGTCGACGTGCAGGACATGGGTTCAGACGAGTTGGATACCTCATAAGTGTGGCTGGCCGCACGAAATCGCTGTATGAGCACGTTGCCCAGTGCAGTGCCGGTGTCAGCGACCCTTTCGCGGTCGGCAGCCGGTCACCTGCGAGGGCAGGAGCGTGTGCAGTCTCCCCTGCCATCACAGCCGTGGCGGGATCGCCGGGGCCGGCAGCAATCGCATGGTAACGGGGCCCGTCCTCGGTACATGCGGTCACCTGGGAGTGGGACCAGCCCGCGCTGCGCTGGTGCTCCGACCCCCACCTAGTACCGGAAGGCAGCGGTCGAGCACCCCCGGGTCGGCGTGTACACCATTGCGCCGGTGGATGCCCGAAGCCCGAGTGCCATTGCCCTGGCGATGCCGCTCCCGCCGCTCCGGGGGCCATCCCCATCACCTCGCCGTACTGAAGAATGCGGCCATAGGCCAGCGCTGCAAGGCGTTGCTCCGGCGCACCATAAGAGAGCGTGGACCTACGGAACGTGGTAGTGAGCCCAGTGCCCCTACTTCATGGGCGGGGCAATGAATTCCACCGCCGTGCGCGAGAGCATTCTCGTTCAGAGCGGGGGCCCCTTGCCTGGAGACATGCCGGCTTTCTTGCTGCTCAACCAACTGATCTAGCGGACCACGGCCCGTCCAACGGACATCGCAGACGCCATCGGCACGGGCCGGTTTAACGTGAGCAGAGTTGTTCGGCGGCTTGAAGTGGCCTGTCTGGTGGGACGGATGCCCGACCCGAAGGACGGAAGACAGAGCGTAGTGTGGCTGCCCCCGCCCGGACGAGAAGCCGCCGAAGCGCATCGTCGAAGTCTCGAGAGGCCTAGGAGGTAATCTTCCAGAACTGGAGCGAATCAAACTTCAACAACTCGAAACTCTCGTTGTCTGGCTCGTGGCGAGCATCCATGACCGCCTTGGCCATGCGATTGAACGCGCTTCCGGTGTCCAAATCCGGAGGCCTTCTCTTGTATAACCGAATCCATAAGTCCTAAGACTTAGCTCAAGGTCCCGGGCTTCGCCCGGCTAAGGCACACCCCAACCTGACGTGGAAAGCGCCTGACAAGGCGAAACACACACGCGTACGTTGGACGGGGGCTTCCCATTCGTTCTTAACGCCTCCTCTGAGGCGCACGCGGGCATAGCTCCTCACGGCCCCAAATTTATCCCGTCTAGCCCCAACTTCTTTGCGTACTTCGACTACTCCCGGGTTTCACCCGCTTAGCCTCTTCCCTTCCGACCGTCCGGCGGTGATCTGAGAACATCATGATCTACTGTCAGTAAATCTGAACTTCGCCTTGAGCCTTTCAGTCGGATAGGGCGGCTCTAAGAATTCTCCCTATTTTGTCTCGCAGGAACCTCTGTCCTTTGGCGCTGGGATGCTCGCCGTCTGGTCCGAGCAGCACACTGGCGCGGCCACCGAGCCAGTGCTCCGCTATGGGATCAAAGAATTTCACCCCTTTATCGCGCACGGCAGAAGCGTCAGAACGGCACACGGCGGCCAACACCTGATCCAGCCCCTCGCTCCCGGTCAACGGACCGATCGCGACGAGACTGGCCTGGGGAGCCAGCGACGACGCGGCGTCGAACGTTGACGCTACCGCCGCCTTGAGCTCCTCAGGATCTGTCCCCGCGTCGTTGTCTGACCCGAAAAACAAGATCACATCGGTTGAAGGTGTGACTGCCGCCTGGACTTCCCCGTGGAAAGTGTCGCCATCAACACCCGTGGCTATGTAGCCGCTGCCGTTCTCGGCAGCATTAGTGATCTCAACCGCACGCTTGTCGAAACCGGGTGCCGACTTAAGGAGTTCTGGCCAAGCCTGTTGTGGGGATGTCCCCAACCCGGTACTCAGCGAGTCTCCAATCACGACAACCCTGGCTATGTCCATTGACATCGTTTCGTGCACAGGCCAGTCGACGCCGGCAGGGGCGCATGCGCTCATAGCAACCAGCAGCGCCGCTCCGGCTGCCGTCTTACTGTTCAGGGACGATTGCTCCATCTACTGCTCCAACAATTTTAGTACGACGCAGGTGAACCCTTCGCTGGCCCGAGGGAGCAAGCCCACGGTGGCTGAGGCATCCAAGGGACCCATCACTCTCTTCCACCTTTACAAAAGGGCAAACTATCGGCGCTTCAGTTCAACTGGAGAGAGCACCTCGAAGAGGTCGTGCTCAGGCATCACGGCAGGGCTAATCTGATGCTTGCATCTGGGTGATCAGCCCCTGTTCGAAGCCGTGATGTCCAGGAAACCAGAGTCGAAAAGGTTTAATCCGAAAGGGTTATGTCTGTCACCCATTGCTAGTGTTCGGCGTAGCTCAGGACCATCACGTAAAAGCTGGCGAGATTAGAAACGGAAAGGGTGCTCGTTAGCTCGGCAAATTATGGTTTGGATAACCACTACGTCGCGGCTTCGAGCACCCTCCTCGTTTCTAACATGCGATTAAGAACGGCGCCTCACTTAGAGCCGAGGCTAGTCCACGCCCTATGCAGAACTGGTCACGACAACCATGGAATGCCCCTTACGAATTTTTCGAGCGATGCTCCCGTGGAAGAGGCGCATCCTGCGCGTCGTGCATCAACCATGCGGCACATGCAAGTAACTTCACCCTCGGTCAGCTTGATTCGGCAGCCGCCGGCCTTGTGGTTGTTTCACCTTTTGCCTTGCCCTCGAACGACGGGTCTTCTTCGTCTGGGTGAGTCGGCACCCATTCCCGGAGCACCAGCTTCACACCATCCTGGAACTTCTTCCTGATGACGTAGGTGATAGGCCCGAAAGAAAGCAGGATTAAAGCGATGAAGATCGAGCTGGCGTCCCCGTAACCCCCCAGATCCGGGTTAAGGAAGCCGACCAAGGCTATGACAGCATCAACTATCGCAAGGACCGCGGCAATACCCACCCAGTAAGATCGCAACTTGAACGGCCTCGGCCAGTCTGGGCGGTCCTTGCGCAGCAACACGAACCCGGCGACTGCGAATGTTGTGCACACGAGGTATCCGAAGTTGCTGGCGAATAGTACCGCCAGTGTTGACCCAAGGAAGAACACCATCGCAACATTGACCACCATGTCCAGTGTCATCTGGCGCACGGGCATGCCACTTCGCTTGCCAAGATGGTCCAGCTGTTTGAGCGTCATGCCCTCGCGTGCGAGTCCGAAGAGGGCTCGTCCCGCGCCACCACTGGAGGCTGTCATCGAGGCAAACATTGATGCACAGACAACTAGAGTGACGAACCCCGAGGCTGGCCCGACTAAGTGCTGGAAAGCCAACACTGCGTAGCCAATGGGATCATTGGCTATAGCGTTCTCGCCGAGCGTGCCGGCTGCACCGATAGGCACCAAGATATAAATAGCAACCATTGTGAACCCGTTGAACGAAGTCGCCTTGGGCACGTCCCGCTTCGTATCACCGAACTCCGGGGCGAAAGTCGCAATAATTTCGGTACCGTATACGCTCCAGGCTGCCAAGTACATCAAAGCTATAGCGAGCTTCCAGCCGCCCCATGCCCCCGAGAAATGGAACGTGAAGCTCTCCGCGCTCCATTGTCCTGTTATGAATGGCATAACCACGAATACGAGCAGGACAAACACAACTCCGATGTTGAGGATCCACAAAACACGAACTGTTGGCTTGACCCCTAACACATTTAGCATCCACACCAAAATGATTGCGCCTGCTGCAATAAAATGCTGAGTACCAATATCTACACCAAAGATTGTAAAAAAGATTCCCGTATCCGGAAACCACTGTGCTTTCACAAGATTGCCAAAGGTCAAACCGACCGCCGAGAGCGCGAGTGACCAAGCCATCCAGTATCCGTAGACACAGAACGGACCAATTGGTGCAAAATACTTCCGCCAGGCCTCGTGGGCGAACACGCCAATGCCGCCAGTCTTGTTGGGAAACATTAGCGCCATTTCAGTGAACAGCATGACCTGGAGTAGTCCGATCAACGCGGCACTTACCCATACAGCGATCATGCCCCACAGGCCTACCGTACCCATTGTGTATCCGACAGAGGTGAAAATACCCGTCGTCATAACCCCGATCGTCAGGGCGAAGCCATCGGTCCATTTCAGCCGCTTTCGCATTATGTTCTTGGCACTAGCTGCGCTTTCTGCCATAGTTCACCATTCTCCTTTTCCTTAATGGATCTGAAGACGCCCGTGCTGCGCCGTCTTGAGTGACACGGATAACTATGGGGCCCGGCAGACCGTTCACGATTGTCGTGAATTGATAAAAATGCCGCGCACCTTGTGTCGCTACGTCTAACGCTTCGAGTGCGTTCCTTGGCGAGTAACAATTGCATGCTCTGGCCGGAACGGCGAAGCACGCAGACCGTACATGGCTGCCAGTGTGGAAACCTACGGCTTGGACCCTGATCTTTAGCATTGTGGTGCGGCCCGGCGAGGCCGTCCTTTGTAAAGTAGTTTCGGGTGTAGGTGGGAATGATTGTATAGACGACGGCAGTATCGTTGGCCGCTGCGCAACCGTACGTGCGTACAAAAAGCAATGACCTCTCAGTCATTGACTGCATGGCCTTGGGGGTCACAGGCACGCTAAATTCGGTTAAGAATTGGCTTTTTTGACGATCGCCTTCCCGTCGCCATGGCTCCGGACTGTTCAGTGGCAGCCAACGGCGGTGCCCCACATAGGAGTTTGTATGGATTGCAGTGGTTCCGAGAACCCCGCTCCCGGTTCGAATGAGGCCATGAAAGCGTACTCGTTCCCTCACATATCATCGCTTGCATTCTTTTCCATGTGGGCGGATGCAGCTGCCGCGTTAGTAGACGCACGGCCGACGATGGGTATTGACGTTGGACCTCGGGATAACTGTGGAGTCCCTTTTCCCAAGGCGCACGAGAAGGGCGAAGAGCTCTTGGCCGCCGACTGGGCCCAGCTGGAGGAAGGTCACTATGTAATCGTTCAGCGGGACAGTGAGCCGGCGGTCTCCGGGGAAGTGGATGTCGTTACACAAGATGCATCGGTCTTCTGGGTCTGGCTTGACGGCGGCCGCGGACGCATAGCCGTCTACGGCGATGAGGGTTTCCGGGTATGGCTGCCACAAGGTTATCGTCTATGAATTTCCTGGAACCGACTGGCAAGATCGGAAAGGCCGTGACCTGGCTAAAGAGCTTGAAAAGGAAAGCACGGAATGAACTACCGAGCAAGGATCCCCGATTGGGTGACACCAGCAATTCCAGCGCCGCCCCTCCCTGCGGGCGTGACAACTGGACGGCACGGCTTTGATGTCATCTTTTACGATCCACTCTCTGCCGTAAGCGGGGGCCAAAGGTGGGATGGCAGATTGAGTTCGGCGCGCGGAGGTTCCGATTCACCTAGGAAACAGAGGAATGTCGGGGCCACGCGGCCCGGCAAGATCAGTGCTTTGAAGGCTGTAGAAGGTGAACTGGCAATCCTGTTGTTGCGAAAGCGAAACGCGGAGTCGTGTTCCCGATTAACCACAAAGGTCAAGCCCAGTTCGTCTCCCTTGATCGGTCCTGGCCAGGGTTGTCGCGGCCTCCTAGGATACGTTCGTTTGGAGAGCGATACCAAGTAAGCCGGACCAACTTAGCGGCGGGATGAGCGGACCTTCGCCATGCCGGAGGTGAGGAGCGCCACGACGCTGGAATTGATCCTCTTCGTGTCTCACGAATACAACCGTTCCATTCTCGATAGCCCTTAAAAACGCTATCGACTGTGGTTCTCGTCGTTGGGGGAAGAATTCATTCGCCCGTAAACCCACGGGAATCATCGGGACCTCTCCCGGAAGCATCGGCACAGCAGTGATGCAGTCGTCCTTCCGCAGCATCCTGGACGCATCCCAACTGAATTCGCCTGAAGCGTACGTTCATATGACATCGAAGTATTTGAGGAACGGGGCGAAGTCAAGGATGAACGCACGGCGAAGTTCCTACGCCACTACATGGACGAGTCCGGCGCCTTCGTCGCCCGAGTCCTGGCGGCAAACACAGCCGGGCACATCGGCGATACGGAGCCGGATCGGGACAAGCTATCCCGCTAAAAAACGACATACCGCAGGAATGTGTGTAGGTTTTGGTGCTTCTTGCTTTGGAGTTTCCTTGTGAGCACCGATCGCCAGGTTGGCCGCACTAACGCCTAACTGAGCAAGTATGTATGTCAATGGCCATTAGTTTCTGCCCACGGGCGGCCATTTAAAGTGCCCGCCGGTGGCCAGTAAAACTGCCCGGTGATGGCCAACAGATCTGCCCACTGAAGGTTCTCGGCGGGGTTGGCCATTGTCGGGTGGTGTTAGTTCAGTTGGGTGACTCCTTTTCCGGCGAGGGCCTGGGTGAGGCGGATCGAGTCGCCGCTGGTTTGGCAGACGTGGGCGTGGTGCAGGAGCCGGTCAACGGTGGCGGTGGCGAGGGTTTTGGGCATGAGTTCGTCGAACCCGGCGGGGTGCAGGTTCGAGGAGATCGCGACGGAGCGTTTTTCGTAGGCTGCGTCCACGACCCTGTAGAGGCCTTCGGCGGCGTCGGTGGCCACCGGCAGGAGCCCGATGTCATCGATTACGACGAGTTCGGCGCGCAGTATCCGGGCGACGGCTTTGGTGACGCTGTCGTCGGTGCGGTGTGCGCGGATGAGGGCGCCGAGGTCTTCGAGTCTGAACCAGGCCACGCGCATGCCTGCTTCGACGGCTTGCTGGCCGAGGGCTTCGAGGAAGAACGTTTTCCCGGTGCCGGAGGGCCCGCAGACGACCAGGTTCTCGCGTCGGGTGATCCATTCCAGCGTCCGGAGCGCTTGCTGGGTCGGCGCCGGGATCGACGAGGCCGCGGGGTCCCAGGCGTCGAAGGTTTTGCCGGTCGGGAAGCCTGCCGCCTTGCGTCGGGTGGCGAGCATGGACCGGGCCCGGCCTGCGGCTTCTTCGGTGAACAGTGCCTTGATGATCTCGGTTGGTTCCCAGCGCTGGGCGCGGGCGGTCGCGATGAGTTCCGGTGCCAGTGCCCGGGCGTGGGGCATTTTCAGTTGCCGCATCAGTGCTTCGAGGTCGGCCGGCAGGGCCGGGGCGGTGGTGTTCGTGGTGGTGACCGGGCTCATCGGCTCTGCTCCTTTGCGGGGGCGCTGGACGGCTCGGCGCCGAGGCCTGCCCAGGCGCTGGTGCCTTGGGTGAGGGACCTGGTTTCGTTAGCGGCGTGGGTGGTGGTGCGGCGGATGTTCGCGTTCAGGATGGAGGGCAGGTCGCCGTGGGCGAACCGGCCGTGCAGCGCGGCGTCTCCCAGGGCACGGTCCACGGACTCGGTCCCGGCGATCTTGGCCAGGGTCACGGCCTCGGCCATTTTCATGTTCATCCGGCCTGTTCCTGCAGCCGCGGCTTCCACGAGCCAGGTCTTGGCGCCGGCGCCGATGGCCAGGAACTCGGCTTCACCGGCGGTGCGTGCCTTCACGGCGTAGTCGCCCGGGGTTCTGGTACTGGTCCCTGGGAAGTGCTCCTCGATGACCGCGGGACTGCCGGGCCTTGCCCGGCCGTGGCGGGCGACTTCGACCGGGCCGGTCGGGCCGTGGTGGACGATGATGACCTGTTCGTCAGGGCCGGTGCCGTGGGAGCGGACGAACACCTTCGCGCCGAGCAAATGCGACGGCACCGAGTACTGGGCGTTCTCGAAGGAGACCATCGGGGTGTTCTCCGGGACTATACGGGCCAGCCCGAACGCGACCGTGTGCGCGGTCTCCGGGATCCGGTGCAGCCGGGCCGCTTCCTCCGCCAAAACCATTGCGGGTTTACGTCGGGTGGCCCGGTGTTCGCGGTTGTTGACCTCGTCCATGAACGCCTCGCAGGCGGCCTCCAGCTCGGCAAAGGAAGCGTAACCGGGCCTCAGGTTCGTGTCGGTGGGCACGAGGTCGGCTTTGGCCAGTTTCACCGACGCTTCGACTCCGCCTTTCGTTGCAGGGTCCGCGGGCTGGCAGGTCAGCACGGTGACCCCGTAGTGCCGGGCGAAGTCCAGGGTCTGCTGGTTCCGCACCGGAACCCCTGCGACATGGGCCGTTGTCACGGTTTTCTCGTTATCGGTCAGGACATACGTTGGTGCCCCGCCCAGGATCCGGAAGCACCGGTCGAGGGCTGCGAACACGCTCGGCGCGGTCCGGTCCCGCAACGGGATCACGATCCGGAACCTTGAGAACGCCAGCCAGGCAACGAACAGAATGGTTTTTACGCCGCCGATCCGTGGCCCGTCGCCGAAGTCGTACTGCAGCCACATCCCAGGCTCGGTGATCCACGGCCGGTGCACACGGGTGTGTCCGAGCCGCCACGCGGCCTTGACCTGCGCGATCGCCCGGCGCGTAGACCGCTCGGACCCCTCATAGCCTAGGGCGAGCAGCTTTTCGTGGGCCTTGTCGGCGCGGATCCGGCCCTTGGACGCCTCTACCCATTCCTCGATCTTAGGCAGGTAAGCGTCCGTGACCCTGGGCCGGGGCGCCGGTTCTGCAATTGGCCGGCCGGCGTCCCGCGCGGCGACGTGCCTGGCTACAGTGTGGTGCGAGCAGCCCGTGAG
>NZ_JBQEQF010000023.1:0-67499 GCF_052046035.1 Paenarthrobacter sp. 22069 | reverse complement strand
GTAGGTGCTCCTTAGAAAGGAGGTGATCCAGCCGCACCTTCCGGTACGGCTACCTTGTTACGACTTAGTCCCAATCGCCAGTCCCACCTTCGACAGCTCCCTCCCACAAGGGGTTAGGCCACCGGCTTCGGGTGTTACCAACTTTCGTGACTTGACGGGCGGTGTGTACAAGGCCCGGGAACGTATTCACCGCAGCGTTGCTGATCTGCGATTACTAGCGACTCCGACTTCATGGGGTCGAGTTGCAGACCCCAATCCGAACTGAGACCGGCTTTTTGGGATTAGCTCCACCTCACAGTATCGCAACCCTTTGTACCGGCCATTGTAGCATGCGTGAAGCCCAAGACATAAGGGGCATGATGATTTGACGTCGTCCCCACCTTCCTCCGAGTTGACCCCGGCAGTCTCCTATGAGTCCCCACCATCACGTGCTGGCAACATAGAACGAGGGTTGCGCTCGTTGCGGGACTTAACCCAACATCTCACGACACGAGCTGACGACAACCATGCACCACCTGTAAACCGACCGCAAGCGGGGCACCTGTTTCCAGGTCTTTCCGGTTCATGTCAAGCCTTGGTAAGGTTCTTCGCGTTGCATCGAATTAATCCGCATGCTCCGCCGCTTGTGCGGGCCCCCGTCAATTCCTTTGAGTTTTAGCCTTGCGGCCGTACTCCCCAGGCGGGGCACTTAATGCGTTAGCTACGGCGCGGAAAACGTGGAATGTCCCCCACACCTAGTGCCCAACGTTTACGGCATGGACTACCAGGGTATCTAATCCTGTTCGCTCCCCATGCTTTCGCTCCTCAGCGTCAGTTAATGCCCAGAGACCTGCCTTCGCCATCGGTGTTCCTCCTGATATCTGCGCATTTCACCGCTACACCAGGAATTCCAGTCTCCCCTACATCACTCTAGTCTGCCCGTACCCACCGCAGATCCGGAGTTGAGCCCCGGACTTTCACGGCAGACGCGACAAACCGCCTACGAGCTCTTTACGCCCAATAATTCCGGATAACGCTTGCGCCCTACGTATTACCGCGGCTGCTGGCACGTAGTTAGCCGGCGCTTCTTCTGCAGGTACCGTCACTTTCGCTTCTTCCCTACTGAAAGAGGTTTACAACCCGAAGGCCGTCATCCCTCACGCGGCGTCGCTGCATCAGGCTTGCGCCCATTGTGCAATATTCCCCACTGCTGCCTCCCGTAGGAGTCTGGGCCGTGTCTCAGTCCCAGTGTGGCCGGTCACCCTCTCAGGCCGGCTACCCGTCGTCGCCTTGGTAGGCCATTACCCCACCAACAAGCTGATAGGCCGCGAGTCCATCCAAAACCACAAAAGCTTTCCACCAACCACCATGCGATGGAAGGTCATATCCGGTATTAGACCCAGTTTCCCAGGCTTATCCCAGAGTCAAGGGCAGGTTACTCACGTGTTACTCACCCGTTCGCCACTAATCCACCCACAAGTGGGCATCATCGTTCGACTTGCATGTGTTAAGCACGCCGCCAGCGTTCATCCTGAGCCAGGATCAAACTCTCCGTTGAAAACAAACAGACACAACCAAGCACCACGGAAATAACGCGGAACCAGGCTGCACAAAATTTGAAACCAGCCAAAAACACCAAACCACACCACAGGGGCGGCACGATTCGGCAAATTCAACCAATTACATACATAATCGGTATCAACAAACTTGGCACACTATTGAGTTCTCAAACAACAGACACATTCGAATATTCCCGGACCAATTCACAAAAGAATTTCTATTCCGTATTTCTTCGCTGCGATGTTTTTATCTTATTTCATTCATATTCACTTTTGCAAATCCGGCTGTTTTCCCGGAATTCACTCGGTGGAATGAATCCGCCCAGCAAAATGCGAAGCAATTTCTCTGCCTCCATGCGGAGCGCGCTAAGAATTGCTTCTTATCAGTTGGGGGTTTGTCACCACTCAGCGGCGGCGACTCAGAAAACAATACACGCCCTCCAGCAGCCGTGCAAATCGGCTGCCGAAAGGCGTGCATGCAGGACTCGAAGGTGCTAGGGAACCAACACTTCCACTGTTGCCAGGTTCTTCTTGCCCCGGCGCAGGAGCAGGTACTGGCCGTGCAGGAGCTCCGACTCGGAGATCACCGCTTCAGGGTCCGACACTTTCTCATTGTTCACGTAGGCACCGCCCTCACCAACAGTGCGCCGGGCGGCGGACTTGCTTTCGGAAAGGCCGGAGGCCACCAGCAGGTCCACGATCCCCATCGCATCCACCTGCACAGTGGTGGAGGGAAGTTCAGAGGTGGCCGCCTGCAGCGTTGCCTTGTCCAGGGCAGTCAGGTCTCCGTTGCCGAAAAGCGCAGCCGAAGCGGCGATGACCTTTTCCGTGGCTTCCACACCGTGCACCAGGGCGGTCACTTCGAAGGCCAGCTTCCGCTGCCCTTCACGGGCGAACGGACGCTCTGCCACCGACGCAGCAAACTGGTCAATCTCGGCACGCGTGAGGAAGGTGAACACTTTGAGCCGGTCCACCACGTCCGCGTCGGCCGTGTTGAGCCAGAACTGGTAGAAGGCGTAGGGGCTGCACATGCCGGCGTCGAGCCAGATGGCGTTGCCTTCGCTCTTGCCGAACTTGGTTCCGTCCGAGTTGGTGATCAGCGGCGTGCCAAGGGCGTGGACACTCTTGCCCTCCACTTTGCGGATCAGTTCGGTACCGCTGGTGAGGTTGCCCCACTGGTCCGAGCCGCCGGTCTGCAGGACGCAGCCGTAGTCGCGGTAGAGCTGCAGGTAGTCCATGCCCTGCAGGATCTGGTAGCTGAACTCGGTGTAGCTGATGCCTTCATCCGAGTTCAGCCGCGATGCCACGGCGTCCTTGCGCAGCATGGTGCCCACGCGGAAGTGCTTGCCCACTTCACGCAGGAAGTCGATGGCGCTCAGGGGCGCCGTCCAGTCCAGGTTGTTCACCATCCTGGCAGCGTTATCCCCTTCGAAGCTGAGGAAGCGCTGCACCTGGGCCTGGAGGTAGCCAACCCATTCGGCCACCGTGTCCTTGGTGTTCAAAGTGCGTTCCGCCGTCGGCCGGGGATCGCCGATCATGCCGGTGGAGCCGCCCACCAACCCCAGCGGTTTGTGTCCGGCCAGCTGGAGCCGCCGCATCACCAGCAGCTGCACCAGGTTCCCTAGGTGGAGGCTCGGCGCGGTGGGGTCGAAGCCGCAATAGTACGTGACCGGCCCGTTGGCGAGGAGCTTTTCGAGCTCCGCTTCGTCGGTGGAGACATGGACCAGCCCACGCCACTTCAGTTCCTGCCAAATGTTGGCGAAAGTGGGGTCGTTGCGCTGCGGTTCGAGGTTGTTCAGTTCTGGCACGCTTCCTAAGTTAGCAGTAAGGCCGAAGGCCCTGTCAGCCGGCGATCCCGGCGGGCACGGGCTGCGAGGCAATCAGCCGCAGCCGCTGCGTGGCGCGGGTCATTGCCACATACAGGTCCCCCACCTTGCCGTGTTCGTGGTTGAGCATCACGGACGGCTCCAGGACGACGACGCCGTCGAACTCCAGGCCCTTTGCCTCACGGGGGCTGATGACCACGATGTCCTGCTCGTAGCTGCCGGCACCCGTCCCGATCCTGCGCCCGTACACGCCGCGGAGCGCGGCCGTGGCCGCAGGGAGGAGGTCACCATCGGCAATCACGGCGAGCAGGCCGCCGTCGAGCGCTTCAAGTTCCTCCGGCAGCGTCTCCACCAGCCGGTCCACGATGCCGCCGTCCGCCACTTCGTCGATGATGGGCGCCCAGCGCCCTTCACGGACGGCCTTGGGGGCGGAGACCACCAGGCCCGCTGCATTGGCCATCCGGACGGCAGCTTCGGCGATCTGCGACGGCGTGCGGTAGTTGACAGTGAGCTCCTCCAGCTGCCAGCGGTCCCCGAACATGGGAGCAAGCGCACCCTGCCAGGAGTTGGCGCCGGCCACCGAGCTGGTCTGCGCGATATCCCCCACGATGGTGAAGGACTTCAGCGGGCACCGGCGCACCAGCAGCCGCCACTGCATGGGCGAAAGTTCCTGCGCTTCGTCCACCACGATGTGCCCGAAGGCCCACGTACGGTCACTGGTGGCCCGCTCGGCCGCGGTCTGCCGGCCTTCCTGTTCCTGGTTTTGCTCGGCAAGCTCCTCTGCAGACATCAGCGGGTCCACGCCCGCTGCCTGCATGTTGACCAGGGTTTGCTTCGCGTTGGCCAGGTCCCGGGCACGGTCGTGTTCCTGCTGCGCCAGCCCCCGCCCTGCAGCGGGATCCAGCTCGCCAAGCAGTTCGGCAGCCTCATCCAGCAGCGGGACGTCGGACTCGGTCCACGGGGCGTCCGCGGGACGCTGCAGCAGTGCCCGTTCGGCAGGCGTGAGGTTGGGGGTGCAGAATTCCAGGATTTCCGGCTTGCTGAACAGATCGGAGATCAGCTTCTCCGGGGTCATAGGCATCCAGCACAGGTTCAGCGCGATCCGCACGTCTCGGGCAGTGCGGACGTCCTCTGCGAGGTACGAGCGGTCTGCGTTGTTGCCGAGGTTTCCGGCTTCGACGAGCTCGGTCATCTGTTCAGTCAGTTCGCGCAGCAGGATCTTCACGAACGTCACGCGGGCCTCGTTGTACGGCTTGCCGGTGGCGCGGGCCCGTTCGCGGGCGCGCCGGACCTGCCGCGGCGTCAGGGTGAGCTTGCGCCCGTCCACCTCGAGGATCCGGTTCTGCGGGGGAACGCGCATGCGGTTGGAGACGGCGTTGGCCACGATGGCTGCCATGTCCAGCCGCCCCTTGATGGCTGCAACGTCCGCGTCTGTTTCGGGGACGGCGTTAATACCCGGCATGAGCCGGCCGAGGCTGGCCATGACCACGCCGGTCTCACCAAGGGAGGGCAGCACGCGCTCGATGTACTTCATGAACGACGACGACGGCCCCACCAGCAGCACGCCTGCACTCTTGAGGCGGTCACGGTGGGTGTAGAGGAGGTAAGCGGCACGATGCAGGGCAACTGCCGTCTTACCCGTGCCCGGCCCACCCTGCACCACGACGGCGCCGGAAATGGAGGACCGGATGATGCGGTCCTGCTCGGACTGGATGGTGCTGACGATGTCCGACATGCGGCCGGTGCGCTTGGAGTTCAATGCGGCCAGCAGGGCGCCCTCGCCCTGCAGCGAGTCGTCCTCGGTCAGCATGTCCGCGTCCAGGACGTCATCCTCGATGGCCTTGACGTCACGCCCCTGCAGGATCAGGTGCCGGCGGCGTCGGACGCCCTGCCGGTCGAAGGCCGTGGCCTGGTAGAAGTGGCCGGCCTCGGGGGCACGCCAGTCCACCATCAGCCGCTGCAGGTCCTCGGTGGTCAAACCGATACGGCCGATGTACTGGGCTTCACCGGAGTCCAGGTCCAGGCGGCCAAAGACCAGCCGGTCATCCACCGCATCCAGCTGCGCCAGGCGGTCCTCATACAGTGCGGCAAACGCGTCACGTTCCGAAACGTTCTGCATGGTGCCCACGGCTCCGGCACGACGGACCTGCGCCAGTTGGCGGCGCTTCTCCTCCCGGAGTTCCTCCAGCCGGGCGTACAGGCCGGCTACATACTTCCGTTCGTGGGCCAATTCGGCGTCGTGCATTAACGTTCCCCTATCGCGAAAGACAGACCGTCCATTCTACAACCATTTCCGTTAACGCCGGTGAAACGTTGCAGAAGGCGGCGCACCGGCCTGCTGCCTGCGGAGCCGGGGCTTGGCCGCCTTGTACTTGGAAACGGTGGGATCACCGGTGAGCCAGAAGCGCCAGGCGTATTCCTCCGATCCCCCGGCGCCTGCCACGCCCACCCGCGGACCGGAACTGACCGGCCCGCTGGTGCCGGCGGGAAGCTCCAGCGCGAAGGGCGGCGCCAGGGCGTCCCGGCCGCTGTCCGCCGTCGTCAATCCAAGCGCTTTGGCCAGCCGGGCCGGACCGCTGGCCAGGTCGGCGGGACTTTTCGACGTTGGGCGGCGCCGTTGTGCCAGCTCGATGCCGTCCACGATCTCCCCAGCCCGCAGCAGCAGGGCGGACGCGACGCCGTCCGGGCCGCAGACAATGTTGGTGCAGTGGTGCATGCCGTAGGTGAAGTACACATAGAGGTGCCCGGCGGGACCGAACATGGGGGCGTTGCGGGGCGTGGGGCCGCGGTACGTGTGCGAGCCGGGATCCGGGTGCAGGGAGTCCTCGGGGCCCATATAGGCCTCCACCTCGGTGAGCCGGACGGACACGGCGCCATCCCGGGACTCGTGGGTCAGCACGGCGCCGAGCAGCTTCGGGGCCAGTTCGCGGGCATCTGCGGACAGGAATCCGCGCAGACGTTCCATTGCCCCAGTGCTTTGGTTCATTGCTTGACCTTACCCAGATGCTGCGGGTTTCACCTGTGTAGCGAAGGCGCCGGCAGGGAATTTTCCGCACCCACGGCCATGTCCGATTTCCGCTAGAAGCAGGGCGCGGCGGCTGGCAGGATGGAGGAATGGACTTCTGGCAGCGCTACCGGGCAATCGATGCCCGCGACCCCCGGTTCGACGGCCAGTTCTTTACCGCCGTCCGCACCACGGGAATCTACTGCCGTCCCTCCTGCCCGGCCCGGACGCCCAAACCGTCCAACGTGACCTTCTACGAGACGTCCGCAGCGGCCCATGAGGCCGGCTACCGCGCCTGCAAGCGGTGCCTGCCGGAGGCGGTTGCGGGGACTCCGGCGTGGAACGTGCGGCAGGACGTAGCGGGCCGGGCCATGCGCCTGATCAACGACGGCGTGATCAACCGGGACGGGGTGTCCGGTCTCGCCGCCCGCCTGGGCTATTCGCCGCGCCAGCTCAACCGGATCCTGGGGCAGGAGCTTGGTGCCGGTCCCCTATCGCTGGCCCGTGCCGCGAGGGCCCAGACGGCACGCACCCTGTTGGTTTCAACATCGATGAAACTCGCTGACGTCGCCTTCGCGGCAGGCTTCAGCAGCGTCAGACAATTCAACGAGACCATCGCCGAGGTATTCGACATGACGCCAACGGCACTGCGCAGGACGGTCCGGCACGGGGCGGCCGGGGGCGCCGCAACGGCTGGCGGCACGACGGCATTGGTGCTGGGCCTGCCCTACCGGCCACCCTTTGATCCGGGCATCTTCTCATTCCTTGCCGTGCGTGCCATCCCCGGGATCGAGGAAGGGACGGCCACCTCCTACGCGCGCACACTGCGGCTGCCCCACGGGGACGCCCGCTTTAGGGTGGAGTACGACGACGGCAGCCGGGAGCGGCCGTTGACCCTCACCATCGGCGCGGTGGACCTCCGCGACCTTCCGGCATTGCTCAGCCGGGTCCGCAGGCTGTTCGACCTCGACGCGGACCCGGAAGCGATCGATGGCACACTCGCGGGCGATCCCAGGCTGGCTGCCTCAGTCCGCGAGGCACCGGGGGTGCGGATGCCGGGCTCAGTGGATCCGCAGGAGCTGCTGATCCGGGCGATGGTGGGCCAGCAGATCACGGTGGCGGCAGCCAGGACAGCCTTGACCCAGCTGTCCGCGGCGGGCAGTCCCGCCAGTGCCCCCGGCGACGGCCTGGACCGTCTGTTTCCCACTCCGGCGGAAATCGCAGCTGGAGGATACCTGCTTCGCGGACCAAAGCGCCGGACAGAGTCGCTGCTGCATGCTGCGGAGGCCATGGACGACGGGCGCCTGGACTTCGGCTATGGCGACGACCTCCCAAGCCTCACCGCGGCACTTCTGCCGCTCCCCGGCGTCGGGCCCTGGACCGTGGGGTACGTCGCCATGCGTGTCCTGGGCGCCCCGGACATTTTCCTTGCCAACGACGCCGCCGTGCGCAACGGGATCCGCGCCCTCGATAATGGTGGCAACGCGCTCAGCCCGGACTTCCGCGAAACCAGCCCGTGGCGCTCCTACGCCACCATGCACCTCTGGCGGGCCGCTGCCAAGCCCGCTCCCAAACCTGCTGTTCCCGTGAAAGGGATGCCATGAAAGCACAACTCCTGCAGCTGTCCACGCCGGACGGCCCGTTCACCATCCTTGCCAGGGACGGCGTGGTCCTGGCCTCGGGCTGGACAGCCGGCCTCCCGGAACTGGCCGGACAGGTCCATCCCGCGCTGCGTCCCGACGCCGTGGAAGAGGTGGCGGACCTTGGCGGAATCTCAGCCGCCGTCGAGGCCTTCTATTCCGGCGATCCCGCTCCGGCCATGGCCGTGCCAGTCCGCCAGCAGTCCGGCCCGTTCCGTACGCACGCCTGGGATGTCCTCCGCCAGGTCAAGCCCGGCGCCCCCGTCACCTACAGCGAGTATGCCGCGCTGGCCGGGAACCCGAAGGCGGTCCGGGCTGCCGCCAGCGCCTGCGCCTTCAATGCCGCGGCCCTGTTCGTTCCGTGCCACCGGGTGATCCGGACCGACGGCTCCCTGGGCGGTTTCCGCTGGGGGCTGCGCATCAAGGAGAGCCTGCTGGCCCGCGAGGCCGCCTGACCGCTCCCTCCCCTGCCCCTGGGTTGCTCCATCACTTGTGGTCCCTAGAACCCCGGTTTAGGGGCCACAAGTGATGGAGCAACGAATCGCTACTTGGGGTCCGGCATGGCCGACGGCCAGGGCAGCAGGGCCGGGAGGTCGGTGCCGTCCCCGGCGGCGGTGGCGCGGAGGCTGTCCAGCGAGGGCTGCCGGCCCGCGAGCCACGCGGCGATGTCGGTGACCATGCCGCTGACGACGACGGTGCTGCCGCCGGCACCGAGGGTCACTGGCGGAAGTGCCACCGGCTGCAGGACAAGCCGGCTTTCCGTGGGAAGGCGGGCGGCCAGGAAGTCGAAGAGGTGTGAGCAGAACTCCCTGCTCCAGACCTCAGGTCCGGTGCCGGCGTCCAAATCGGCGGTGTGGATGACGAGTTCCCGCCAGAGCGCCAGCCCGGCGTCGAAAATCACGCCGTCCCGGAACGCGATGGGCGTCTTCCACTCGTCCCGGTCCAGCGCGTCAAAGGCGGCCAGTACCCGGTGCAGCGCGGTGGCTACGTCCTTCCGGTGCTGCCCAAGGCTGTGGCCGGCCGCGAGATCGATGGCCCGGTTGCGCCCCTCCACGCCGCCGTCGTACAGCTCCACCTTTTCGCCCTGGCGGCCGTACTCCACCTGGCGGGCGAGGGCGTCACAGATGCCGGCGATGTGGGCCATGAGGTGGCCGCGGCTCCAGCCGGGAAGGGTTGACGGTGCCTTTTCGCCACCATCGGGTATGCGCTCCATGGCGGTGGACAGCGCATCGGCTGCCTTGTGCAGTTCAGCGAGGAGGGCGTCGGGGGAAGGTGAGGTCATGCGGCCCAGCCTAGCGGAGCAGCCGCCTGGCCCGGCGCCTATGCCAGCGGCGTTCCGTCCGGCCCGACGCGGTGGCGGACATGCCGGCCGTCGTTGCTGGCCTGCCAGAACTCGATCTCGACGGGCTGCAGTGCGTACAGCTGCCAGTTTGGGTTGTCGCTGCCGTCCGCGCGCGGCCGTTCGT
This sequence comes from Paenarthrobacter sp. 22069, assembly GCF_052046035.1. Classification (NCBI taxonomy): domain Bacteria; kingdom Bacillati; phylum Actinomycetota; class Actinomycetes; order Micrococcales; family Micrococcaceae; genus Paenarthrobacter; species Paenarthrobacter sp. 22069. Next base: position 58,025 of record NZ_JBQEQF010000023.1, on the reverse strand, counting down.
GCCAGTCAATGCTGGAGGCCTCGGCGGAGAGCTCGGCCACGTTGCCGGCCAGCCGGACCTGCCGGCCCAGGGCGGGCCAGTAGAAGTTCATCGCGGCCTTGGGCGCGGCCGTCAGTTCCCGGCCCTTGCGCGAGGTGCGGGACGTGGCGAAGTGCCAGCCGTCGTCGTCAATGTTCTTCAGGATGAGCATCCGCGAGGACGGTTGCGGGGCCGCCCCATCAGCCGTGTCCACCGTGGCGAGGCTGAAGGCGTGCGGCTGCTGCTCCCCCGCGTCCAGGGCCTCATCGAGCCACTGCTTGAAAAGCAGTGCCGGGTCCTGCGGCGCGTTCTCCGGCTCGAAGCCGGGCAGGTCGGACGGGAAGTCGGGCAGGGTGCGAAGGAACTTGCGGAACGTTTCGCTCATGGACCCAGCCTAGCCACAGACGCCAAGGGCCCCGGGGGAACATGCCCCGGGGCCCTGCCAACAATGTTTCCTACCCGGCGTACTCGCGGACGGCGGCAAGCTCCGCCTCGAGCGCGGTCAGCTGGCGTTCGACGGCGGCCGGTGCCGTGCCGCCCTGGGAGTTGCGGCTGTTGAGCGATCCCTCAGTGGAGAGGACGGTGCGGACCTCGGGAGTGAGGTGCTCCGAGATCGCAGCGTACTCTTCGTCCGTCAGGTCCCACAGTTCAACGCCGCGGGACTCCGCCTGCTTGACGGCGGCACCGGACAGTTCGTGGGCCTCACGGAAAGGTACGCCCTGGCGGACCAGCCATTCTGCGATGTCGGTGGCCAGCGCGAAGCCCTGCGGAGCCAGGGATTCCATCCGCTCGGTGTTGAACGTCAGGGTGGCGATCATGCCCGACACGGCCGGGAGCAGCAGCTCCAGGGTGTCCGCGGCGTCGAACACCGGCTCCTTGTCCTCCTGCAGGTCGCGGTTGTAGGCCAGCGGCAGGCCCTTGAGCGTGGCCAGCAGCCCGGTCAGGTTGCCGATCAGGCGCCCGGCCTTGCCGCGGGCCAGCTCGGCCACGTCCGGGTTCTTCTTCTGCGGCATGATCGAGGACCCCGTGGAGTACGAATCATGCAGCGTGACGAAGGAGAACTCCTTGGTGGCCCAGAAGATGACTTCCTCGGAGATGCGGGACAGGTCCACGCCGATCATCGAGCAGACCCACGCGAACTCGGCGAAGACATCGCGGGAGGCAGTGCCGTCGATCGAGTTGTGCACGGCGGAGAAGAACCCGAGGTCCGCGGCCACTGCTTCCGGGTCCAGGCCCAGCGAGGACCCGGCCAGCGCACCGGAACCGTACGGCGAGACCCCTGCGCGCTTGTCCCAGTCCAGGAGCCGCTGCACATCGCGCAGCAGGGCCCAGGCGTGGGCCAGGAGGTGGTGGCTGAGCAGGACCGGCTGGGCGTGCTGCAGGTGGGTGCGGCCTGGCATGGCAACACCATGGTGCGCCTTGGCCTGCTCCACCAGCGCGTCCACGGTGGCCAGGACACCGCGGGCGATAATCCGGGCGTGGTCGCGCAGGAACATCCGGCCCAGGGTGGCCACCTGGTCGTTGCGGGAGCGGCCGGCGCGGAGCTTGCCGCCCAGCTGGGCGCCCGCCCGCTCGATCAGGCCCCGTTCCAGGGAGCCGTGCACATCCTCGTCGGATTCGGCCGGCAGGTAGGCGCCGGACGCCACGTCCTCGTCCAACTGCGTCAGGGCCGCGAGCATGCCTTCCAGCTCGGCGTCGTCCAGCAGCCCGGCCTTGTGCAGCACGCGGGCGTGCGCCTTGGAACCGGCAATGTCGTAGCGCGCCAGCCGCCAGTCGAAGTGCGTGGACTTACTCAGCGCCGCCAGGGCGTCGGCGGGGCCGCCGGCGAACCGGCCGCCCCACAGGGCACCTGCGTTGGTTGCCTCCGTTTTTTGCTCAGCCACGCGGGCTACTTCCCTGCGACGCGGATGTCGCGGCCGGAAGCGACCTTGGCGGACATGCCCCACAGCTCGATGAAGCCCTTGGCCTGGGACTGGTCGAAGGTGTCGCCGGTGTCGTAGGTGGCCAGCGAGAAGTCGTACAGCGAGGTGTCGGAGCGGCGGCCGTTGACGATGGCCTGGCCACCGTGCAGGGTCATGCGGATGTCGCCGGAGACGTACTTCTGGGTGTCGTCGATGAAGGCGTCCAGGGAGCGCTTGAGCGGGGAGAACCACTGGCCGTCGTACACCAGCTCGGCCCAGCGCTGGCCAACGGTGGCCTTGAAGCGGGCCTGCTCGCGCTCCACCGTGATGTCCTCGAGGTGCTTGTGCGCGGTGATCAGCGCCATGGCGCCCGGGGCTTCGTAGATTTCGCGGGACTTGATGCCCACCAGGCGGTCCTCGACGACGTCGATGCGGCCCACGCCCTGCGCACCGGCGCGGCGGTTGAGTTCCTTGATGGCCTGCAGCGGGGTGACCTTGACGCCGTCGATGGCCACAGGCACGCCGGCTTCGAAGGAGATGGTGACCTCATCCGGCGCCGGTGGGAATTCCGGTGTGGCGGTGTAGTCGTAGATGTCCTTGGTGGGGGCGTTCCAGATGTCCTCGAGGTAGCCGGTTTCCACGGCGCGTCCCCAAACATTCTGGTCGATGGAGTACGGGTTCTTCTTGGTGGTCTCGATGGGCAGTCCCTTTTCCTCGGCGAAGGCGATGGCCTTGTCGCGGGTCAGGGCGAGGTCGCGGACCGGTGCGATGCACTTCAGGTCCGGGCCGAGGGTCTGGATGCCCACTTCGAAGCGGACCTGGTCGTTGCCCTTGCCGGTGCAGCCGTGTGCAACGGTCGTGGCGCCGAACTCACGGGCAGCCTTGACCAGGTGCTTGACGATGACCGGGCGGGAGATCGCGGAAACCAGCGGGTAGTGGCCCTGGTAGAGGGCGTTGGCCTTCAGGGTGGGCACGCAGTATTCGTTGGCGAACTCGTCCGATGCGTCGGCGACGTAGGCCTCCACGGCGCCGCAGCCGAGGGCGCGCTGGCGGATGGTTTCAAGCGATTCGCCGCCCTGTCCGACGTCCACCGCCACGGCGATGACCTCGGCACCGGTGGCTTCACCGATCCAGCCGATGGCGACGGAGGTGTCCAGGCCGCCGGAGTAGGCCAGCACAATGCGTTCAGTCACTTTAGATGCTCCTTGTTGGGGTTTGTTGATTGATTGTCTTCAAGCTTATTGCCCGGCTTCCTCGGCCATTTGCAGGAAGCGGGCGGCGAGGTCCGGGCCGCCGAGCGGATCGCGTGAGACCAGCAGGACGGTGTCATCACCGGCGATGGTGCCCAGGATGGACGGCATGACCGAATGGTCGATGGCCAGGGCCAGGAAGTTTGCCGCCCCGGGCGGAGTCCGCAGCACAGCGATGTTGGCCGAGGCTTCGGCCGTGACGAGCAGTTCGCTGCACAGCCGGGCGAGCCGGGCGTCCAGGATCTCCTGGGTCACGCCGCTCTTGGCAGCCCGTTCGCCCCCCTCACCTGGGACCGCGTAGACCAGGACGCCTTCCTTGCCGCGGACGCGGACAGCGCCCAGCTCCACCAGGTCGCGGGACAGCGTGGCTTGGGTGACCTGCACGCCGTCGTCCGCCAGCAACGCCGCGAGCTCCGCCTGGGAACGCACGGACTGCCCGGTCAGGATCGCAGTGATGCGCGCCTGCCGGGCCGTCTTGGTGGCGGGGCTGCTGCCCGGGGAGGACGGCTGGGCGGACACTAGAACGTGCTCTCCCCGGTACCTTCGACGGGCGACAGGCCTTCGACGAACGCAAGGCCGGACCGGTGCATCAGCCAGGCCATCAGCGCCTTCTGGGCGTGCAGGCGGTTTTCCGCCTCGTCCCAGACGATCGACTGCGGGCCGTCAATCACATCGGCTGAGATTTCGTAGCCCCGGTAGGCGGGCAGGCAGTGGAGCACGACGGCGTCATCCGCCGTGAGTGCCATGGCGGCGGAGTCCACGGAGTAGTCCCGGAACAGCTGCATCCGGGCTTCCTTTTCGGCTTCCTGGCCCATGGACACCCAGGTATCGGTGGCCACGACGTCCGCGCCCTGGAGTGCCTCCTTGGCGTCGGTGGTGATGAGGACCGAGCCGCCGGTTTCTGCAGCACGCTCCTTCGCTGCCGCTACGATCTCCGCAGCGGGCAGGTAGCCTTCAGGGCCGGCGATGCGGACGTGCATGCCGGCCGTGACTCCGGCCAGCAGGTAGGAGTTGGCCATGTTGTTGGCAGCGTCACCCAGGTAGCTCATGGTGAGCCCCTTGAGTTCGCCCTTGTGTTCCTTGACGGCAAGCAGGTCCGCCAGGAGCTGGCAGGGGTGGTAGTCATCGCACAGGGCGTTGATGACCGGGACCTTGGAGTTCGCGGCCATGGCCACCAGGCCGGAGTGCGCGCCCGTACGCCACACGATGGTGGAGACCATGCGTTCCAGGACCTTGGCGGTGTCCTCCACGGATTCCTTGTGCCCGATCTGCGCCTCGCCGGGGTTGATGATGAGGGCGTTGCCGCCCATGTCGGCGATGCCGGTGGCGAAGGAGACGCGGGTCCGGGTGGAGGTCTTATCGAAAATCACGGCCACGGTCTTGCGGCCACTGCCCTCCGCCGCGAACGGCTGGACGCTGTAGGGGGCAGCCTTCATGCGGGCGGCGAGCTCCAGGACTTCCGACTGCTCAGCCGGGGTGAGGTCGGTGTCCTTGAGGAAATGCCGGGTTGCGGTAGTCACTGGGCGTCCTTAGCTGCTTGGAGGATTGCCGGAAAAGCGGCGAGGAAGGTGTCAGCCTGGGCCGCGGTGAGGATCAGCGGCGGGGCCAGGCGGATGGTGCGCGGGCCGGGGCTGTTGATGATGAAGCCCGCGTCGAGGGCAGCCTGCACTGCCGCGGGGGCAACATCGGCGTCGAGGTCGAAGCCGATCAGGAGCCCTTCGCCGCGCACCTCCGTGACGCCGGGCAGGGCGGCCAGTCCGGAGCGCAGGTGCTCCCCCACCGTGACGGCGTTTGCGAGCACGTTCTGGCTTTCCAGTGCGTGCAGGGTTGCCAGGGCGGCAGCGGTGGCAACAGGGTTGCCGCCGAAGGTTGTGCCGTGCTGGCCGGCGGAGAGCAACGACGACGTCTGCTCGCCAAAGGTGATCAGGGCACCGATGGGGAAGCCGCCGCCGAGGCCCTTTGCCAGGGTGACGGCGTCCGGCATGATTCCGGCGTCTTCGCTGGCGAGCCACTTGCCGGTCCGGCCGATGCCGGTCTGCACCTCATCCAGGATGAGCAGGGCGCCGGTCCTGGCTGTCAGCTCCCGGGCTGCCCGGAGGTACTCCGCCGAAAGGGGGCGTACACCTGCTTCACCCTGGATGGGCTCGAGGAAGACCGCGGCCACGGTTTCGTCCACCGCGGCCTTGAGCGCGTCGATGTCCCCGAACGGGATGTGCTCCACGCCGCCGGGCAGCGGCTCGAAGGGTGCCCGGTAGGCCTCCTTGGCCGTGAGCGCCAGGGCGCCCATGGTCCGGCCATGGAAGGCCCCCTCGAGGGCAATGATTTTGGTCTTCTTCGCGGCGCCCTCGCCGGTGTTGCGGCGGGCCAGCTTGAAGGCGGCCTCGTTCGCTTCGGTGCCGGAGTTGCTGAAGAACACCTTGGATCCCGCCGGCGCGTTGGCCAGCGACAGGAGCTTTTCGGCCAGGGCCACCTGCGTGGGGCTGGTGAAGAAGTTGGACACGTGGCCCAGGGTGGCCAGCTGGCTGCTGATGACAGAGGTTACGAACGGGTGGGCATGGCCCAGGGCGTTGACGGCAATGCCGCCCAGGAGGTCGAGGTACTCTTTGCCGTCGGCGTCCCACACCACGCAGCCGGCACCGCGGACCAGCACCCGCTGCGGCGTGCCGAACACGTTCATCAGCGAGCTGGAGTAGCGGGCCAGCCACTCGGATCCGGCGTGGCCGGTGGTTTCCACCAGCTCGTTCACTGATGGTTTTTCCACGGTATTCATGAGCTGATCTCCTCGTCCGGGACTACCTGGGTGCCGATGCCCGCCGTCGTAAATGTTTCCAGAAGCATGGAGTGGGCCAGGCGCCCGTCCACGATGTGTGCCTGTTCGACGCCCTCGTCGACGGCCTTGAGGCAGGCCGCCATCTTGGGGATCATCCCTGATTCGAGCCTGGGCAGCATCTGCCGCAGCTCCGAGGCCGTGAGGGACGAAATCAGCGAGGACTTGTCCGGCCAGTTGGCGTAGAGGCCCTCAACATCGGTCAGGATCACCAGCTTGGAAGCGCCGAGCGCGGAGGCGACCGCGGCCGCTGCGGTGTCGGCGTTGACGTTCAGGACCTGGCCCGTGGGCTGGAACCGTGCGGTCCCGGCCACGCCGTCACCGCCGTCGACAATTTCCGGCGCCACCGTGGAGATCACGGGGATCCGCCCGGCGGCGAGGATGTCCACAATGCCTGCGGGGTCGACGCCGACCACCTCGCCTACCAGCCCGAGGTCCACGTCCTCGCCGTCCACCACGGTCCCGGTGCGGACAGCGCGGAGGAGGCCGCCGTCCTCGCCGGACATGCCCACCGCGTAGGGGCCGTGCGAGTTGATCAGGCCCACCAGTTCGCGGCCCACCTGGCCGGTGAGGACCATGCGGACCACGTCCATGGCCTCGGGCGTTGTTACGCGGAGTCCGCCCTTGAACTCGGATTCGATGCCCAGCCGGCCCAGCATGGAATTGATCTGCGGGCCGCCGCCGTGCACCACCACGGGGTGGATGCCCACATGGTGGAGGAAGACGATGTCCTCGGCAAAGGCGCGGCGGAGCTCGTCGTTGACCATGGCGTTTCCGCCGTACTTGATCACCATGGTGGTGCCCGCGAACCGCTGGATCCAGGGCAGTGCCTCGATCAGGGTGGCGGCCTTGTCCTGGGCGGCGGACATGCTGGTGTTTTCGCGCGTCTGGGTGTTCATGATGTCACTTTCCACAGCGGTCTGTGCCTGGGGCGCTGGGCTCCTAGCTGGAGTAGGCGCTGTTTTCGTGGACGTAGTCGTGGGTGAGGTCGTTGGTCCAGATGGTGGCTTCCGCATCGCCTGCCTGCAGGTCGATCTCCACCAGCACTTCGCGGGGTTCCAGGTCCACCAGGCCCCGGTCGTCGCCGATGCTGCCGTTGCGGCAGATTTGGACGCCGTTCATGGCCACGTTGAGCTTGTCCGCTTCGAAAGCGGCGTCCGTGGTGCCCACGGCTGACAGGACCCGGCCCCAGTTGGGATCCTTGCCGAAGATGGCGGCCTTGAACAGGTTGGAGCGGGCCACGGAGCGGCTGACGGTTTCGGCGTCGGCTTCGCTGGCGGCGTTGAACGTACGGATGGCGATGTCGTGGCTGGCGCCTTCGGCGTCCGCGATCAATTTCCGTGCCAGCTCGGCGCAGACCCGGGTGAGGCCGGCGCCGAAGGCTTCGGCTGACGGCACGGCTCCCGAGGCGCCGGACGCCATCAAAACCACGGTGTCGTTGGTGGACATGCAGCCGTCCGAATCGGCACGGTCGAAGGTGACGCGGGTGGCGTCGCGGAGGACGACGTCGAGCAGCTCCGGCTGCACGTTGGCATCGGTGGTGAGCACCACCAGCATGGTGGCCAGGCCGGGGGCGAGCATGCCGGCACCCTTGGCGATGCCGCCGATGCTGAATTCCTGGCCGTCGGCGTCGCTGCCGATGAAGAGGGCAGACTTGGGGACGCTGTCGGTGGTCATGATCGCCGTGCCGGCCGCAGGCCCGCCATCAGTGCTGAGCGCCGCAGCAGCAGCCTCGACGCCGGGCAGGATCTTGTCCATGGGCAGCTGCTCGCCGATCAGGCCGGTGGAGCAGACGAAGACGTCGGTGGCGGAGATGCCCAGCACCTCGGCCACTTTCTCCGCGGTGCTGTGGGTGTTCTGGAAACCGGTGGGGCCGGTGCAGGCGTTGGCTCCGCCGGAGTTGAGGATGACGGCGTCCACGCGGCCGTCGGAGACCACCTGGCGGGACCAGTGCACGGGGGCGGCTGCCACCCGGTTGCTGGTGAAGACGGCGGCGGCGGCCTTGGACGGGCCGTCGTTGACGACCAGGGCCAGGTCCGGGTTGCCGGAGGCCTTGAGGCCGGCGGTGACGCCGGCCGCCCGGAATCCCATGGGGGCGGTGATGGTCACGGGGCTACTCCCTGGAGGTTGAGGCCGGCGGTTTCCGGCAGGCCGAGTGCGATGTTCATGGACTGTACGGCGCCGCCGGCGGTGCCCTTGGTGAGGTTGTCGATCACGCAGGTGACGATGACGCGGCCCGCGTGCGGGTCGAACACCAGCTGCATGGCTGCGTGATTGGATCCCTGGACGGACTTAGTGGCGGGCCATTGGCCTTCCGGCAGCACATGGACGAAGGGCTCGTCGTCATACGCTTCCATCCAGGCCTGCCGCAGCTGGGCAGCGGTGGTGCCGGCCTTGACCTTCGCGGTGGCCGTGGTCAGGATGCCGCGGCTCATCGGCGCCAGTGTAGGCGTGAAGGAGACGGAGACCTTTTCGCCGGCGGCGTTGCTGAGCCCCTGCTCGATTTCCGGCGTGTGCCGGTGTCCGCCGCCCACGCCGTACGGGCTCATGGAGCCCATCACTTCGGAGCCGATGAGGTTGACCTTGGCTGCCTTGCCGGCGCCGGAGGTTCCGGACGCGGACACGATCACGACGTCGTCGGGCTCCAGGAGCTGGGCGGCGAACCCTGGGGCCAGGGCCAGGAGGGAAGACGTGGGGTAGCAGCCGGGCACGGCGATGCGCTTGGCGCCCTTGAGGGCCTCCCGCTGGCCGGGCAGTTCCGGCAGCCCGTAGGGCCAGGTGCCGGCGTGGGCGGAGCCGTAGAACTTCTCCCAGGCGGCCGGATCCTCCAGGCGGTGGTCGGCGCCGGCGTCGATAACGAGGGTCCCCTCAGGCAGCTGGGCGGCAATCTCCCCGGAGGCACCGTGCGGCAGGGCGAGGAACACGACATCGTGGCCGGAGAGGTTCTCCACCGTGGTGTCCTCCAGGATCCGGCTGGCCAGTCCGTGAAGGTGCGGCTGGAGTTCACCGAGCCGGGATCCTGCATTGCTGTGGGCGGTAATGGCCCCGATGGTCACCCCGGGGTGCCCGGCAAGGAGGCGGAGGACTTCTCCCCCGGCGTAGCCACTGGCTCCCGAGACCGCAACAGAAATAGTCATGCTCCGACTATACAGCAATAGTTATGCATACCTACCGATATTTATGCATCGAAATGGGAGGTTCCCGGTTCTTGGGTAAGGAGTGCCGGTGTCCCTACGATGGTTCCGGCAGCCGGGGCCGGAGATTCCGGGTCCCGCGAAAGGAGAGCCATGACGCACGCAATCGTCGCACGGCAGGCAGGCGGACCGGAAGTCCTTGACTACGCCGAGGTTGAAACTCCGGTTCCCGGGCCGGGCCAGCTGCTGTTCAGGGTGGGGGCGGCCGGCGTCAACTTCATTGACACCTACAAGCGCAGCGGCACCTACAAGGTGCCCTACCCCTTCGTCCCCGGCACGGAAGCGGCAGGCACGGTGGAGGCCGTGGGCGACGGCGTGACCGGCTTCGCGGTGGGCGACCGCATTGCCACAGCCGAGGGCATCGGCTGCTACGCCGACTATGCGCTGGTGGATGAGGATGCGGCGCTGCCCGTACCGAAGGGCCTGGACGTCTTCACCGCCGCCGCCCTCCCCCTGCAGGGTGTCACAGCCCACTACCTGATCAACTCCACGTTCAAGGTGGAACCGGGGCACACGGTGTTGCTGCACGCCGGCGCAGGGGGTGTGGGTCTGCTCCTGATCCAGTTGCTCAAAGCCAAGGGCGCGCGGGTCATCACCACCGTGTCCAACGATGAGAAGAAAGCCCTAGCCCTCGAGGCCGGGGCGGACCACGTGCTGCGCTACGAGGGCTTCCCGCACCACGTGCGCGAACTTACCGGCGGGACCGGCGTTGATGTGGTGTACGACGGCGTGGGGAAGGATACCTTCGACGGCTCGCTGGCTGCGCTGCGGGTGCGCGGCATGCTGGTGCTGTTCGGCGCGGCGTCGGGTCCGGTGCCGCCGTTCGATCCGCAACGGCTCAATGCCGCCGGGTCGCTGTTCCTGACCCGCCCCACGATGGGCCACTACCTGCGGGACGCTGCGGAGCGGCGCTGGCGCGCGGACGAGGTCTTTGCTGCCGCGGCCGACGGCAGCCTGAAGGTCCGGATCGGTGCGCGCTATCCGCTGAGCCAGGCCGCCCAGGCGCACCGGGACCTGGAAGGCCGCAAGACCACGGGCAAGGTCCTCCTGGTGCCCTGACAGGTACTTACAGGCCAACGACAAAGTCCCCGCAACCACTCAAGGTTGCGGGGACTTGTGGCTTCCGGAAGCGTCCAGTCAGCGCTGGACAGCTCCGAAGCGTTCGGCGGTCAGGGCAACGGCGCTCTCGCGCGCTGCGGAGGCTTCGTCGGCGGTCAGCGTACGGTCGGCGGCACGGAACCGGAGCCCGAACGCCAGGGACTTCTTGCCGTCCTCGATGCCCTTTCCTGCGTAGACATCGAACAGGGCCACATCCTCCAGCAGTTCACCGGCGCCTTCACGCAGCGCGGCGAGGACGTCGTCGGCGGGAACCTCGGACGGAACCACGAGTGCAACGTCCTGGGTTGCCACGGGGAACGTGGAAATGTGCCGCGCCACGATGACATCCGGTGCGGCCTCGAACAGCGCGTCAGCGTTGATCTCCAGCGCGACGGAACGGGCAGGCATGTCCGAGGCGGCGAGCAGCTTGGGGTGCAGTTCGCCCGCATAGCCGACGGTCTGCCCGGTGTGCAGGGCAAGGCGGGCCGTGCGGCCGGGATGGAAAGCCTGGTGCCGGCCCTGGGTGACCACGAGGTCGACGCCGAGGACGTCGCCCGCGAGCCGGGCGACATCGAGCGCGTCGGCCCAGTCCCACGCCCGGGGGGTGTGCGTCGCAGCAGCCGGCGAATCATGGCCGGTGAGGACCGCGGCAAGGTGGAACGGCTGGTCAGGGACGCCGTCGTACAGCGCGTCCAGCACCTCATCGGCAGGCTTTACGCCCAGCGGCGGGATGGAGGCGGTCCCAACGGTTTCACCCGGCAGGAACACGAGGCCGGATTCGAACAGGGCGAGGTCCCGGAAGCCGCGTGAATGGTTCCGCTTGGCCACCTCGATCAGCCCCGGCAGGATGGAGGTGCGCAGGTAACCCTGCTCTTCGCTGATGGGATTGGCCAGCTTGACGGCACTGCGGCCGGCACCCTCTTCCGCGGTTCCGAAGGTGTCGTTGGCGGCTTTGGAGACGAACGGGTAGGCCAGGACTTCCGTGAGGCCGGCGTCTGCCAGTGCCTGGATCAGGCGGCGGCGCTGTTGCTGGACGCGGGTGAGGCCGCGGCCGGGCGGGGCCACGGGCAGGGTGGCGGGGATCTTGTCGTAGCCCACCAGCCGGGCAACTTCCTCGGTCAGGTCCTCTTTGGTCTCCAGGTCGCTGCGCCAGCTCGGCGGTGTCACCGTCCAGCCGCCGTCGTGCTTCACCACAACCGCGCCCAGGTCCTCGAGCGAGGTGACGATCTGTTCCTCGGTGAAGTCGATGCCGATGCGTGCCGCAGCGAAGCCTGCCGGCAGTTCGATGGTGATGGTTTCCGGCGGGGTGCCCACGTCGGTGCCGGCGTCGTCGGCCGTTCCGCCGGCGAGCTCCACCAGGAGGTCCACCACGCGCTGGGCGGCGATGCCGGCCACCTGCCAGTCCACGCCGCGTTCGAACCGCTTGGATGCCTCGGACGGCAGCTTGTGCCGGCGCCTGGAGCGTCCGATGGACACCTCGTCGAAGTGCGCCGCCTCCACCAGGATGTTCGACGTCGAATCGCCCACCTCGGTGGCCGCACCGCCCATGACGCCGGCGATGCCGATGGCACCGGAGTCGTCGGTGATGAGCAGGTCCTCGGCGTCAAGGCTGCGTTCCTTGCCGTCGAGGGTGGTGATCTTCTCCCCCGCGGCCGCGCGGCGCACCACGATGTCGCCGGAGAGCGTGTCCAGGTCGTAGCAGTGTGTGGGCTGGCCCAGCTCAAGCATGACGTAGTTGGAGATGTCCACGGGCAGGGAGATGGAGCGGATGCCTGCCAGCCGAAGCCGCGAGACCATCCACGGCGGGGTGGGCTTGGTCGCATCCACGCCGCGGACGGTGCGCGCCACGAAGCGGTCGCAGCCCGGCTTGCCGTAAATGGGGGCATCATCATTGAGCTTGACGCCGTACCCGCCGGACAGTTCCGCGGGTGCCTGGACCTTGCCGGCAGGGTCCGTGAAGGCCGTACCGGTGGCGTGGGCGTACTCCCGGGCCACGCCACGGATGGAGAAGGCGTAGCCGCGGTCGGGAGTGACGTTGATTTCCGCGGCCTCGTCGTACAGGCCCAGCAGCTCCATGGCGTCGGTGCCCACTTCCGGGTCCAGCCCGATGCGGGACAGCACCAGGATGCCGTCGTGGTCCTCGCCGATGCCCAGTTCGCGGACGGAGGCAATCATGCCGGCCGAGAGGTGGCCGTAGGTCTTTCGGGCCGAGATGCGGAAGTCGCCGGGCAGCACGGCGCCGGGCAGGGTCACCACCACCTTGTCGCCCTCCACGAAGTTGTGGGCACCGCAGATGATGCCCTGGACACCGGACGGGTCGATACCGTCCCCGGTAAGGGTCTGTTCCTGTCCCTCGGGGACAACCCGGACATGGCACCAGTTGATGGTCTTGCCGTTGGTCTGGGGTTCCTTGACCAGGCTCAGGACCTGGCCCACCACGACGGGACCCTGCAGGGTGTCCGTGGGGCGGTGGACGGCTTCTTCCTCGAAACCGACCTTGACCAGCTCGGCCATGACGTCTTCGGCCGTTGCATCGGCCGGTACTGCCGCGAATTCACGCAGCCAGGAAAGTGGGATACGCACTGTTAGATCTCCATCCCGAAGTGCTCGCTGAACCGTACATCGCCTTCGATCATGTCGCGCATGTCCCCTACTTCATTGCGGAACATGAGGGTGCGCTCGATGCCCATGCCAAAGGCGAAACCTGAATAGACGTCCGGATCGATGCCGGCGGCGCGCAGGACGTTCGGGTTGACCATGCCGCAGCCGCCCCACTCGATCCAGGCCGGGCCGCCCTTGGCGCCGGGGTGGAAGATGTCCAGCTCGGCGGACGGTTCGGTGAAGGGGAAGTAGTTGGGGCGAAGCCGGATCTGGGCTTCCTCGCCGAACATCTGCCGGGCGAAGTGCTCAAGGGTGCCGCGCAGGTCCGCCATGCTGAGGTTCCTGTCGATGGCCAGGCCCTCGAACTGGTGGAACACCGGGGTGTGGGTGGCGTCCAGTTCATCGGTACGGAACACCTTGCCAGGGCACAGGACGTAGATGGGTACCTCGCGCTCGAGCATCGAACGCACCTGCACCGGCGAAGTGTGGGTGCGCATCAGCAGGTGGGCTTCGGGAGGTTCCACGAAGAAGGTGTCCTGCATTTCCCGGGCCGGGTGGTCAGGTTTGAAATTCAGTGCGTCGAAGTTGAACCATTCCGATTCCACCTCGGGACCCTCGGCGATTTCCCAGCCCATGCCCACGAAGATGTCGGCCACGCGGTCCTGCAGGGTTGACAGCGGGTGGCGGGCGCCGGCACGGCGGCGGCGCGGCGCGGCCGTGACATCCACCGTCTCCTCCACCAGGATGCGGGCGTCGTTTTCGGCCTCCAGCACCACGGTGCGATCGGCGAGCGCCTTGTTCACGCGGCCGCGGGAGGCTCCCATCAGCTTTCCGGCGAGCGCCTTCTGGTCCTTGGGCAGGCGGCCGATCTCCCGGTTGGCCAGGCTGAGCGGGGACTTCTCGCCGCTGTGGGCCAGGCGCACCGCCTTCAGCTCGTCAAGGGTGGCCGCACCGGCGATGGCGGTGATGGCCTGGTCTACAGCGGCGTTAATGGCGGCCTCATCCGTGGGGTTCGGGATGTCGGCGCCCGGCAAAGTTTCAGTCATCTACTGTTCTTAGCTACGAGTCGTGGCTGCCGGCGGCAGGGGCAGCCACGGACGGTTTCCCGCCCGGCGCGTCCGCCGCTGGCAGGTCATGGATGAATGCGCTGAACGTCAGTGTCATTCAATGACCAGGTCAGGGCTCGCCGGCAGGACCGGCGGCCACTGCCCTCCAGTCTAGTTGAACCCTCCGGCTACCATGGCCTCATGACTTTGCGGCAGCGGCCGGGTTTCCTGGGCGGCCCGACGACGGCCCAGCGGCTCAGGCGCGCAGCAAACCTCCTCAACGGGAGCACCCTGGCCGGGCTCGCCGTCGCCCTCGCCGCGCGGACGCGGATCAGCCGCGGCCCGCGCGGAATGATCATCGCTGCCGGCTACCCCTGGCGCCTGCCGTTCGCACACGCCTACACCCTGGGCAACGTGGTGCTGTGCCGCTGCACGGCCGGGGACCTGCTGTCCCGGCCCGCGCTCCTGGAACACGAGGAGAGGCATTGCACCCAGTACGCGTGCTGCTTGGGCCTGCCCTTTATCCCGCTGTACCTGGTGGCTGCCGCGTGGTCGATGCTGCGGACGGGAAACCCCGGGACGGCGAACATTTTTGAACGCAGGGCAGGGCTGGCAGCCGGCGGCTATCCGCTCACGGCAGGCAGGAAAGCGTGATGGTCCCTGAATCCTTGGCGAATGGCCGGGCGGGAACCATCACCCTCACCGGAGCGGGGTGGGCAGAGACGGCCCCGGACCTGATGCTTGTTTCGGTTGGCGTGGAGTGCCGCGCCGCATCAGTGGAGGACGCCTGGGCGGCGGCCACCGGGGGCCTGCGGGAGGTTGGCGCTGCGCTCCGCAGCCGCGGCGTAGCCCCCGCGGACATCCGTTCGACAGGCTTGGCCGTCCGCCCCGATCTGGCCTGGCGGGACGGCGAGGGCCAAAAGCTCGTGGGCTATGTGGCAGCCGGCAGCCTGTCGGTCCGGCTGCGGGACCTCCCTGGGGCGTCCGCCATCATTTCCGCTGCAGTCGGCGCGGCCGGTGACACTGTCCGGCTGAACCACCTGCAGCTGGTCCTCTCCGACGACTCCGCGGTTCGGGCAGAGGCCCGGGAGGCTGCCTGGCAGGACGCACTCCGCAGCGCCGGCCAGTATGCGGCGCTGGCCTCCGGCCGCCTCGGACGGGTGCTGTCCGTGGACGAGTCCCGCCCCGCCCCGGGACCGGTTCCGCTGGCAGGGCTGCAACGGGCTTCCGCAGCCGAAGGACCGCCAATCGAACCCGGACTGAACCGGGTGGAGGCCGCCGTAACGGTCACGTGGGAGCTGGCAACCTAGGACATCGCCGTGTGCGGCGCCTTGACATTTATTCGAACATGTTTTCGAATGGGAATCATGAGATGGGAAGCACAGGCCTTGGTGCCCACCCCGGATGCTCCTGCTGAAGCACGCCCGGCGCTGCTTCCGCTGGTGGGGCTGGTACGCTCCGTCACCACCCCTGAGTTCGCCGGCATCACCTTCCACGAGGTCACCGCCAAATCGGTGCTCAACAGGGTTCCCACAGGGTCGAAGATGCCCTTCGAATGGACGGTCAATCCGTACCGCGGCTGCAGCCACGCCTGCGTCTACTGCTTTGCCCGCAAAACCCATACGTACCTGGATTTCGACGCCGGCATGGACTTTGACAGCCAGGTGGTGGTGAAGGTGAACGCAGCGGAGGTCCTGCGGAAGGAATTGGCCAAGCCATCCTGGTCCCGGCAGCAGGTGGCGCTGGGCACCAATACCGATCCCTACCAGCGGGCGGAGGGAAGGTACCGGCTCATGCCCGGCATTATCGCCGCCCTGGCGGAGTCCGACACGCCACTGTCCATCCTGACCAAGGGGACGCTGCTGGCGCGCGACATTCCGTTGCTCAAGAGCGCGGCCACGCAGGTTCCCGTGGGTCTGGGCATATCCCTGGCCATGACCAATGAGGCCCTGTCAGAGGCGATCGAGCCCGGTACCCCCGGGCCGAGGGCGCGGCTCAAACTGGTGTCGCGGCTTCGCGAGGCCGGCCTTCCCTGCGGGGTTATGGCCATGCCCATCCTGCCGTGGCTGTCCGACAGCGACGAAGCCCTGGACGCCCTTTTCGGGTCCCTGGCGGCCGCCGGCGCAACCGGGGTCAGCGCAGGCGCGCTGTACCTGAAGCCGGGCACCAGGGAATGGTTCATGAAGTGGATCGCTGCCCACCACCCCGAACTGGCCGGCAAATACCGGCGGCTGTACGGGACCGGTTCCTACGCCACAAAGGAATACCGGACGTGGCTGGCGGGCAGGGTGCGCTACTTCAAGGCCCGCCACGGCTTCACGCATTCCTCCGGCTTCAGCCACCGCGACCTGGACGATCCGCGGGCGGAGGAAGCGGAATACCCTGCGGGCATCATTCCTGACCGGGCTGGCGGCGCCTCCACTGCCGGTTCCTCGCGGCCTGCCCCGTCACAGCCAGGACAGGCGGTGCAGGACTCGCTGTTCTAGGTGTCGCTGTTCCAGGTGTCGCTGTTTTAGGTGTCGCTGTTTTAGGTGTCGCTGGTCCAGCCCCAAGGAGCACACGGTCTTCCCGGCTACAACCTGCCGGCCCGTCTTATCCTTCGTTCCGGCCTTCCGGCACCAGCGCCGCCACATTGTCCAGGAGCGCCCGCACAATCGGATAGTCGGCAGGGATCCAGGCCAGGCCAAGGATCGCATCCCGGTCATTGAGTCCAAACCAGCGCAGTTCATCATGGTCTTCAAGCGGCCGGGGTTCGCCCCCTGTGACCTCGGCGAACCACACCCGCATTCGCGCGCGATCATTGAGGGGCCAACCACCCGGTTCCTCCGCGGGCAGTTCACGCCCCAGCCGCACGCCGACGCCCAGTTCCTCGGCCAGCTCACGGATCAGCGCCGCTTCAGGTTCCTCGCCGGGTTCCACCTTGCCGCCGGGGAACTCCCACAGCCCTGCCAGGTGCTCCGGTGCGCTCCGCCGTGCCACCAGCAATGCGGCCGGATCAGCCAGCTGGTCCACCACGGCTGCGCCCACTACCTCAATCAGTCCAGTCACCGGCCCATTCTATGGGCCACAATGGAAGGGTTCCGGAACAGCGCTTCCGCCCATCCCGGGCAGGCCGCAGGGAATAGGCCCTGCTGGCCCGGGGTTTGACCCAATGTTCGGAGCCCTGCCCCATTGCCGTGGCATCCACCCCTTCAGTCGACCCCTTTGAGAAGCAGGCACATGAGCAGCGTCCTTACCCCCTCCACGGCAACCAAAACCAAGACCCCCCGTGTGGGGATGGCCATCTTTGCTCTCGCCATGGGCGGGGTTGGGATCGGCGTCACCGAGTTCACCATGATGGGTCTGCTGAAGGAAGTGGAACAGGGGCTGGCCATCAGCACCCCCGAGGCCGGGAACCTGATCTCCGCCTATGCGCTGGGCGTGGTGGTGGGAGCCCCACTCCTGGCTGCCGTCGGCGCAAAGCTCCCCCGCAAGAAACTCGCGCTGGGGCTCCTGCTGTTTTTCACCATCGCCAATCTGGCCTCATACCTGGCCCCTGACTACGGGTCAATGCTGTTGTCCCGCTTTGCCGCCGGACTGCCGCACGGGGCCTTCTTCGGGGTTGCCGCAGTGATCGCCGCGTCCCTGGTCCCGGCCACCCGGCGGGGCTGGGCCATTTCCATGGTCATGGCCGGGCTCAGCGTCTCCAACGTCGTGGGAGTTCCCTTCGCCACCTGGGTCGGCCAAACCTACGGCTGGCGGCTGCTGTTTGTCCTCGTGGGTGCAATCGGCCTGCTGGCCCTGGTTCTCGTCTGGAAATTCGTGCCCTTCCAACATGCCCACCCGGATGCCAGCATCCGGCGCGAGCTTGGGGCGCTCAAGCGCCTCCAGGTGTGGCTCGCGCTCCTGGTTGGCATCGTGGGTTTCGGCGGCTTCTTCGCCACCTACACCTACATTGCCCACACCATGACCGCTGTCGCCGGCATCCCGTCCGCCCTGATCCCCGTGGTGGTGGCGCTGTACGGGCTGGGCATGGTGGCGGGGAACGTCATCGGCGGCCGTCTTGCCGACAAATCGGTCATGGGCACGCTGTACAAAGTCCTGCCGGCCATTGCCGTGGCCCTCGTGGTGTACGCGGTGGCAGCGCACTGGGCGTGGAGTGCCATGGTCATGGTGTTCGTGGTGGGTGCTTCGGGCTCCATGCTGATTCCGGCCCTGCAGACCCGCCTGTTGGACGCTTCCCCTGACGCGCCCTCGCTGGCGTCATCCCTCAACCATGCAGGACTCAACGTGGCCAATGCCCTCGGAGCATTCCTGGGCGGCCTCGTCATCGCCCTCGGATGGGGCTTCACAGCCCCCGCCCTGGTCGGTGCCGTCCTGGCCGTCCTGGGCTTCGGCGTCGCCCTCCTCAGCGGGCTGCTGGAACGGAAGAAGCCGCTGGGTGCCTGAATTCAGGGCAGATCCGGCCACGCCCGGCCGTCTGCGCCGCTGCTAACGATGCGGCAACGCCGCCGTCCGGGCTACTGACTTTGCGGGGCCCTTATGTTAGCTTGAGGCTCATCGGGACTGTTAATCCCGGTCACAATAAGGAGGAGACATGGGTTTTCTTGCTTGGATTATTTTGGGCCTGATTGTCGGGGCCATCGTTAAAGCCGTAATGCCCGGACGGGTCGGCGGCGGCTGGGTAACCAGCCTCATCCTGGGTGTGGTTGGAGCCATTGTCGGCGGCTGGATTGGCAGCCTCCTGTTCAACAAGGGCGATCTTGCCTTCTTCGACCTTGGCACCTGGATTCTCGCTATCGTCGGCGGCCTGGTTGTTGCCGGCATCTACGGAGCAGTCACCGGACGCGGACGAGCCAGCCGCGCACCCTGATCGCTCTGTCAACGAATAACCGATGGGCCCCGGATATCCGGGGCCTTTTCTTATGCCCCCGGACTTCTCCGGTGCCCCGCACATGCGGGTCCACCGCATAGTGGGCGGCGGAAGATTTCCCGCCCGGCCGCCGTCGTCCTTTCCTACCCTGCCGGGTCCTGTTCCCCCGCTGCGCCGGCGCCCATGGCAATTTCTGCTCCCCCGGCAGCTTCTGCCCGGCGCTGGGAGCGGGCACTGGCGTAGAGGCAGACGGTAGCCGCCGTCCCCAGATTGAGGCTTTCGGCAGCGCCATAGACGGGGACCGCAACGCGGTGGTCAGCCAGTTCCAGCTCTTCGTCGGAGAGTCCCTGGGCCTCGTTGCCGAAAAACCAGGCGGTGGGTCCGGCAAGGTCGTACACCGAGTCCGGCCCAAATCCGGTAAGTCTGCGGCGGGCGCTCTCGTCCTGCAGAACGTCGAGGTCCAACTGGCCGTAACCGTCCGCGGCGAGGACGCCAATGCCGCGGGCCTTGCACTCAGCCGCCAGTTCCGCGGGATCCACGGCCAGGACGACGGGCAGGTGGAACAGTGAACCGGCGGTGGAGCGGACAGCCTTCGGGTTGTAGATGTCCACGCTGGACGCGGTGAACACCACAGCATCGGCGCCGGCTGAATCGGCTGCGCGCAGGACCGTTCCCGCGTTCCCTGGATCCCGTACCTGGCAGAGAACGGCGATAAGGCGGGGGCCGGCGTCGAGAACGTCCGCCAGGGTGACGTCGACGAAGCGGCAGACGGCCACGATGCCCTGGGGGTTGACGGTGTCTGCCATGGCCGCCAGGACCTCATCCGTGGCCAGCCGCGCGTTGGTGCCTTCGGCGAGCTCTTCGAATTCGGGAAAGCGGTCAAGGCAGCTTTCGCTGGCGAAGACCTCAGTGACCACTCCGGGCGCTCCCGCCGCGAGGCGCTGCTGGTGGAGTTTGAGGGCTTCCCGGACGGCCTGGGGCCCCTCGGCAAGGAACTGGCCCCGCTTTAAACGGGCCGGGCGCCCTGCAAGCTTTGCCACGTCCCTGACCCGATCGGCTCGGGGGTTGGACAGTGGAAGATCTTGCGGGCGCCCGGATTCGTTCATACAAGAACTGTAGTAGCTGACGCTTCCAGTTCCTGAACCGGCCCCTCAGGCGAGGGGCGAGCAGCGGCTGCTAGGCTGCGGCAACCTTCTTGGCGGAGGTGTCTGCCGGCAGGGAGTCCTTGGCCACCTGGACCAGTGCGGCGAAGGCGTTGGCGTCGGAGACGGCAAGCTCGGCCAGCATGCGGCGGTCAACCTCGACCTCAGCGGCCTTCAGGCCCTGGATGAGGCGGTTGTAGGTGAGGCCGTTGGCGCGGGAAGCAGCGTTGATGCGCTGGATCCACAGGCGGCGGAAGTCACCCTTCTTCTTCTTGCGGTCGCCGTAGCTGTACACAAACGAGTGCAGCAGCTGTTCCTTGGCTTTGCGGTACAGGCGCGAACGCTGTCCGCGGTAGCCCTTCGCCCGTTCAAGAACAACCCGGCGCTTCTTGTGGGCGTTGACCGCCCTCTTCACACGTGCCACGTGCGTACTCCTTCGAAAATCTGATCCCAAGCATCTGTTGCCGGTGTTCCGGCGGCCTGAGAAGGCTGTTTGGCAGGTGACGGACCACCGGTGGGCGGTCCATCAATAAACTTGGAAACTAGATGCCGAGCATCTTCCGGATGACCTTGGCATCGCCCTTGAAGACGATCTTGTCGCCGGCAAGGCGGCGGGTCAGGCGGCTGGACTTGTGCTCCAGGTAGTGGCGGCGGTTGGCCTGCTGGCGGCGCAGCTTGCCGCTGCCGGTCAGCTTGAAGCGCTTCTTGGCACCACTGTGGGTCTTCATCTTCGGCATGGGAACCGATCTCCTAACGTGTCTGCGGGCCCGGGGGCCGGCAGTTCTATCGCGCAGCCACCCCTGCGGGCAGCATGCTGGTTGCTGACTGCCGGGGCTTGCCCCGGCAGCTGTGAACTAGTTGGTCTTCTTACCTGCCGGCTTCGGCACTGCCTTGGGAGCAGGGCGGGCAGCAGGCTTCGGTGCAGCGGGCCTTGCCACCGGCTTCGGCGGCGCAGGCACGGCCGCTGGCTTCGGCGCGGCCGGCGCGGCAGCTTCGGGCTTGGCAGCAACCGCAGGCCTGGGCGCCGGAGCGGCGGCCTTCGGTGCAGCAGCCTTCGGCGCTTCGACCTTAGGTGCAGCAGCCTTCGGCGCTTCGGCCTTAGGTGCTTCAGCCTTGGGTGCTTCCTGCTTCGGAGCAGCCGCAGCCTTCGGGGCCTCCTGCTTGGGAGCTTCAGGTACCTCAGCCGTGGCGGTGTCCGCCTCAGGAGCTTCCCTGGCGGGAGCTTCCGGCTCGGTGGACACGGTGAAGCCTTCAGGCAGGAGATCCGCCAGTGACTGCGTCATCGGGGCCTGATCGTCGCCGGAGGTGTCAACCCGTCCCGCGGCCTTGGCTTCGTTCTGCGCCTTGGCTTCGGCACGCTGGGTGGCCCGCCGCGCTTCAGCCTTGGCCTCGGCCTTGTTCTTCAGCGGGCCAACCACCATGACCATGTTGCGGCCGTCGATGCGGGGGCTGGACTCCACGACGCCGACTTCGGCGACGTCGTCCGCGAAGCGCTGGAGCAGGCGGATGCCCATCTCCGGACGCTGCTGCTCACGGCCACGGAACTGGATCATGGCCTTGACCTTGTCCCCGGCTCCGAGGAAGCGGAGGGCGTGGCCGCGCTTGGTCTCGTAGTCGTGGGTGTCGATCTTCAGGCGGAAGCGGATTTCCTTCAGAACGGTGTTCGTCTGGTTCTTCCGTGCTTCACGCGCCTTGACTGCGGCCTCGTACTTGTACTTGCCGAAGTCCATCAGCTTGCACACCGGAGGCTTCGCCTGAGGTGCGACTTCAACGAGATCAAGGTCGGACTCGGCAGCCAGGCGCAGGGCATCCTCAATGCGGACGATTCCTACCTGTTCACCTGCAGGGCCGACCAGCCGCACCTCGGGGACGCGGATACGCTCATTGATTCTTGGCTCGCTAATGTTAAAGCTCCTGTGGTTGATGTGGTTTCCGGCAAACAGAGAAGGCCCCCAATTGCCGGAGCAATCGAAGGCCTCAAAAAAGGTTGGCCGGCGCACCCCGCAAAGGGGCTGCACGCGCACGGTCCCGGCAATGCCGGTCCGTGCCCAACCAGGTACCCGGCAACCTTACGTCCCGGGCGGGTTCCAATGGAACGCCTGGGACAGCGGCTGACGCGGGTGGGAGAGATCTCCGCTTGCAAACTGAATGCCATTCTACAGAAAAAATTCCCGCCAACGCCGGAAAGCGCTGTTGGGAACCTGATTGTTTGGGACAATCCCTGAAATAACGACATCCAGTCGGTCTGTGTCAAGCTTACCAGTATGAGCACCCCAGACAGTAATTCACACGTCTTCGAGCCGGCTGAGGCAGGCGCAGACGTTTCCCAGCAGATCCGGGACATCTCGGAGGTTCCGGCCATCGAGGTCATCACCACGGCAGCGGTGCACCTGATGAGCGCCGCCGCCGTAAAGCTTGGCCTGGCGGCTGAGGACAACGCAGCCGAGCTGAAGGACCTTGACGAGGCCCGCAAACTCATCACCGCACTGGCTGGCCTTGTCACCGCGGCTGCCCCCGAAATCGGGTCCCAGCACGCGGGTCCGTTGCGCGACGGCCTCCGGTCACTCCAGCTGGCGTTCCGTGAGGAGTCCCTGATTCCGGACGCTCCGGGCAAGGGCCCGGGCGAAAAGTACACCGGGGCAGTCAACTAAGGAAGTACTCCCACAGCAGCGTCCGACGGCGGGACGGCCTTTNCGTCCCGCCGTCGTCGTTTCCCCGGCAGAGTGTCCGGGGCGACTCTTGAGCCTGTCAGGCGGCTGCCCGCCGGCGGCGCTGCTGAAGAACCAGCCCCACCAGGCACAGCACCACCCCAGCGGCACCCACGGACAAGAAGCCGCCGGAAGGTCCCATGACGTCGATGAAAATCCCGGCCAGCGGTGAACCAAGCGCAACGCCGGCGGTCAGGGCCGATCCGTACCAGCCCATCGCCTCGCCGCGCCGTTCCTCTGAAACCAGGTCCGCAACCTTCTCGGATGCCGCGGACAGGACAGGAGCGCACAGGAGGCCCGGCAGGACGGAAATGAGCGCCAGCGTCCACGTGTCGTGGGCGAATGCCATGGGCATGGTCAGCGCGGCCATGCCCAGCAGCAGGATGATGGGCGGGATGGGCCGGTGCATGGCGCCGTAGATCAGTCCGCCCACCACCGACGCGGCGCACCAGAAGACGAAGACTATGCCGATCTCGCGCTGGTGGCCGCCGATCTCCAGCGCGGCGACAATGCCCACGTCCGTGCCGCTCAGGACCATTCCGGCACCGGCGGCCACGGCAAACAGTGCCGCGACCGTGGCCGTGAACCAGGCGAAGCCGCCCGCCAGCTTTCCGCGGAGCCCGTACTGCGCGGCTGTTGTGGCTGCGCCCGCCGGTGCGAGCTCTGCTGCTGCTTCCTGGACGTGGGCCGGTGCAGCGGAGACGACGGCGGCTTCCGCGGCGTGTTGCTCGTCCTCGGCGCACTCGGCTGTCAGGTCCTGGCTGCGGGTGGGCGGGTTGAACCACATCAGGAGCAGACCGGCGAGGGAGGTCGCCACACCCACTACGGTCAGCCCGGCGGTGGTGAACCCGCTGGTGGCCACCACGGCTCCCGCGGCGGGGCCGATCATGAACACCATTTCCGTGGTGATGGCGTCGAGGGCAAAGGCGGTCCGCCGCTGGTCACCTTCGGCCAGGACGCCGAGGGATTGCCGCACGACGCTGAAGATGGGCAGCGTGAGCAGGCCGCCCACAAAGACGAGTGGAAGCAGCCATTGGTAGGGCACGTGCGGCACCACTGACCAGATCACTGTCTCCGAGATCACGGACGGGATAAGCGCGGTACGCAGGCCCACGGTGTCCACGCGCCTGCCCCGCCACGGGGCGCCGAGGGCGATGCCAATGGTCATGACGGCCGCGGCGGCACCGGCGGCCGCGTACCCCTGGCCCAGGGTGAGCACGATGTGCAGGGTCAGCAGCACTCCGGCAGCCGAGTGCGGGATGCGGGCAATCATGCCCACCAGCAGCAGCCGGCGGATTGGCCGGATGGCGAGCAACTCCCGGTAGAGAGCGAAATTCACGAAGCGGTCCTTCACGGTATGCCGGAGCCGTGGCGGGGTTCGCCCGTCCGGCTGCCGGCTAGTCGGGAGCGCGCCTCAGTTTGATTTCGAGGGAGTCGACGCGCTCCCCAAACAATACATTCCGCGACCATTCCGCCTGCAGGCCGGCTACCAGTTCCTGGACGCCGGCGGCGTCCAAGCCGTCCTCGAGGTACAGCACCACCTGCAGTTCCGGGCCGGAGCCGCCGCCGGGAAGCACCGAACCGTCGGCCGCGGCGGCAGCTACTCCCCTGCCTGGACGAAGTTCGAGGCTGCGGACAGCGGCGAAGCCGGAGGCAGCCCGGGCCATCTCACCTGCAAGGTCGGGATCGCTGTACGACGGTGTCCAAGGTTGCTGCTGGGCCAGCGCCCACACCCCGGGCCTACGGACCACAAAGGTCACATCCGCCCCCGGGTCCAGGACCAGGAGCTCCGCGCCCTCAGCGACGGCCGAGAGCGCCGCGCGCGCAGCATACACGGCAACGGGCCGGGCCTCCGGGTGCCAGGCCGCCAGGGCGGCGGCCGAGGTGAACGCGGGAAGCGCAGTCCTGCCGTCAGCTGCCTTGAGCGTCACCAGTGCCATGTCCGCTTGTTTGTCGCCGTGCAGCCCATGGTCCGTTTCCGCCTCGTCGGCCAGTTGCGCCACGATCGGAATGAAGACCCGGGCTGTCGCCAGCGAGGCGACGACGCCTGCTTCGCCGCCCGAGCCCTTTTGGAGCGCGTCCAGGGCGGCGAGGTAGCCGGCGTCGGCCGTGCCGTCGTCGTCCTCGAAGTTGTGGATCTTCGCGTCATCACCGGCGAGGCTGCGGCCGGACCAGGGCTGGCCGGCGGAATCCGTGGCGCCGCCCGCGCCGGCCAGGGCCGCCGCGATATGTCCCGGCAGCCGCCGGCCGGCGGGTGGCTCCTCGATATTTGCCATGTCGTAGGCTTCTGCCGGCCCTACCGGCGGCCTGCGACGTCGAGGGCTTCGGGGAGGGTAAAAGCTCCGGCGTACAGGGCCTTGCCTACGATGGCACCTTCCACGCCCAGCGGCACCAGCGAACGGAGGACCTTCAGGTCATCCAGGCTGGAGATGCCGCCGGAAGCCACCACCGGCTTGCCCGTCTTTTCCACCATCTGGCGCAGGAGTTCGACGTTGGGGCCCTTCAGGGTGCCGTCCTTGGTCACGTCCGTCACCACATAGCGCGCGCAGCCGGCTTCTTCGAGGCGGCCCAGCACCTCCCAGAGGTCGCCGCCTTCCTTGGTCCAGCCGCGTCCGGCCAGCGTGGTTCCACGGACGTCGAGGCCGACGGCGATCCGGTCACCAAAGCGTTCGATGGCACGTGCGGTCCACTCAGGGTTTTCCAGTGCGGCGGTCCCCAGATTGACCCGGGCCACACCCAGGTCAAGGGCTGCTTCGAGGGATGCGTCGTCGCGGAGTCCACCGGAAAGCTCCACCTTGATGTCCAGCCGGCCCACCACTCCGCGGAGCAGGTCGGCGTTCGAGCCGCGGCCGAAGGCGGCGTCCAGGTCCACCAGGTGCACCCATTCGGCGCCCTGCTGCTGCCAGTTCAGCGCCGCTTCAAGCGGCGTTCCATAGCTGGTCTCGCTGCCGGCTTCGCCCTGGACCAGCCGGACGGCCTGGCCGTTGACGACGTCGACGGCTGGCAGAAGTTCAAGGACCGGCAGGTCGTGTGCGGTGGTCATACTCATCCTTGGTGTCGGTTCTTCAATGGAGCAGGGGCATGGTTCGTATGCGGCGTTCCGGGCCGAAGCCCTTCACCCCGCGGGCCGGTTGGCAGTGGGGCGCCGAGTTTGCTGTGTCAGTTGCCTGGGAGTGTGAGCAGGTAGGCGGCGACCAGCGACATGGCGGCCAGGACGTAGAAGGCCACCTGGGTCCACAGCGGCCTGTGCTGCTGCCGGAACGAGATGCCGCCGCCAATCAGCAGGCCGGCGAGGCCCATCAGGAGGACGGACCACATCTAGGCGTCGCTGCCGGCTTCGGCTGACACTGCGCCGGACCCGTTACCGGCCGGCTTGCGCAGGCCTTCAACCCAGTTGCGGAGCAGCCTGGCGCCGGCGTCACCGGACTTTTCGGGGTGGAACTGCGTGGCGCAGAGCGGGCCGTTTTCGACTGCGGCGATGAAAGGGCCACCGTGCTCGGACCAGGTGACCAGCGGGGGCGCCATCCGTGGCTGGATGACGTCGAAGTTCCATTCCTGGACCCCGTAGGAGTGCACAAAATAGAACCGCTCGTTTTCAACGCCGGCAAACAGCTTCGAACCTTCCGGAACCTTGACGGTGTTCCAGCCCATGTGCGGAACCACTTCCGCACGCAGTGCCTCGACCTTGCCGGGCCACTCGCCGATGCCCTGGGCTTCGGTGCCATGTTCCACGCCGGCCTCGAACAGGACCTGCAGGCCCACGCAAATGCCCAGGACGGGACGTCCGCCTGCCACGCGCCTGCCGATGAGCCTGATGCCGTCCACGGCTTTGAGTTCACCCATCACGGTTTCGAAGGCACCCACGCCGGGCACCACAAGGCCGTCAGCGTTCAACACGTCCTCGGGCTTGGCGCTCAGGATGACCTCGGCGCCGGCGCGTTCGAGCGCCCGGACGGCCGACCGGACGTTGCCGGAACCATAGTCCAGTACCGTGACCGTGGGCTTACCCTCGGGGGACGGCAGCTTCCGGGATGCTGTGGGATCGGTGATCGCTCCGTCTTTCAGGACCTGGCCGCTCACAGTGCCCCCTTCGTGGATGGGATGCCCTCGACCCGGGGGTCGGGTTCCACTGCGGCGCGCAGGGCGCGGGCGAAGGCTTTGAACTGGGCTTCGACGATGTGGTGCGGGTCCCGGCCGGCCAGCACGTTCATGTGGAGGCAAATGCCGGCGTGCAGGGTGATCGCTTCGAACACGTGGCGGGTCAGGGAACCGGTGAAGTGGCCGCCAATGAGGTGGTACTCCTGTCCAGCGGGCTCGCCGCCGTGCACCAGGTAGGGCCGGCCGGAGACATCGACCACGGCGTGTGCCAGAGCCTCGTCCAGCGGCACCGTGGCCTCGCCGAACCGGCGGATCCCGGCCTTATTGCCCAGGGCGATCCGGAGTACTTCACCGAACGTGATGGCGACGTCCTCCACCGTGTGGTGCACGTCGATGTGGGTGTCGCCGGTTGCCTTGACCGTCATGTCGATCAGCGAGTGCTTGCACAGGGCCGTGAGCATGTGGTCGTAGAACGGCACCGAGGTATCGATGTCCGAGGTCCCGGTTCCGTCGAGGTTGATCTCCACGAGCACGGACGACTCGCTGGTGGCTCGCTCCATGCGGGCGGTCCGGGCCGCAGCCGTGTTCGATCCGGTTGAACTCATGGTGAAGGATCCTTTGTGGGAGAAGAAGTGGTTCAAGGCGTCCAGCGCCGCACTATCAAGTCTAGGCGGGAAGCGCGGCGTGGCCCGCAAGGATGCGTTCCAGGGACTCAAGGAAGGCTGTGGTTTCCGCCTCAGTGCCCGCAGTCACGCGCAGGTGGCCCGGGATGCCCACGTCGCGGATCAACACGCCGGCCTCCAACAGTTCCTGCCACACCTGGTGCGGATTTTCCAATCCTCCGAAGAACACATAATTGGAGTCCGACGCGGCGGGCTTGAGACCCATCCTTGCCAGCTCGGACACGATGCGGTCCCGCTGCTTCTTGATGTCCTCGACATCGGCCATCAGGACCTCGCGGTGTTCCAGAGCGGCCAGCGCAGTCGCCTGGGTGATGGCGGAAAGGTGGTAAGGCAGGCGCACCAGGCGCAGGGCATCCGTGACCTCGGGGGCGGCCGCCATGTAGCCAAGCCGGGCGCCGGCCAAGGCGAACGCCTTGCTCATGGTGCGTGAAACGATCAGCCGTTCCCGTCCCGGCAGCAGGGTCAGAGCGCTGGGTGTGCCGTCATGTGCGAACTCGTGGTAGGCCTCGTCAACGATCACGATCGTCTGGCTGTCGGCGCCTGCCTCGTACACCGCCTCCACCACGTCAAGGCCGAGGCCGGTGCCCGTGGGGTTGTTGGGTGAGCAGAGGAAGACGATGTTCGGCTGCAGTTCCTTGACCTGGCGGGCCGCGGACTCAGCGCTCAAGCCATACCCGTCGGCGCGTTCCCCGGTGATGTACTGGGTGTCCGTTCCACTGGCCAGGAGCGGGTACATGGAGTACG
This sequence comes from Paenarthrobacter sp. 22069, assembly GCF_052046035.1. NCBI lineage: Bacteria > Bacillati > Actinomycetota > Actinomycetes > Micrococcales > Micrococcaceae > Paenarthrobacter > Paenarthrobacter sp. 22069. The sequence continues at coordinate 29,863 of NZ_JBQEQF010000023.1, read as the reverse complement.
TGGGCGGGAATCCCAGGGCGGTCCTGCCGGGGCCGCCGAAGGCCTGGAGGATCTGCTGCAGAACTTCATTGGAGCCATTGGCTGCCCAAAGATTGGTTTCGTCCAGGCCATGGCCAAGATATTCAGCCAGGGCTTTGCGGAGGTCCGTGAACTCCCTATCCGGATAGCGGTTGAGTCCCGCAGCGGCTTCCGTGACAGCCGCTGCGATGGCCGCACGCACATCCGCGGGTACCCCGTGGGTGTTTTCATTGACGTTCAACAGAATGGGGACGTCCAGTTGGGGCGCCCCATAAGGAGTCAGCCCGCGGAGGTTGCTGCGGAGGGGAAGCCGGTTCAGGCGTTCTAGCTGGTCGTTCACCTGAACAGTTTAGTTGCCGCGGCAACGGCCGGAAAATGTGACAGGTGCTGTTCGCCGTCGGCATGCCTTGCATAAGTCCGCTGCGTGGACTGGGCCCGGCCTGACCGACCAGCGGAGTGGCCGGTCAGCGCGTGGGAACAAAGAGTTGCTGGCCCGGAATGACAGTGCCGGCGCCAAGGTTGTTGAGCTGGACGATATCCGCCACCACGTCCCGGGCATCACGGTCCGGGGCAACAGTTCCAGCGATGGCCCACAGCGACTGCCCCGGCTGCACGGTCACGGTCACTGCCGGTGTCACGGCCAGACCGGCAGCGGAATCCGAGGCCTTGGCCGGTGAATTGAAGAACCCGCCAAGCGACAGCAGGACGACGGCGAGGAGTACGAGCGGGGCTCCGATCAGGACGATCCGCCCGCGGCGAGTAAGCCGCAGCGGCGCCGGCGCGGGCGTTGCCTTGCGGGCGAAACTGCTGGGGGAAACCTGGTGAAGAGATAAAGCTGACATGAACTGAGCCCTCCTGGACCTGCCGTGCTGCCCGGTGTCCGCCCGCCACTGCCCCTGCCATTTCGCATCCCGGACCGAAACTTCCTTCGGCCGTTTTCGACGGAGACATTTGCTGGTTAGAACACATATTCGAACTTTGCTGGTTTAGTTTTAGCACTTATCAACGAACAATGTCGAGACTCGCTAGAACAAATGTTTGAAAAACCAATGTGGCTGGCCTAGCTTTGAACCAAAGAACAACCACTCCCGTAGTTGATCAGCAGGGTCTGACAATGACAGATGGTCCATCCGGCGGCGGTGTGGAAACAGCGCCGGGTGGATGCGGCGGCAAGCGAAAGGCATTGGCGAATATGGCAGCAGCAGCCGCCGGGGGCAGGACCGCCCCGCAACCCAGGAGAACCGCCAAGGGCCTGACCCCACGGCAGAAAAAGATCCTGGAGACGATCCAGCGCTCAGTCAATGAGAACGGCTATCCCCCCTCAATGCGCGAGATCGGTGACACCGTGGGGCTTGCCAGCCTTTCCAGCGTGACCCACCAGCTGTCCCAGCTTGAGAAGCTGGGCTACCTGCGCCGTGACCCCAAACGGCCCCGTGCCATGGAAGTGCTGATGCCACTTACCCTGGACGGTGGCGCCGGAAAAGCTGCTGGTCCGGCGCCTGTCCCAAAGGCAGCCGGTACGCGTGCCGGTGTAACTGAACTGCCCAGCGCGCTGGATACCGCGATGGTGCCGCTCGTGGGGCGGATCGCGGCCGGCGGCCCTATCCTGGCCGAGCAGCTTGTCGAGGATGTCATGCCGCTCCCCCGCCAGCTCGTCGGACAGGGCGAACTATTCATGCTGAGGGTTGCCGGCGACTCCATGGTGGACGCCGCCATTTGCGATGGTGACTGGGTGGTGGTGCGGCGCCAGGCGGATGCCGCCAATGGCGACATTGTTGCTGCCCTGCTCGATGACGAAGCAACTGTCAAGACGTTCCGCCAACGGGACGGACACACCTGGCTGCTCCCACAGAACACGCAGTACGAACCCATCCTTGGCGACCATGCCACGATCATGGGCAAGGTCGTCTCGGTCCTGCGGTCCCTCTGACCACGGATTCTTGATGACATCGGTCCCTTAATGACCACAGCTTCTTGATGGCCACAATTCATCAATAGCCACGGCTCCTTAGTGAGCACGCTTCCTTGCCTAACGGGCAAGGAAGCCGGGGCCCGGGCTCACCTGGCCGGGTCCTGGGAGATCAGAAGCTGCCCGCGGCCGCAGCCCCTGCTTCCTGGCGCCCGCAGACGCCAGCCGGAAGTTTCGCGGACCCGCTACTTGGCGTCCGCCCCAAGCCTGGACAGCGCGGCCAATGCCTTGCTGCGGTCGGTGGTGGCCCAGAACGGCGGCAGCGCTCCGCGCAGGAATCCTGCGTAGCGCTCGGTTGCCAGCCGTGAATCAAGCACGGCCACCACTCCCTTGTCCCCGGTGGATCGAATCAGCCGCCCGGCGCCCTGGGCGAGACGGATGGCGGCATGCGTGGCCGATACCGACATGAAGCCGTTGCCCCCGGCCTGTGCCACGGCGCGGGAACGCGCAGTCATCAGCGGATCATCCGGCCGCGGGAACGGGATCCGGTCGATCACCACAAGCCGGCAGGACCCTCCCGGGACGTCAACGCCCTGCCACAGCGACATGGTTCCGAACAGGCAGGTGTCGGGTTCGTCCGCGAACTGCTTGACCAGGGCTGTCATGGTCGATTCGCCTTGGCAGAGGACCGTCACATCGAGCTTGGGCCGCAGGGCGTCAGCGGCTTCCTCCGCCGCACGGCGGGACGAGAAGAGGCACAGGGCTCCCCCGCCGGATGCCTTGATGAGTGCTTCCAGTTCCTCCAGGGCCTCCGGCGAGACGCCGCGGCCGGGCTTCGGCAGGTGGCCGGCCACGTAAAGGATTCCTTGGCGTGGATAGTCGAACGGCGAGCCGACATCTACGCCCGTCCAGCTGGGTGCGCCGTCGCCGATAAGGCCCAGTCCCCCTGCGGCGGGCTCGAAGGCCGACCCAATGGCCAGGGTGGCGGAGGTCAGGACCACGGTGTGCCCGTTGAAGAGCCCTTCCCGCAATTTTCCTGCCACTGACAGCGGGGCGATGTTGACCAGTACGGGCGCCGTTTCATCAGGCTGGGAGTATCCCTGCCCGGGGTCGAATGTGCTGGCGCGCGAGAACCACACCACTTCCCTGTTCTCCCGGGCATTGATCAAACGTTCACACAGCTCCAGGATGAGCATGAGCCGGGACCGGGCGAGCTGCCGCCCGCCGTCTGCTGTGGTGTTGCTGTCCCCCTTGGAGTCTGACAGCGCGGCCCGGCAGGCCTCCCGGAGCTGGTCGACGCAGTCGAGCTGCTCGTCGTTTAGTCCGTTGGGCAGCAGGCCGCTGGGTGCGCCGGCCAGCGCCAGCTCGAGGTTGGCGGCCGCTGCGTTGAGGGCATCAACGGTGATGGCGGTGTGTTTCCGGGCGCCCGAGGCGGCAGCGTGCACCATGGCGACAGACAGCTGCCCGGACACGGCTCCGGTGACGCGGTCCTGCAGTTCGTGTGCCTCATCCACCACCACGACGTCGTATTCGGGCAGCACTGCGAGTCCCTCGAACGCACTGACGGCCAGCATGGCGTGGTTGGTCACCACGACGTCAGCCTCGGCTGCGTCCTGGCGTGCCAGCTCGCTGAAGCATTCGGCGGCCATGGGGCACTTCTGGGCACCGAGGCATTCCATGGAGGTCACCGAGACCTGCCGCCAGGCACGGTCCGTCACGCCGGGCAGGAGCTCGTCCCGGTCGCCGGTGGCCGTCTTTTCGGCCCACTCGCGCAGCCGCACCACTTCCTTGCCCAGCTGGGAGGAGGGGCCGCCCACGGAGGCGGCGAAGTGCGGCACGCTGGTGTCCTCCCCGAGGGAGAAAAGCTGGCCCTCCGACGGCTCCTCGGAGGGGAACCCGCCGTCGAGCTTGTGCCGGCAAACGTAGTTGGACCGCCCTTTGACCAGGGCAACCTTCACCGGCCGGTCCAGCGCCGGCGTGATGTTCTTCAGGAGCCGGGGCAGGTCCCTGCCCACAATCTGGGTCTGGAGTGCCAGCGTGGCCGTGGACACCAGGGCGGGCTTGTTGCTTTCGAGGGCATGGGCAATAAGCGGCACCAGGTAAGCAAGCGATTTGCCGGTGCCTGTGCCTGCCTGGACCAAGAGGTGGTTGCCTGTTTCGATGGCCCGGGCCACCTGGCGGGCCATTTCGTGTTGTCCGGTACGGCTTTGTCCGCCCATGCCGGCGACGGCGCGGTCGAGCAGTTCGATAACGAACTGCTCGCCGGCCGTCTGCGCAGCTTCGCCGGCTGCGACGTCAGACATTGACGACGAATGGTTCCAGTTCGGACGCGAGGCCCTCCCGGACCATCACGGCTGCCCTGGTACCCGCCTCAACGTGGTCCAGGCTGAGGATTTCGGCGTCGGACTCATGGAGCTTGCTGATGAGGTCCCCGCGGTCGTACGGAATGAGCAGCTCCATCTTGACGGAGGGCCGGGGAATGGACTCGCTGATGGCCTTCAGCAGTTCCGGGATGCCCTCCCCCGTGCGTGCCGAGACCACCACGTGGCGCGGTTCGCGCTGCTTCAGCCGCTCCACCGCGAAGGGGTCGGCGGCGTCGGCCTTGTTCAGCACGATGATTTCGGGCACCTTCCGGGCGTCCACTTCGCTGAAGACCTTGCGGACGGCAGCGATCTGCCCTTCGGGGTCAGGGTGCGAAGCATCCACCACGTGCAGGATGAGGTCCGAGTCCGCCACTTCCTCGAGGGTGGAGCGGAAGGCTTCCACCAACTGGGTGGGCAGCGACCGGACGAATCCGACGGTGTCGGCCAGGGTGTAGCCCAGGCCGTCAGCAGTTTCGGCTTTGCGGACGGTGGGGTCCAGGGTGGCGAAGAGTGCGTTCTCCACGAGAACCCCGGCGTCCGTGAGCCGGTTGAGCAGTGAGGACTTTCCGGCGTTGGTGTACCCGGCGATTGCCACCGAGGGCACTTCGTTACGACGGCGGTTGGCCCGTTTGGTCTCGCGAGCGGGTTTCATGGCGGCGATTTCGCGCCGCAGCTTTGCCATGCGGGTACGGATCCGGCGCCGGTCCAGCTCGATCTTGGTTTCACCGGGTCCGCGGGAGCCCATGCCGGCGGCAGCGCCGCCGACCTGGCCACCGGCCTGGCGGGACATCGACTCGCCCCAGCCACGCAGGCGGGGAAGCAGGTATTCCAGCTGCGCGAGCTCTACTTGGGCCTTGCCTTCGCGGCTCTTGGCGTGCTGGGCGAAGATGTCGAGGATCAGGGCTGTCCTGTCGATGACCTTGACCTTGACGATGTCTTCCAGGCCGCGGCGCTGGGAAGGCGCCAGTTCGGCGTCGACCACCACGGTGTCCGCGCCCGTGGACATGACGATGTCCTTCAACTCCTGGGCCTTGCCGGACCCCAGGAAGGTCCCGGGGTCCGGTTTGTCGCGGCGCTGCACCAGCCCGTCGAGGACCTCCGAACCGGCGGTCTCGGCGAGGGCGGCGAGCTCACGCAGCGAGTTTTCGGCGTCGGCAAGCGTCCCTTCGGACCAGAGCCCGGCAAGGACGACGCGTTCCAGGCGCAGCTGCCGGTATTCGACCTCGGTGACGTCTTCGAGCTCAGTGGACAGGCCTGCCCGCCGGCGCAGCGCGCGGCGCTCCTCGAGGTCCTGCTGGTCGCCGTCGTATGTGCTGTGTTCCTCATCAAGGCGGGAAATAGCCTGCGCCTTGCCGAGCACCGCTTTTCCATTGCCGCCGCCTTCACCGCCGGGCGTGCTGACATTCTTGGCCGGGACGTCCTTGGCGAGGATCCGGTCGATAACAGCCTGGATTTCCTGCGGACTCATGTCCTGGGCGGCTGGATCGGAACCGGTGTTGGGCTGGCTGGTCATGGTCTCCTTTGAAGATTCGGCAATTCCAGAATAGTGCTGATTGGTGGGAAGTTGGAACGTATTCGCGCTGGGCTGACGGCCTGCGGTCATGCATCTTCTCCTGTTGTGTCGCCGCCGGCTGCGGTGCCGGGGCCGGTGATGCCGCGCCAGGGAGGCGGCAGGGGAAAAGGGAGCCGGAAAATGGCTGAAACTGCAGCACGGGGCTGACGTTCGAGTATTGTCCGGGGCCGGCGGGACAAAGAGGTCTGCGCCGGTGTGCAGCGGAAGGTGTGGGAGCCTGCGTCGCTGCGGGACGGGCTGTCGCTGGAGGACAGGTGCGGGACGGGCAGTGGGCCCGCGCGGCTACTCGAAGATCAGGAACATGCCCTCCAGAGTAGCAGAGCGGCTTCTGCGCGGTTTCCCTTTACGCTGCAAGGGGAACTACTCTGGCCAGTTATGGAGTCCGCACATTATTTCAGCACGTCCCCCGCCGGCCCCTTCACCCGTAAGCCACTTACTGTGGAGTTGGCCGGTGAGACGCGCAGGCTCCATACCTCCACCGGCATCTTCAGCCCGGACGGAATCGACAAGGGCACCGCCGTGCTCCTGGCCAAGGTCCCGCCCCCGCATCCGCAGGGAAACCTGCTGGACATCGGGTGCGGCTGGGGCCCAATCGCACTCACCATGGCACTGCTTGCTCCGCAGTCAAAGGTCTATGCCGTGGACGTAAACGAACGATGCATCGCCCTGACCAACGAAAACGCCGCCACGCTGGGACTGTCCAACGTCGTGGCCGACACGCCAGGGGCCGTGGACCCGGAGGTCCGCTTCGACACCATTTGGTCCAACCCGCCGATCCGCATCGGGAAAGACGAGCTGCATGCACTGCTGAAATTGTGGCTGCCGCGCCTGGCCGACGGCGGAACGGCGTGGCTTGTGGTGCAGAAGAACCTCGGTTCGGATTCGCTTCAGCGCTGGCTGGCAGCCGAACTTGACAGCTCCTTCACCGTAACCCGCGCGTCAACGTCAAAGACCTTCCGGATCCTGAAGGTTACGAAAGCGTCCCGCTCGCCACAATAACGGCTGGGCCGCTGAGCTCAACATGTTCATGGCCGCCGGGCCCGGCAAAGAACTTCACACCGACCACGCCCCCGGGAACATGGACGCGCCACGCGTCCGGCGCTTCGGCGCCGGCCCAGTGGCGGATGGCGACGGCGGCAGCACAGGCTCCCGTACCGCAGGACTGGGTCTCCCCCACGCCGCGCTCGTGCACCCGCATGGTGACGGATCCCACGCCGTCGTTGACCAGGGGCTCGGAGGGCACCACGAACTCCACGTTGGTCCCGTTGGCGGGTACGGGGTCGACCTTGGGCGCCGTGAAAAGCCGGGTGCCTTCCAGCTCGGACAGTTCAGCGAGGGCCACCACCGTGTGCGGATTGCCCATGCTGACGGACAGCGCCGGCCGGGGAACTTCCAGTCCGTCGGCAGTAACCAGGGAATCCATGGCCTTGGCGCTGGCCTCCCCGGGGAAGATGAATTCCCACGGCCCCATGTCCACCGCGTAGCCGTCCCCGGTCCGGACCACCGTCTTGACGCCTCCGCGGGTGCCGATGGTGAGAGCCGCGCCGTCGGGAAGGTCGATGAGGCCCTCCGTGAGCAGGAAGTGGACAAAGACCCGGACCCCGTTGCCGCACATTTCGGACAGTGAGCCGTCCGCGTTGCGGTAGTCCATGAACCATTCCGCGTCCGGGGCGGCGGCGAGCAGTTCCCGGCCCTCGGGCAGGAAGCGGGAGGGGACGGCCCTGATCAGACCGTCGGCTCCGATGCCGCGGTGCCGGTCACAGAGGGTGGCAGCGTGGTCAGCTCCCAGAGCCTGGGTCCCCTCCGGGTCGGCGACCAGGACGAAGTCGTTGCCGGTGCCGTGCCCCTTCGAAAAGCGGAGCCCGCTCAATGAGCGCAGGGCGGATCCGGGAGTTTCTGCGGGGGTGGCATTCATGTTCCCAAGCGTAGCGCCGGATGCTGCCGCCGCTGAAACCGCAACAGTGGCAGGCACAGTTCAACCTCCCGCCTGTACGGCTCCTACGGGCACAGTTTTTACCTGCACAGCTCCGCGGCTTTGCCCACGAGTTGCGGATCCTGCCAGTCGAGCCAGGTAATTCGCGGATCGGCGCGGAACCAGGTCAGCTGCCGGCGCGCGAACTGCCGGGTGGCCACGATCGTCTCTTCGGCGGCCTCCGCAACGGTTGAGCCGCCGTCGATGACCCGCAGGAACTGGGCATAGCCAAGGGCGCGGGACGCGGTTTTGCCCCGGCGCAGGCCACGGGTGTCCAATTCCCTGACCTCGTCCAGCAGTCCGCCGTCCACCATCCGGTGCACACGGGCCGCCAGCCGCTCCCGCAGCACGTCCCGGTCCACGGCAAGGCCCACCTGCACGGCAGGCCGGAAATACTCGCGCCGGGGCATGTAGGAGCTGAAGGGCCGGCCCGTGAGTTCGTGCACTTCCAGGGCGCGGATTATCCTCCGGGCGTCTGAGACCCGGTCCGCAGATACGGGATCAACGGCCTTTAGCCTGGCCAGGAGTTCGCCTGTGCCGAGTTCCGCGTGCTCTGCCTCAATCCGGGCACGGAGAGCAGGGTCGGTCCCCGGGAATTCCAGGACGTCCAGCGCTGCCCGGACGTACAGCCCGGAACCACCGGCCAGGATGGCGCGCTTGCCGCGTCCATGGATGTCGTCGATGGTCTCGCGCGCCTGCGCCTGGAAGTCGGAAACACTGGCTTCCTGGGTTACGTCCAGAATGTCGAGGAGGTGGTGCGGCACCCCGCGCCGCTCGGCCACGGTGATTTTTGCGGTACCGATGTCCATGCCCCGATAGAACTGCATGGCGTCGGCGTTGACGACTTCACCGCCGAGTTCAAGGGCGAGATTGACGGCGAGGTCTGACTTGCCGGAGCCGGTGGGACCGACGACGGCGATCACAGGTGGGGCAGCCACCTGTCAGCGGGTGCGCAGGGGCAGGGTGGGCATGCCGAGGGAGACACCCTTCGCTCCTGCCCCGGCGCCCGGGGCCGGTGCACCGCAGGAGTCGGCCTGGGACCTGTCCCAGGCGTCCCCTGCCCGGGACCGGCGCAGGCTGTAATCCTCCAGCGTGGGATCAGCCACGAGGTGGAATGCCGCGGCCTCAGTAATGGTGACGGTGACGAGGTCTCCGGGCCGGGGCGAGGCTGCGCCGTCGGGAACGGAGAAATGGACCAGCCGCTGGTCCTGTGAGCGCCCTGACAGCCGGTGGGTTTCCCCGGACTTCCGCCCCGGCTGGGCGGTGACCATGACCTCGAGCCGGCGGCCGAGCTGCTTGCGGTTCTCCTCGGCAGCGATCCTGTCCTGCAGGGCGGTGAGCCGCTCGAACCGCTCCTGGACCACGGCCTTGGGCAGCTGGTCCGGCAGGTCGGCGGCGGGCGTGCCCGGCCGCTTGGAGTACTGGAACGTGAAGGCGGTGGCAAAGCGCGACTGTTCCACCACGTCCAGCGTTGCCTGGAAGTCCTCCTCCGTCTCCCCCGGGAATCCAACGATGATGTCCGTGGAGATAGCCGCTTGCGGAATCTTTTCCCGCACCTTGTCCAGGATGCCCAGGAACTTCGTGGAGCGGTAGGAACGTTTCATGGCCCGCAGGATGCGGTCCGACCCCGACTGCAGCGGCATGTGGAGCTGTGGCATCACGTTCGGGGTCTCGGCCATGGCGTCAATGACGTCGTCAGTGAAAGCGGCCGGATGGGGGCTGGTGAAGCGCACGCGTTCGAGGCCCTCGATGTCTCCGCAGGCGCGCAGCAGCTTGGAGAAGGCCTCCCGGTCACCGAACTCGACGCCGTAGGAGTTGACGTTCTGCCCCAGGAGGGTCACTTCGATGGCGCCGTCATCCACCAGCGCCTGGATCTCGGCGAGGATGTCACCGGGCCGTCGGTCTTTTTCCTTGCCCCGCAGTGCCGGCACGATGCAGAAGGTGCAGGTGTTGTTGCAGCCGACAGAGATGGACACCCAGCCGGAGTAAACGGAGTCGCGTTTTGTGGGAAGTGTGGACGGGAACACGTCCAGGGATTCCAGGATTTCAAGCTGCGCTTCGTTGTTGTGGCGGGCGCGGTCCAGGAGTGCAGGCAGGGCCCCCACGTTGTGCGTGCCGAAGACGGCGTCAACCCAAGGCGCCTTCTTCAGGATCGTCTCGCGGTCCTTCTGGGCCAGGCACCCGCCCACGGCAATCTGCATGCCGGGGTTGGCCGCCTTCACGGGGGCCAGGATGCCCAAATTGCCGTAGAGCTTATTGTCGGCGTTTTCCCGGACAGCGCAGGTGTTGAACACCACCACGTCGGCGTGGTCGCCTTCCGCCGGGACGTAACCGGCGTCTTCGAGCATGCCGGCCATCCGCTCCGAGTCATGCACGTTCATCTGGCAGCCAAAGGTGCGCACCTGGTAGGTGCGGGGTTGGGCGGCTTCGGATTGCGGCACGGCCGCCGGATCAACGGAAGCGGTGGCGCCGGAGTGGGGGGAAGGAATGGTCAAACTCACCAGTTAAGGGTACCGGCTTTGGAACGCGGCGCTGTCGTGATCCCCGTGGGAATCCAGCACCTCGTTGACGATCCGGAACGCCTGGGATGGCTGATAACCCTTGCGTGCCAGCATGGACGCCAGCCGCCTGACAGATTTGTCCCGCTCTGCCTGGTCGGACAGGTCCGTGCCGGGCCGCAGCTTGCGCTCAACCAGCGTCCTGGCGGCGGCCTCCTCATCGGCGTCGGAGAGCTGCTCCAGGGCTGACGCAGCTGTCTCCTGGTCGATGCCCTTGTCCGCGAGTTCGCGGCGGAGGGCGCCTTTGGCCAGCTTGCGGGATTGTGAACGGCTCCTGACCCACATCTCCGCGAACTCGGCGTCGTCGATCAGGCGGACTTCCTGGAACTTGTCCAGGACAGCTTCGGCAACGTGCTCCGGGATATTTCGTTCGGCCAGCTTCCGGGCCAGCTGCAGCCTGCTCTTTGGCGAGGCCGTCAGCTGCCGGTAGACGATCGTCTGGGCAACGCTGAACGGATCCGGTTCGGCGTCGGCCGACTGCGGGTCCTCCGGCAAGGCGTCGGTGTCCGACAGCCCTCCGGAAGGGCTGTCGGACCGGCTACGGCGTGTACGCGATCCGGCCACGGGCTAGAACCCGTCGACGGCTTTCAGCTTGGGCGCGTCCTTAGACTCATCCTCGGCAGGCTTGACCCCAACGCCGAGCTTCTCCTTAATGAGGCGCTCCAGTTCGGCGGCGAGCTCCGGGTTATCGCGCAGGAACCGGCGCGAGTTCTCCATGCCCTGGCCCAGCTGGTCGCCATCATAGGTGAACCAGGAGCCGGACTTCTTGATGATGCCGTGCTCCACGCCCATGTCGATGATGCCGCCTTCGCGGGAGATGCCCTGGCCGTAGATGATGTCGAATTCGGCGACTTTGAACGGCGGAGCCATCTTGTTCTTGACGATTTTGGCCTTGGTCCGGTTGCCGACGGAATCGGCACCTTCCTTGAGGGTCTGGATCCGCCGGACGTCGATGCGCACGGAGGCGTAGAACTTCAAGGCCTTGCCACCAGTGGTGGTTTCGGGAGAGCCGAAGAAGACGCCGATCTTTTCACGCAACTGGTTGATGAAGATGGCGGTGGTCTTGGTCTGGCTCAGGCGGCCGGTGATCTTACGCAGGGCCTGGCTCATGAGTCGCGCCTGAAGGCCCACGTGGCTGTCCCCCATGTCGCCTTCGATTTCCGCGCGCGGCACCAGGGCGGCAACGGAGTCGATGACGACGATATCCAGCGAACCTGACCCCACCAGCATGTCCATGATCTCCAGGGCCTGCTCACCGGTGTCCGGCTGCGACACGAGGAGGGCGTCGGTGTCCACGCCCAGCTTGGCGGCGTAATCGGGGTCCAGGGCGTGTTCGGCGTCGATGAAGGCTGCGATGCCGCCGGCGCGCTGCGCGTTTGCCACGGCGTGCAGGGCAACCGTGGTCTTACCCGAGGATTCCGGACCGTAGATTTCGATGACGCGGCCACGCGGGAGCCCGCCAATGCCGAGGGCCACGTCCAGGGCGATGGAGCCCGTGGGGATGGTTTCGATCGGGGCACGGACTTCGTCGCCCAGGCGCATGACCGAGCCCTTGCCGAACTGCTTGTCAATCTGGGCAAGCGCTGCTTCCAGCGCTTTTGCACGATCCGGGGCTGCCGCCATGGTTGACACCTCTAATGCTTTCTCGATGGTGGCCTACGCGGCCGTTTTATTGGTCATCTCTGACGCTAAGGGGACCCACTGACATTCCGGCCGGAGGACGACGGTTATGTGGATAAACCCGATGGAAAAAGCATAGCCTTATCCGAACAGGTATTCGAAGAGTCGGGGTCCTGCGGCGTGTCAGCCTGCCCGGAGCGGGGCCCAGTCAGTCGCGGCGGGGAGCGATGTCGCGGCCGAGCCGCCGTCCGGCCGGCACGTCCTGGACGTCGCAGACAGCCAGCCAAACCTTCCGCGGCTCCACGCCTGCTGCCAGGGCCTGGTCGGCAGTTCGGCCGCCCACCCCGGCGAGGACGAGGGTGCTGCTCAGGACACGGGAATAGCCCGCGCCGAACTCGTCATCCATCAGACGCCAGTACTCGCTGATTCGCATCGGTAAATCCTCTCACGATTGCGGACCCTAGAATTGTTGCCATGAGCAACCCTCCGGATCTCCCGCCGCAGCCCGGCAGAGGCGATGATGCCGCCGACACGGCACTGCAGAATGTCGAACACCAGATCAGCCTTTTCTGGCGGCGGGCCAGGGCCATCTCGAACCAGCTCTCCCGGGAAGTGCACCCCGACATGGAGCCGGCCGCGTATGGACTGTTGACGGTCATCCGCAGGGAGGGGCCCATCCGCCTGACCGACCTCGCCATGAACATCGGTGTGGGCAAGCCGTCGGTGAGCCGGCAGATTGCGTTCCTGGAGAGCCTGGGACTGGTGTCCAAGGAAGCGGATCCGATGGACCGGCGGGCCCAGTCCATCCAGCTGACGCCGAAGGGCGAAGAGAAGATGCACCAGGTCCAGGACGCCCGGCGCCAGGTCTTCCAGGAACGCCTGCGGGAGTGGCCGGTGGAGGACCTCCAGGAACTTGCCCGTTACATGGCGATGCTGAACTCTACCTATGAGCGTGACGGGTTTCCCAGGGAAGCCACCGGAGAATCCGCCAATTAGGAGGATTAGGGCCCAACGGAGTATTCGGAGGCAGCAGAAAAGCCCCCGGCCTGGCCGGGGGCTTCCTGTTGCCGTTCGCCCCACCTGCGGTGGGGCTTGCGTTTACCGGGCGCCGGAGAGAAGGCCCGTGGAGAGTTCGTCGTTCAGTTCGTTGTTGAGGTCGCGTTCCAGGTCACGGCCGTAACGCTGGGAGAATTCCTGCGGAACGGTGTCCGGAACGGCCACGCCCTCCGCGACCGCCACGCGGTCGCTGACCTCGCGGAGCATGCTTGACAACGGAACATCCAGCGCCGAGCAGATCGAGGACAGAAGTTCTGACGATGCTTCCTTCTGGCCACGCTCCACTTCGCTGAGGTATCCCAGGGAGACACGGGCACTGTGCGAAACTTCGCGGAGCGTACGCCCCTGACGCTGGCGGACATCGCGCAGGACATCACCAATTTCGTGACGAAGTACTACCATCTTGCGCTCCTTCTGTTCGCTCTTAGCCTGTTCGGCGAGGCCCACATCCTTCCAGCGGACAACGCCGTTTACGGATACGGGCTGCTTTACCATCTGTATCGCCTTGCTCCCTCATTGGTCAGGTCCGCCGCGGGGCGGACCGTCGTGGTCATTTCATCCTAGGCGCCTCCGCTCTCCGGAAGCGACACAATGTAATAACTAATCGGTACCGGCTTTTGTTCCCGGAAACTTTACGCGCGGTAACTTGGGCCCGGAGGGGTCAGGCAGACAAGGCTTCCAGCAGCCTTTCCAGGGCCGCGGCGCAGGCAGCTCCCCTGATGTCCGGCCGGCTGCCGGTGAACGAATATTCAAAACCGGCGGTCCCGGCGGCCGTGGCAACCCCGATGTAAACCCGCCCCACCGGTTTGCCGTCGTGTGCGTCGGGGCCGGCCACTCCCGTGGTGGAAAGCCCGACGTCGGCGCCCAGGACAGTGCGCGCCCCTGCGGCCATGGCGCGGGCGACGTCGGGGTCGACGGAGCCGGCACGGGCCAGCAGGTCACCGGGGACGTGCAGCACGGTTTCCTTGACGGAGTTCTGGTAGGCCACGACACCGCCCTGAAGCATGCCGGAGGCGCCGGGCGTGTCGGCCAGGACCGCAGACACCATGCCCGCCGTCAGCGATTCCGCGGTGGCAACCGTCTGCCCCGACTCGACGGCCTGGCGGACGGCCTGTGCAGCCAGATGGTGGAGGTTGGTCATCCCTGCTCCTGCCCTTCCACGGTTGGTGCTGCCTGGCGCTTCCCCTTCGCACGCAGGCGCAGGGCTTCAACCACGTATTCCACCCCGGTCCAGAGCGTGATGGCGACGGCAGCCATCATGACCGCGAACGCGACCCAGGTCATCCACGGCGCGAAGCCGCCGAAGGGCAGCAGATACAGGAAGATCGCCGCGGTCTGCACAACCGTCTTGAGCTTGCCGCCGCGGGAGGCGGGAATCACACCGTAGCGGATCACGAAGAAGCGCAGGGCCGTGATGCCCCATTCCCGGACCAGGATCACGAGGGTGGCCCACCACGGGAGCTCGCCCAGCAGGGACAGCATCACCAGCGCGGAGCCGATGAGAAGCTTGTCGGCGATGGGGTCGGCGATCTTGCCGAAGTCGGTGACGAGGTTGCGGCTCCTGGCGATGTCGCCGTCGAGCTTGTCTGTGTAGATGGCGACGGAGAACGCCGCCACCGCCGCCCAGCGCCACGGACCGGAGGTACTGTGCAGCCCGGGCGCATCCGCGACGAGGAACCACACGAAGAACGGGACCAGCACAATGCGGATCATGGTCAGGACATTGGGAAGGTTCCAGACCCCGGCTCGGCCTTGGCCGGCGGCGGTTGCATCGGTGCTAGTCACGTTCCTAGGCTACCGGCCTAGCGTCCCGTGAGGGACCATGCGTCTTCGGAGCCGTCGTCGTCATCGCCGTAGCCGCCGGGAGCGGAATCCGAACCGTCGTAGTATTCGACGTTCTGCTTCCGCTTGTCCAGGTCGGCGGCAACCAAGTCCTCGGCGTAACCGCCCTGCGCGATGTTCGCGTTGGCGTTGTCGCTGAGCGCGGCGGTCTGGGAGTCAGGCGCCGCGGGGGCCTCCTGCCCCTTCATGGCGGCGAGGACGGCGGCGAGGTCGTCCGGCTTCACCAGCACATCACGGGCCTTGGAGCCCTCGGAGGGGCCCACCACGCCGCGCGACTCGAGCAGGTCCATAAGCCGGCCGGCCTTGGCGAACCCGACCCGGAGCTTGCGCTGGAGCATCGAGGTGGAACCGAACTGCGTGGTGACCACCAGTTCGGTGGCCTGCAGCAGCACCTCGAGGTCGTCCCCAATGTCGTCGTCGATCTGCTTCTTTTCCGCTTCGGGCGCGACGTCGTCACGGTAGACAGCCTGCAGCTGTCCCTTGACGTGCTCGACGACCTTGTGGATTTCGGATTCCGTGACCCAGGCTCCCTGGACACGCATGGCCTTGGACGCACCCATGGGCAGGAAGAGCGCGTCACCCTGGCCAATCAGCTTCTCCGCGCCGGGCTGGTCCAGGACCACCCGGGAGTCGGTCACGGAGGACGTGGCGAAGGCCATGCGGGAGGGAACGTTGGCCTTGATCAGGCCGGTGACCACGTCCACGGAGGGGCGCTGGGTGGCAAGCACCAGGTGGATTCCGGCAGCACGTGCGAGCTGGGTGATGCGGACAATCGAGTCTTCGACGTCGCGCGGCGCCACCATCATGAGGTCGGCAAGCTCGTCCACGATCACCAGCAGGTAGGGGTACGGGCGGATGACGCGCTTGGAATCCACCGGCGGATGGACCTTGCCGGCGCGGACGGCCTTGTTGAAGTCGTCGATGTGCTTGAAGCCGTAGTTGGCGAGGTCGTCGTACCGGGCGTCCATTTCCCGCACCACCCACTGCAGCGCTTCTGCGGCCTTCTTGGGGTTGGTGATGATGGGCGTGATCAGGTGCGGGACGCCCTCGTAGGCGGTCAGCTCCACGCGTTTGGGGTCCACCATGACCATCCGGACCTCGTCCGGAGTGGCGCGCATCAGGATGGAGGTGATCATCGAGTTCACGAAGGATGACTTACCGGCGCCCGTGGCACCGGCCACCAGCAGGTGCGGCATCTTGGCCAGGTTGGCCACCACGTAGCCACCCTCCACGTCCTTGCCCACGCCCATAACCATGGGGTGGTCGGTGCGGCGGGCGTTCTGGCTGCGGAGGACGTCCCCCAGGGAGACGGTTTCGCGGTCCGTGTTGGGGATCTCGATGCCGATGGCGGACTTGCCCGGGATGGGGCTCAGGATGCGGACATCGCTGGAAGCAACGGCGTAGGAGATGTTCTTGGACAGGGCCGTGACGCGCTCCACCTTGGTGCCGGGCGAGAGTTCGATCTCGTAGCGGGTGACGGTGGGGCCGCGGCTGAAGCCGGTGACGGTGGCGTCGACGTTGAATTGCGTCAGGGTGTCGGTCAGGGCGGCGACGACGGCGTCGTTGGCCTCGGTGCGCTCCTTGGGGATGGAGCCCGGCGTGAGGAAGTCCGAGGCCGGGAGGGTGTACGTGACGTCGCCGGCGAGGGAAAGCTGCTCCGTCCGCTGCGGGATGGGGGCGGGCGGCGGTGCCG
Source organism: Paenarthrobacter sp. 22069 (assembly GCF_052046035.1). Classification (NCBI taxonomy): domain Bacteria; kingdom Bacillati; phylum Actinomycetota; class Actinomycetes; order Micrococcales; family Micrococcaceae; genus Paenarthrobacter; species Paenarthrobacter sp. 22069. The sequence continues at coordinate 13,259 of NZ_JBQEQF010000023.1, read as the reverse complement.
GGGCCACCGGGTTGGAAGGAACGGTGGGCGCGGGGGCCGCCTTGGCGGGTGCATTGGCACTTGGGATCACCAACGGAATGGCCTCGGTGGCGTTCTCGGCGGGAGCCGCCGCGGAACTTCCGCCCAGGCCCTGGGCAGCCTTAATCTTTTCGACGGCGATCTCGGCCTGGGTGGGCCGGCGCACGCCGGGGGCGGGGCGGTCGGGTTCCGGCTCGTCGTCGTCAATGACGGCGTGTTCGAAGGCTTCGTCGCCCACGTAGCCGTCCAGGCCTGCCTCGGTCTCCTCGTCCTTGCCAAAGAGCCTGCGCTTCTTCTTTTTCCTTGGCGCAGCCGGCGGGGTCCGCTCCAGGTAGCTGCGGTCATGGCCGTCGCTGGCCTGGTCCTGCTCAATCAGGTCGATGCCCATGAGGTGTTCGTAGGCTCCGCGGAGGCGCCGCGGGATGGCCGTGAACGGGGTGGCCGTGATGATCAGCACCGACACGAACGCGAGCAGGGCGTAGAGCGCCACAGGCACGGCGGGATGGATGGCTGCAAGCGGCGTTGCGGCGAGGAAGCCGAGCATACCGCCGGCCTTCCGGAGGCCGTCGAAGCCGTCGGCAACGGTGGGCTGCCCGCCGAGGACGTGGGCAAGCCCGCAGCCGGCGAAGGTCATGATCAGGAAGCCGATGCCTACCCGGTTGTTGCCGCGGCCATCGGAGGGCTGCCGGAACAGCCGGAAGGCGCACACGAAGAGCATCAGCGGCAGGAGCAGGGAGATCCAGCCGAAGGTTCCGTTCACCACGGCATAGACGGCGTCGGGCAGCCAGCCCGTCAGGCCCCACCAGGCGAAGGTGGCAATGAAGATTCCCAGGGCCAGGTTGAAGAGGGCGGCGCCGTCGCGGCGGTCCTCGGAAGGAAGGTCACTGACGTCGTGTCCGATGCGGCGGATTCCCCCGCCCACCAGGTGGCCAATTCCCAGCCACGCCCCGCCCGCGACGCGCAGCAGCCACGGCTGGTGGTGTTCGACGGCGGGAAGCTGGCGGGTGCGTGCGGTGCTGGATGACCCGCCACGCGCTGGTTTGCTGGCGGTGGAGCCGGTTCCGCGGCCTGTGGAGGCTCCGGATCTGCTGCCGGAGCTCCCCCTGCCGGTACCTTTGGGCGCGGAAGTAGTACGTGTGGCCATAGTAGCCACGCTACCGGAAGCAGGCTGTGATTCCGGGGATATCGGGCTTCCTCCGCCAGCTCGGCGGGATGCGCGAAGGGCCCGGTTCCGAAGAACCGGGCCCCCTGGCCGGAAACCGGCGGCGACGCTTGTGGTGGTCGGGCTTCTCAGGCCTCGAGCACCACCGGGATGATCATGGGCTTGCGGCGCAGCTTGCGGTTGACCCAGGTGCCCACGACCCGGCGCACCACCTGCTGGAGCTGGTGGCTCGTGTGGTCGGCATGGTTCTGGACAGCCTCTTCCAGCGCCGCGTTGATCTTGGGGATGATGTCGTCGAAGACGGAGTCATCCTCGGCCACGCCGCGGGCGTGGATCTCCGGCCCGGAGACCACCTTGCCGGTGGCGCGGTGGATCACCGTGATGATCGAGATGAAGCCCTCATCGCCCAGGATGCGGCGGTCCTTGAGGTCGGCGTCGGTGATTTCGCCCACACTGGAGCCGTCGACGTAGACGAAGCCCACCTCCACCTGGCCCACAATGTCCGCCTGGTGGTCGCGGAGGTCGATGACCGTGCCGTTGTCCGCGAGGATGACGCTGGCCTCCGGAACCCCGGACTCGATGGCGATCTTGCCGTTGGCGATCAGGTGCCGGGTTTCGCCGTGCACGGGCATCGCGTTGAGCGGCTCGAGGATGTTGTAGCAGTAGAGCAGTTCACCGGCCGCAGCGTGGCCGGACACGTGCACCTTGGCGTTGCCCTTGTGGATCACGTCGGCGCCCAGCTTGAGGAGGCCATTGATGATCCGGAACACGGCGTTCTCGTTGCCGGGGATGAGGCTGGAGGCGAGGATGACCGTGTCGCCGTCGCCCACCACCACGCGGTGGTCGCCGTTGGCCATCCTGGACAGGGCGGCCATTGGCTCGCCCTGGGAACCGGTGGACATGAGCACCACGCGGTTGTCGGGGAGGTTGTCGATGTTCTTGATGTCGACGATCAGCCCGGCGGGAACATCCAGGTAGCCGAGCTTTTCCGCGATGGCCATGTTGCGGACCATGGAGCGGCCCACGAAGGCCACCTTGCGGTTGTGCTTGGCCGCTGCGTCAAGGACCTGCTGCACGCGGTGCACGTGCGAGGAGAAGGACGCCACGATGATGCGCTTGGTGGCCTGGCCGAAAAGCCGCTCCAGCGTGGGGCCGATTTCCTTCTCGGCAGTGGTGAAGCCGGGGACGTCCGCGTTGGTCGAGTCGGACATGAACAGGTCCACGCCCTCTTCGCCCAGCTTGGCAAAGTGCCGCAGGTCGGTGATGCGGCCGTCCAGGGGCAGCTGGTCCATCTTGAAGTCGCCGGTATGCAGGACGGTGCCGCCCGCGGTGCGGAGGAACACGGCAAGGGCGTCAGGGATGGAGTGGTTGACGGCCACGAACTCGCATTCGAACGGTCCGAACTTCTCCACCTGGCCTTCCTCGACCGTCAGGGTGTAGGGGCGGATGCGGTGCTCCTGCAGCTTTGCCTCGATCAGGGCAAGGGTCAGCTGCGAACCCACCAGGGGGATGTCGCTGCGCCGCTTCAACAGGTACGGCACGGCGCCGATGTGGTCCTCGTGGCCGTGGGTGAGGATCACGGCCACGACGTCGTCCAGCCGGTCCTCGATGTAGGAGAAGTCCGGCAGGATCAGGTCAACGCCGGGCTGCGTTTCCTCGGGGAAGAGGACGCCGCAGTCCACGATCAGCAGCTTGCCGTCGATTTCGAACACGGCCATGTTCCGGCCGATCTCCCCCAGCCCGCCGAGCGGGACGATCCGCAGTGTGCCCTGGGGCAGACGCGGAGGGGTAACAAGGCCGGTAAGGGCAGTTTGGGTCATAGTGCACTTCTTTCCAGGCGGAAGGGTGCCGGTCTTAGCCTCAGGAGAAGACCAGCCCCGCTTCCGCCAAATCCCCGCGGATGATTTCGATCTCGGTTTCGTCCGGCTCCACGAGGGGCAAACGGACAATCGAGTTGGGCAGGACTCCCTGCCATTTAAGAATCTGTTTGGCCGCGACGGCGCCCTGGACGCGGGTCATGGTGGCGCGGACTACGGGCTGCAGCTCGAAGTTGATCTTGCGGGCAGTCCCAAGGTCGTTGGCGTTGACGGCGTCGATGAGTTCGCGGAAGCGGCGGGTGGCTACATGGGTGGTGACGCCAACCAGGCCGACGGCGCCCAGTGCCATCCAGGGAAGAGTCAGTCCGTCGTCGCCCGAATAGAAGAGGAGGTCTGTTTCCGCCATGACGCGGGTGGCGGCCGTAAGGTCGGCCTTGGCGTCCTTGACGGCGACGATGTTGGGGTGCTGGGCGAGCCGGATCATGGTGTCCGGTTCGATGGGGATAGAGGACCGGCCGGGGATGTCGTACAGCATGACGGGTACGTCAACGGCGGAGGCGATGGTCTCGAAGTGGGCGCGTACCCCGGTCTGGCTGGGCTTGTTGTAGTAGGGGGTAACGAGCAGGAGGCCGTCGACGCCGAGGGCTGCTGCCTGCTGGGAGAGGTGGACCGAGTGCGCGGTGTCATTGGTGCCGGTGCCGGCAATGATTGCCGCGCGGCCGCCCACGGCGTCCTTGACGGCGCGGAACATCCCGAGGTTTTCTTCGTCCGTCAGCGTGGAGGTTTCACCGGTGGTTCCGGTAACTACCAGGCCATCGCAGCCGTCGTCGACCAGCTTGCTGGCCAGCGCTGCCGCCTGGTCGTAATCCACGGCGCCGTCCTTGGTGAACGGCGTGACCATGGCGGTCAGGAGTGTACCGAGGGCAGGGATGTGCGCGGAAGAGTCAGCCATGGAAAAAACGTTACCCTGTCCCCGGCTGGTTAGGACAATGCCACGGGCGTGACGAACGTCAAATAGGGTCCTGTCGCGACCGGGGCGCGGTTGTTCCGGCATGGCAATAGCGCCCGACGGCGGCCTGCCGGAGGTCCTCAGCCCAGGACGCGAGCCGCTGCGCGGCGCGTACGTAGTGGAACAACTCCGTGGGTGTAAGCGCTTCCATGTCCGTTTCCGCGAGCCGCCGGGCAAGCTCCGCCCCTTCCGGCTGGGCGGCCAGGCTGACGCCTTCCTGCTCCCACTGCACGTCCTCGGCCGGTTTGCCCGCGACAAGCTGGCGGAACAGATAATCCACCACTCCCGGGCTCATTGCCCTCAGCAGCCCGCTGCCGGCGCCGGGGTCAACCGGCAGGCGGCCCTGCTCCTGTGCGCCCCCCGTTGATGACATGTCCATGCGACAGATACTATTCGAACATATATTCGAATACAAGATCCCTGTGACAGGAGCGCCCCCACCTGCATGTGAGACGATCTGGTCATGACGTCCCGCACCCCGGCCACCCGGTCCCGGAAAGCTCCCGGACGGCAGCAGGCGGGCCGCCTCCGGGGGATCGACGCGGCCCGGGGCCTGGCATTGCTCGGCATGATGGCCACCCACCTGTTGCCGACGTTCGAACAGAATGCCAGCCTTACGCCCACGTGGATCGGCCTCACGTTCTCCGGACGGGCCGCCGCGCTCTTCGCTGTGCTCGCGGGCGTGGGACTCGCCCTCTCAACGGGGAAGGACAGGCCGCTGGAGGGCGCCGAACTTTCCGCGGCCCGGCGCGGTGTTACCCTGCGCGCGCTGGTGATTGCCGCCGTCGGACTTACCCTGGGCGGCCTGGACGTGAACGTGGCCATCATCCTGGTGCACTACGCAGTCCTGTTCCTGTGCGTCCTGCCCTTCCTGGGGCTGGGAGTGAAGCGGCTTTGTGCCTGGGCAGCCGGCTGGATCCTGGCGTCCCCGGTCATGGCCTACCTGCTCCGGCCCTGGCTCCTCGCACCCGAACCACCACTCAAACTGGGCCACAACCCCACCTGGGAAGACCTGGGGACGCCTTCGCGGCTGCTCGGGGATCTGTTCCTCACGGGCTACTACCCGGTGCTGCAGTGGCTGTCCTACCTGCTGGTGGGACTCGCGATCGGCCGCCTCGTCCTCACCAAGGCACTGATCCCCGTCCTGCTGCTGGTGGGCGGAACCATGGTTGCCATTGCGGCCAAGGCCGTCGGCACAACAGCCATCTGGGATTGGGGTGGCCTGGCAGCGCTGGAAGAAGCCATCAACTCACCCGGGTACCCGCTGGGCAGCGTGCTGCAGGTGAACCTGGCCGGACTTCCGCAGGAAGGTTCCTGGTGGTGGCTGGCGTCGGCTGCGCCGCATTCAGGGACCACGCTTGACCTCTTGCACACCTCAGCGGTGGCGGCCGCCGTCATCGGTGCCTTCCTGCTGCTGGGCCGCCTGGCCGAGTGGGTGGACCTGGACCTGCTGCTGCCGCTGCGCGGGGCGGGCGCCATGACGTTGACCCTCTACACCGTGCACGTCTGGGTGGTTTCCGGCTTCTACCTCAAGCCGCTGCCCGCGGGCTGGACCGAGGATGGAATGTACTTTGCCCATGCCGCCGTCGCCGTCCTCGTGGGCATGCTGTTCGCCGTACTGAGGTGGCGCGGCCCGCTGGAATGGATGGGCCACGCGGCGACCCTGGTGGGCCGGGGCGGCGTCAAAGCCCTGCAGTGACCGGACCAAATACTCACCGGCTGACGGTTACGGGGTGGCTGCTAGTTCACCATCCAATATGCTTCTGGACCACGGCCACGGCAAGGACTGTGCCAACCTCATGCTTTCCCCCAAAGAAGCTAAAGACTGTTTACTAATTAAACGTAGCGTGGACGGCGAAGCACTGCGATGGGCAGACGTACCCATCGCAGTGAAGCTGTGCTCCGCACAGCCAGTAGTAGCCCGTGCTAGGGCGCGGCGGTGAAGAGCCGGACGGCGTCGCGCATTGATGCGCGGGCCCGTTTGCGGTCCCCGGCGGCGTCGTAGGCGCAGCTGAGCCGGAACCAGGAGCGCCAGTCGCCGGGAGCGGCTTCAGCCTCGGCGCGGTATTTTTCGAACTCGGCATCCGCGGCGGCGCGGACGATCCGGCCACCGGGCGTACGGGGCAGCTCATCGACGGGAAGTCCGCCTTCTGCCTCCAGGACCTTGGCCATCTGCTCCGTCCGGGCGCCGAACATGAGTTCGCGGATCAGGGCCCATGCGCCGACGATTGGCAGCACCAGGTAGGCGGCGCCGATGGCCTTGGCGGTGAGGTTGCTGTCCGCCAGCAGCAGGAGGGACCGCTGGAAGGACACCACCAGGTAGAAGACCAGCAGCAGCGTCACCGCTCCCACCCAAATCTTGGTGCGGTTCTTCCGGAAGCCGGCGGCAAACCCGTTCACTGCCTAGAACCCCAGGTCCAGGTAGCCATCCAGGCCCACGGTCAGGCCGGGGTGCGCCGCGACGTTGCGGACGCCCAGGAGGACGCCGGGCATGAAGGAGGCCCGGTCGAAGGAATCGTGCCGGAGGGTCAGCTGTTCACCCGGGCCGCCGAGGAGTACTTCCTGGTGGGCCACGAGCCCGCGGAGACGGACACTGTGCACGCGGACGCCGTCAACCTCGCACCCGCGCGCCCCGGGGCATTCGCTGGTGGTGGCGTCAGGGCTCGGCGGCAGCTCCGCCGCTGCCCGTTCCGCCGCAATGAGCTGCGCCGTTCGCACTGCGGTGCCGGAGGGGGCGTCCACCTTGTCCGGATGGTGCAGCTCGATGATTTCCACCGACTCGAAGTACCTGGCCGCCTTTGCGGCGAAGGCCGATGCGAGCACCGAACCCAGCGCAAAGTTGGGCGCGATGAGGACACCTGTTTCCGGGTGCCCGGCCAGGAGGGATTCCAGCGCGGAGACCCGCGCCGCATCCCAGCCGGTGGTGCCCACGACGGCGTGGATGCCGTGTTCGACGGCGAAGCGGACATTCGCTTCGGTGCTTTCGGGAACGGTCAGGTCCACCAGGTACTGGGCGCCTGCGGTGGTCAGCTGCTCCAGTGAATCACCCCGTCCCAGGGCTGCGACGAGCTTCATGTCGGGCGCGGCGTCGATGGCCTTGACGGCTTCGGCGCCCATGCGTCCATTGGCGCCGAGGACGGCCACCAGCTTGGGAACGGAGTGTTGTTCGGTCATGGCGTTAACCCTACCGGCGGGACCGGTGGGTGCAGGAACCGGCCGGCGTGCGTTACCTCGCATTCGGCCTCCTGACCTGCCGGAGGGGTGAATCCGAGGATCCACCCGCGTGTGTCCGGTGCAGCGTCAGCTGCCCGCACCCACCCATTCCACGGTGCCGTCCGAGAAGAACTGTTCCTTCCAGATGGGCACCTGCTCCTTGATCCGGTCCACCAGTTCGGAGCAGACGGCGAACGCCTGCCCGCGGTGCGCAGCGGACACGGCGCACACAAGCGCCGGGTCGCCGATCTCCAGCATGCCGATGCGGTGGGCGGCCCAGATACGGACGGGCTGGCCACTGCCTCCGGAAGCCTCCCCGGCTGCCTGTTCCGCCGCAGCGTTCTGCTCGGCAACCAGGCGGGCGACGACGTCGGACATCACTTGGTGCGCCGTGGGGTGCGCACTGTAGCTGAGTCGCTCCACGGACTTGCCGCCGTCGTGGTTCCGGACGACGCCGCTGAAGCTGACCACCGCGCCGGCCGTTTCGCTGTCCACTGCGGCAATCGCCTGGTCAACGGAGATCGGGTCCGCGCTCAGCACGGCCCTTACTATTTCGAATGCTGCTTCAGTGCCCATGTCCGCCTTCCAGCTGGTCGCAGAGGTGCCCGATCACGGGATCCAGGACACTCAGTCCGTCCATGACGCCCTTTGGTGATCCGGGCAGGTTCACAATAAACGTTTTCCCCGCGGCGCCCGCGTGTCCACGGCTCAGGGCAGCCAACGGGGTCTTCTCGGCGCCGGCCCGCCGTATGGCCTCCATGATGCCCGGGATTTCCCGGTCCAGCAGGGGCAGGGTGACGTCCGGCGTACGGTCGTCCGGGCTGAGCCCGGTGCCGCCGCTGGTGATAACGACGGCGGGATGCTGGGTCAGGAGCGCCCGGATGGCAGCCCCGACGGGCTCGCCGTCAGGGACCACCATGGCGGGGAAGACGTCGAAGCCGTGCTCGGTGAGCCAGTCGGTGATGATCGGGCCGGTTTCGTCGTCGTAGATGCCGGCGGCAGCACGGGTGGAGGCGATAACGACACCGGCCCTGCGACCCTGCACGTCGCCGTGCCGGTGCGGCTCGGCTGCGCCGAAGATGGAGGTCACAGTGCCCAGTCCCCGCTCTTGCCGCCGCTCTTGGCCAGGACCTTGATGTCCGTCAGGACGGCGTGCTTGTCCACTGCTTTGATCATGTCGTAGACGCTGAGGGCGGCCACGGATGCAGAGGTCAGGGCCTCCATCTCCACGCCGGTGACCCCGCGGGTCTTGACGGTGGAGGTAATAGTGACTGTTTCGGCGCCCAGTTCGAAGTCCACTGTGACCTTGGACAGCGGCAGCGGGTGGCACAGCGGCACCAGGTCCGGCGTTTTCTTGGCAGCCATGATGCCGGCCACGCGGGCAACCGCCAGGGCGTCGCCCTTCGGGAGGCCGCCGGTGCCCAGCAGTTCCATCACCTCTGCGGTGGTCCGCACGGTGGCGGTGGCCGTGGCCTCGCGGGTGGTCTCGGTCTTGGCGGAGACGTCCACCATCTGGGCGCTGCCGTCCTGGCGCAGGTGCGTCAGGGCTGGGGTCTGTTCTGCGTTCACAGCATCCATACTTCCACCTCGTCACCGGCGGCGAGTTCCGTTACGCCGGCCGGGACGTGGACCAGGACGTTGGAACCTGCCAGGGCGTGCATCAGGTGCGAACTTTCGCCGCCCTCAAGCCGCACCGTCCCGTCCGGCTGCAGGCTGCCGCGCCGCACCTGGTGTTTGGGCGCGGGGGACGTGAGGGGCTGGGCCAGGCGGGCCCGCAGCGGCAGCCTGGCTGCCGGTGCCCCCAACAACGCTGAGAGGGCGGGGCGGAGGAACATTTCGAAGGACACCAGGCAACTGACCGGATTGCCGGGAAACCCCAGGAAGGGGACGCCGTCGAACGTTCCTATCCCTTGGGGACCGCCCGGCTGCATGGCCACGTGCAGGAACTCGACGGGCTGTTCAGCCATTGCCTGGCGCACCACCTCGTAGGCGCCCTTGCTGACCCCGCCGGTGGTGACGATGAGGTCGGCACCCTGGCTCCGCGCCCGCAGCAGTGCAGTCAGCTCAGCCGGGTTGTCAGTGGAGATACCGGAACGCCGGACGGTAACACCCGCCTGCTTCAGGGCCGCCTCGAGCAGTGTTCCGTTGGAGTCATAGATTTTGCCCGGCGGAAGAGGCCGGCCCGGTTCAACCACCTCATCCCCGGTGGTGACGAGCAGGACTGTCACGGCCCGGTACACAGGCACCTCTGGAATACCCAGGGCGGCGAGCAGCCCGAGCTGGGCCGGCCCCAGGCACGTTCCGGCGGCAAGGGCCTCCTCCCCGGCTGCGATATCGCTTCCGGCGGCCCTCACGTACGTTCCCTGGGCGGTGGCCGGCAATGTTACTGTCCGTCCGTCCCCGGATGCCAGGAAGTAATCCGGGACAGCCCTTTCAATGGGTACGACGGCGTCAGCCCCCGCCGGGATCATGGCCCCCGTCATGATGGGCGCCGCTGTTCCGGGCTCCAGCGGTTGCGGGCTTGCCCCGGCGGGAACCGGGGGCATGGTGCGCAGCTGCGCCCCGCCGTCGGCAATATCACCGGAACGGACGGCATAGCCGTCCATCTGGGAGTTCGGAAAAGGGGGAAGGCTGAGCGGCGCGTCGACATCCGACGCGAGGCCGCGGCCGAGTGCCTTGCCGAGCGGAAGGGTTTCGACGCGGTCCCCCGCGGCGACGCCGTTGAGGAGGTCCCGGACGGCGGCGGCGTGTTCTGCAACGGACCGCGCCCCGTGGTGCACCTGGTGCCTGGTCTGGCCATGCGGAACGGAACGGGTCATGGGTACGCCTTTGGTTGCGGCTGTCAGGATTTCACGTCCACTCTAACCGTGTGGAATCCCGTAGCCCCGTCCGGCGCCGGTGGCCGTGCCGTTTCTTCCTGTGGCCGGCCCGTGAGGTCGGTGGCGCGAACCTGGACCTCATACTGTCCGGGGGTGAGGTCCATCGCCAGCTTCCACTGGTACCAGGTGTCGAGGGAGATTCCGGCGGCCAGGTCGGCTTCCTGCCACGGTCCCTGGTTGATCCTCAGTTCCACCTTCCGGATGCCGGTGTGCTGGGCCCAGGCCACTCCCCCGAAGACAACCGTTCCTGCGGTGACCGGCCGGCCACTGCGGGGCACGTCGATGCGGGATGACATTTTGATGGGACCGCGCTCGGACCAGCCGCGCGGGGTCCAGTAGCCAGTGTCGTCGGCGAACCGGGTGACCTTCAGTTCCGTGACCCATTTGGTGGCCGACACATACCCGTACAGGCCAGGGACCACCAGCCGTACCGGGAACCCGTGCTCCAGCGGCAGGGGCTCCCCATTCATGCCCACGGCGAGCAGCGCGTCCCTGGAGTCGGTGAGGACCTCGAGTGGCGTCCCTGCGGTCCAGCCGTCGGCACTGCGGGAGAGCACCATGTCGGCGCCCGGCTGGGGAACGGCCTGGGCCAGCAGTTCACGGACCGGCCAGCCCAGCCAGCGTGCGTTGCCGATCAGATCGCCGCCCACACCGTTGGAGACACAGGCAATGGTGATGTGCCGCTCGGTCAGCGGCTTGGCCAGGAGGTCGGCAAAGGAGAGCTGCACCTCGCGGCCGACCATCCCTGTAACCTTCAGGATCCAAGTGTCGGGGTTGACCGCCGGGACGGACAGCGCCGTATCGATCCGGTAGAAGTCCCGGTTGGGCGTAACCAGCGGCGTTGCACCGGCCACCCCCGATTCCGCGGCGGCCGGGATGGGCGGGGCGGGTGAGGCGGGACCGGGAAGGGAGATACGGGCGCGGGCTTCGCTGGCCGCGATGGCGGCGCCGCGCCAGATTCCAGCGAGCACGCCTCCCACGGCTGAAATCGCTGCGGTGACGGCAAGGGATTGGAAGAAGCTGCGGCGGGATGGGCCAGAGGCGGTGCCTGCGTCTGTTTCCCCGCGCCAAGCGTGGAGTTTCCGGATCAGGAACCGCAGGAGGATGCCGGCAAGCACGGCGGCCAGCACCGGAAGTGCCAGGGCAGTGGGTGTCACCTGGGCGCGGGTCAGGACGGCCGCAGCTCCTGCCACCCCGAAAATACCCACCACGGCAATACCGGCGAACTTCCGGCGGTCTTCCAGGACGCCGGCAAAGGCGGCGAGCACGGCAATGGCGAGGGCCATGCCGGTAAGGAGGGCGGCTTTGTCGGCCGTCCCGAAAAGTGAGATGGCCCAGTCTTTGACGCCGGGCGGGACCGCGTCGATGACAGCGCCGCCCACGGCCGTCAGGGGTGACAGCGACGGGCTCAGGAAACTGGCCAGGAGTTCCCCCGCCACCAAGCCGCCGCCGACAGCCACAACACCGGCAGCAGCGCCGAGGAACCTGCGCCGTCCATCCCTGTCCTGCCGCGTGTCCCTTCGCGGCGAATCCGGCCTGTTAGGCAGAAGCTTCCCGGTCCTGCCGCCAGGGCTTGCCGCCTGCCGGCGTTCACCTGGGATAGTGCCCGCACCTGGGTGCGCGCCGCCGTTGGACACCTGCCGTGGAAGGCCGGTGCCGCCGTCGTCCATCAGGCGTCCGGGCCGGGGACTCTTCACACCTCCAGCATAGGTTTGTCGGCGCCAAAGGGCGCCGGATCTGAGGCAACTCCCGGCAGGTTGGCAGCGGGCGAAGTCATGAGCCTGTTGCCTCATGTCAATACCTCCGCGAAGGGGCATACGTTGCCTCATTGGAAAACCTCCGGTTGGGTCGGCGGTTCCAGTCCTCGTTGACTGGCGGTTTGATGGGCGCTGGCTGCTTGGCGGTGGCGAGGGTTCCGAGTTGCCCGGTGAGGGCCAGGATCTGCCGGGACAGGGCCGCGGGTCTGACTTTCCGGTACTCGGCGTTCATGCGGGTTGCCGCCTTCCTTTCGGTGTGAGGATCGGCGGCCGCGCGGCGGTGGGGGGTCGCCGGCGCGTCATGGATCTTTGTCACCGTGGCCCCGTGGCGGGTCTTGGATACGAGCTTCTGCTGGGGAAGCAGGTAGTTGGTGAAGGTACGGTCCAGCTCCCAGATTTGGTTCAGCAGCGCAAGTTCCGCGGCGGTGTCGTAGCGCAGGTAGCCCACCAGCTCACGGACCCTCGACCAGTTTTTCTGCTCGACGTGGGCCCCGTCGTTCTTGTTATACGGACGTGAGCGGGTGAAAGTGATCCGTTGTTCCTGGCAGAAGTCGAAAAGATCGTTGTTGATGAACTCTCCTCCGTTGTCCGAATCGATGCCGATCACCGGGAACGGGAAGGCAGAGATGGCTTGCTGGAGGGCAGCGAAGACATGCCTCTGGGCCTTGTTGGGCACGGACCTGTTCACCGTCCATCCAGTGGCGATGTCCGTGACGGTGAGCGTGAAGCAGTACTGTCCGGAACTGTTCGAGCCCTCATGGCCGACCAGATCGATCTCCACAAAGCCGGGCACGGCGTCATCCCACTGAGCCCACGTGCGGATCGGAATCTGGGACTTGAGCAGCGATCCGGGTTTGGTGTGGGACCGGCCCCGCGGCAGCAGCTTGGCCCGTTCCCCGGCCAGGCGCCTGTCGATCGTGGCTGCGCTCATCCGCCCGAGCAGCTGCGCCTGGGCGTCCGTGATGTCCAGGGCCTTCTCGTCGCGCAGCATCGGGACGAGTTCTGGCATCACCGCCGCCAGCAGCCTTCCGGCAGGAGCGCGCAGCACCGCCCAGCAGAACACCAGAGCAGGCTGCAGATCCGCCCCGTATACCGGTGCCCGGCCGGGCCTGACCGGCCTGGGCCGCGGAGGGTCCAAAGCATGCCGAAGCACCGCCCGGGCATGATCCCGGTGCCAGCCGGTCAACTCCACGACCTCGTCCAGGATTCTTCCCTTCCGGACCCTGTCCCCGGCCCGATAGGACCTGGCCAGCTGCTTCGTCACGGCCTTGCGCTCAGCCATCGTCAATCCCATCCACCCGGCCTAGCCTCCATCCGCCCACCCCGGCAACCGCCAACCCAAGCGGAGGATTATTAATGAGGCAACGTATCCCCCTTCGCGGAGGTTATTTACGAGTCAACGCG